>NZ_JBVJEA010000006.1:103462-419335 GCF_055581985.1 Streptomyces sp. NPDC042336 | reverse complement strand
CCGTGCATCGTGAACGCCTGGTTGAACTGCTCGTTCGACATGATCTGCAGACCGGGCCGGGCGAGCTCGGCGCGCATGAACAGCGCCATCACACCACCGATCACGAAGAACGCGAACGACGTCACCAGATACAGCGTGCCGATCGTCTTGTGGTCCGTGGTCGTCAGCCACTTGATGCTCTTGAGGTTCCTCACGCCCCGCCTGTGTCCGCGCCCGGCCCGCACGTCACACTCGACGGACGAGACGAGTGTCACGAAAACACCCGTGACGATCACGAGGGTGCCGGACAGATACGGAACATGAGCAACGACGAGATCTTCGCCGCTGCCTACCGGGAGCACTACTGGGCGGTCAGCCGCTATGTGGCGCGACGGCTGGACGGGCGCACGGGCGAGGTCGAGGAAGTGGTGGCGGAGGTCTTCACGGTGGCCTGGCGCCGCCGAGCGGAACTGCCGCCCACTCCGCTGCCCTGGCTGTACGGGGTGGCACGCAACTGCCTGGCCAACGCGGTACGCGGCCAGGGACGCCGCCGCCGGCTCCTGGCCCGGCTGGGCAACGACGACGCCGCCCACGGGCGGCACATCGCCTCGGGCCCCGAGGCCGAGCCGCCCGGCGGCTGGGTGCACGAGGCCCTCGCCCGGCTCTCCGCCAAGGACCAGGAGGTCCTGAGGCTGGCGGCATGGGAGGAACTCGGCGTGGACGAGCTTGCCGTCGCCCTCGGCTGCGGCAGCCGGGCCGCGTCGATGCGGCTGCACCGCGCCCGCGCCCGGCTGAGAACGGAGATCGACCGCATGGCCCCTGCCGCAGCCCCGCACCGCCCGCACCCGGCGACCACCGTCGACGCCACCCCCGCGAAGGAACACGGCCATGGCTGACGAACTCGACCTCCTGCGCCGCGCCAACCCGGTACCGGCCGACGCCCCGCCCTTCGCCGACGGGCCGCTCGACCACCACGGCGAACGCCGGCTGGACCGGCTGCTGCACGGGCGGAGCGTCTCCACGCCCTCCCGGGGGCCGCTGCCCGGCCCGCGATCCCGCCGCCACGGCGTCCGCCTGGCCTGGGGCCTCGCCGCCACCGCCGTCGTCGCCGTGACGGCGCTGGCCCTGCTGCTCGGCGGCCCGAGCGCCCCGCCCGCCGTCGCCGCACCCCGCCCGCTCGCCGTACGCGCCGACGCCACGCCCGTGTCCCTCGACCGGATCGCCGAGCGCGCCGAGGCCGCAGCGGTGGACGGTGGGCCGCCCCTGCGCAAGGGCACGCACGTACAGTCCTGGAGCCTCGGCATGTCCGACGACGCACCCCCGGTCACCCTGCCCGAGGAGCGCGTCGTGCGCTGGACGGACGACGGCCGGCAGACCGAGCTGGTGGTGGCCACCGACCCGCGCCACCCCGGCCGCCCGGTCATCGGCGAGGACGAGGACGGCAACCCCCGCCAGGTCGAGGACGGGCACGTCATCAGGGACACCACGTACCCGCCGAGCTGGAGCGACGCCCCGCCCCACTCCCGCCCGCCGCACGACCCCGACCGGCTGCGCGCCTACCTGGAGGAGGCCCAGCGCATTGACTCGATGAACACCTCCCAGTTGCTCGACGCGGCCGACCTGCTGCTCGACAACTGGACCCTGGGGGCCCGCGAGTCGGCGGCACTCGTCCGCCTCCTCGCGGACACCGGCGGACTGCGCCCCGCCGGAGAGGTCACCGACCGCCTCGGGCGGCACGGCCAGGCCTACGTCCACGAGGTGACCGGCGTGCGCCGCATGCTGATCGTGAACCCGCACACCGGTGCCGTCCTCGGTCTGGAGACCACCTTCACCGAGGCACAGCCGGAGTACGGCGTCGCGGCGGGCGACGTCATGGACTACAGCGCCTGGACACGCTGACCCCACCGCCTCTGACGGCCCCGGACTACTCGTCCCAGGCCTGGATCATGGTCTGCTCGACGATCTCGCCGTCGCGCAGCGACAGCATCGACTCGGAGAGGACCCGCACCCCGTCCGGGTAGGTGCACGCCTCGCTGAACGCCACCTGGTCGCCCTGGACCACGCAGCGTTCCATCCGGTGGGTCATGTCGCGGCTGTAGACGTCGTCGAGCATCTCGGCGATCTCGTCCCGGCCGTGCAGGACCTTGGGGCGGCTGGGCTGGTCGTACCGGTCGACGATGCGGACCTCCGCGTCCCGCGCGTACAGCGACAACAGAGGTGCCGCCGAATCTCCTTCGATGCCCCGGCGCAGCGCTTCGGTGTCGAAGCCGGGGCCTGCCGTGGTACCCATGACGACCTCCTCGCAGGGCCGCGGCCCGAACGGGGAACGGTCGCAACGGCCCTCTCCTTCGAGCTTCCTCCGTCCCGGCGCCCACGGCAACGGCACCCGTGACACTGGTCCTCACGGGTGAGCGGCGCCGCCCGCCCGTGTCCGTCCGCGGGGCGCCCGCGTTGCTCAGCACATGATCTCAACACGACGTATCGTCGCCGTCGTCGGGCTCGCCGCCGGTGTCACCGGCCTCGCCGCCCCGATGGCGAGCGCGGCAGGCGGGGGCCCGCTGGGCACGGAAAAGCTCAGCGTGACGAACACCCTCGACTCGCTCGCGGTCAACGACATGCCCGCCCAGGACCGGGCGCGGATGCCCCTCCCCTCCCAGCAGCTGAACCGGCTGCAGGACCTGCAGCAGCTCCAGCAGGTCACCGGCCTGGTCTCGCCCGTCTTCGGTGTGGTCCCCGCCCTGGGCTGACGCCCGCGTCAGCCACCGTTCGACAGGAACTGGGTGGCCGCCAGCTCCGCGTACAGCGGATCGGCGGTCACCAGTTCCCGGTGCGTGCCGACCGCACGGACGCGCCCCGCGTCCATCACCACGATCCGGTCGGCCGTCGTCACCGTCGACAGCCGGTGCGCGACCACCAGCACCGTGGTCGTCCGGGCCACGTCCGCCACGGTGTCGCGCAGCGCCGCCTCGTTGACCGCGTCCAGCTGCGAGGTGGCCTCGTCGAGCAGCAGCAGCCGCGGTCGGCGCAGCAGCGCACGGGCGATGGCCACCCTCTGGCGCTCGCCCCCGGACAGCTTGGTGCCGCGATGCCCGACCAGCGTCTCCAGCCCGTCCGGCAACCGGTCCACCAGACCGTCCAGGCGGGTCGTCTTCAGCACGGCGGTGAGGGCCGCCTCGTCACTCTCCGGATTGCCCAGCAGCAGGTTGTCCCGCAGTGAACCGGACAGCACCGGGGCGTCCTGCTCCACGTATCCGATCGCGGCCCGCAGCGAGGCCAGCTCCCAGTCCGCGAGGCTCCGGCCGTCCAGCGTGATCTCCCCCGAGTCCGGGTCGTAGAACCGCTCGATCAGGGAGAAGACCGTGGTCTTGCCCGCGCCGGACGGGCCGACGAACGCCGTCATCCCGCGGCCCGGCACCTCGAAGCTCACCCCGTGGTGGATGTACGGCAGGTCGTCCGCGTAGCGGAAGCGGACGTCGCGGAAGGCGACGGACGCCGGTCGCGCGCCCGGCGACGGCAGCGGGACCAGCCGGGCGGGCGGCTCCGCGGGCAGGCGCAGCGCGTCCTGGATCCGGCCCAGCGCCGCCCGGCCCGTCTGGTACTGGGTGATCGCGCCGACGACCTGCTGGATCGGCGACATCAGATAGAAGACGAACAGCAGGAACGCGACCAGCGTGCCCACGTCGATCGCCCCGGTCGCCACCCGGGCCCCGCCCACGGCGAGCACCGTGATGAAGGCGATCTGCATCGCGAGACCGGCTGTGTTGCCCGCGGCGGCCGACCACCTGGCGGCGCGCACGCTCTGCCGCCAGGACTCCTCGGCCGCCTCGTGCAGTGCCCGCTCCTCCCGGGGCTCGGCGCCCGACGCCTTGACGGTGCGCAAAGCGCCGAGGATCCGCTCCAGTGCGGCGCCCATCACTCCGACCGCGTCCTGCGCCTGCCGACTGGCCCGGTTGATGCGCGGCACGATCAGCCCCAGCACCGTGCCCGCGCCGACCACCACCGCGAGGGTCACCCCGAGGAGTACCGCGTCGACCACGCCCATCATCACCAGCGTCGCCACCAGCGTCAGTCCGCCGGTGCCCAGGCCGATCAGGGAGTCGGTGGTGACCTCGCGCAGCAGGGTCGTGTCGGAGGTGATCCGGGCCATCAGGTCACCGGGCTCGGTGCGGTCCACCGCCGCGATCCGCAGCCGCAGCAGATACGACGACAGGGTGCGCCGCGCCCCGAGCACCACCGACTCGGCGGTGCGCCGCAGCACGTACGAACCCAGCGCGCCGAGCGCCGTGTTGGCGACCACGAGCCCCGACATGGCCAGCAGCGCACCGGTGATGGCCCGGTCGTGCGCCAGGTCGTCGATCAGCTCCCGCGCCACCAGCGGCAGCAGCAGCCCCGTGGCGCCGGTGACCAGGGAGAGCAGCGCGCCCGCGAACAGGGCGGTGCGGTGCGGCCGTACGTACGACACGAGCTGCCGCCAGGCGGGCGGGCCGGACTCCGGCTCTGCGGTTCTCACGTCGCTCCTTCGGCACGCGGACGGGGCACTCAGGCTACGTCGGCGCCCGGCGGCACCGGCCGCCGGTGTACGGCCGTCCGTCCGTACCCCGCTAACCGCCCCGTCACCTGCTCCTTCGCGATCACTTGCGCGTAGGGTCTGGGGGGAAACCGAACGGCCGAGGAAGGGGTCAGGACCATGGCGCAGGAAGTACGCGGCGTGATCGCGCCGGGCAAGGACGAGCCGGTGCGGATCGAGACGATCGTCGTGCCGGATCCCGGCCCGGGCGAGGCCGTGGTCACGATCCAGGCCTGCGGGGTGTGCCACACCGACCTGCACTACAAGCAGGGCGGCATCAGCGACGACTACCCCTTCCTGCTCGGCCACGAGGCCGCGGGCGTCGTGGAGTCGGTCGGCGCCGGTGTCACCGACGTCGCCCCCGGGGACTTCGTCATCCTCAACTGGCGTGCCGTGTGCGGCAAGTGCCGGGCCTGTCTGCGCGGACGGCCCTGGTACTGCTTCGACACGCACAACGCCGAGCAGAATATGACCCTCGCCTCGACCGGTCAGGAGCTGTCCCCGGCCCTCGGCATCGGCGCCTTCGCCGAGAAGACCCTGGTCGCCGCCGGACAGTGCACCAAGGTCGACCCGGCCGTCTCCGCCGAGGTGGCCGGGCTGCTCGGCTGCGGGGTGATGGCCGGCATCGGCGCCGCCATCAACACCGGCGATGTGGGCCGCGGTGACACCGTCGCCGTCATCGGCTGCGGCGGCGTCGGCGACGCGGCGATCGCCGGGGCGTACCTGGCGGGCGCGTCGAAGGTCATCGCCGTGGACATCGACGACCGCAAGCTGGCCACCGCCCGGAGCATGGGCGCCACCCACACCGTCAACTCGCGCGAGACCGACCCCGTCGACGCGATCCGCGAACTGACCGGCGGCTTCGGCGCCGACGTCGTCATCGAGGCCGTCGGCCGCCCCGAGACCTACCGGCAGGCCTTCTACGCCCGCGACCTGGCCGGCACCGTCGTCCTCGTCGGCGTGCCGACCCCCGAGATGAAGCTGGAGCTGCCGCTGCTCGACGTGTTCGGCCGCGGCGGCTCCCTCAAGTCCTCCTGGTACGGCGACTGCCTGCCCTCGCGGGACTTCCCGATGCTCATCGACCTCCACCTCCAGGGCCGTCTGGACCTCGGCAAGTTCGTCACCGAGACCATCCGGCTGGACCAGGTGGAGCAGGCCTTCGACCGGATGCACGCCGGTGACGTGCTGCGTTCGGTGGTGGTGCTCTGATGGCCGCCCGCGTCGAACGCCTCGTCACCTCCGGACAGTTCAGCCTCGACGGCGGCACCTGGGACGTCGACAACAACGTCTGGCTCGTCGGCGACGACCACGAGGTCGTCGTCATCGACGCCGCCCACGACGCCGACGCGATCGCCGAGGCCGTCGGGGACCGCAGGCTCATCGCCATCGTGTGCACCCACGCCCACAACGACCACGTGAACGCGGCGCCCGCGCTCGCCGAGCGCACCGGCGCCACCATCTGGCTGCACCGCGACGACCTGCCCCTGTGGCAGCAGACCCACCCGGACCGGGACCCCGACGCCTGGCTGACCGACGGCCTCGTCATCGAGGCCGCGGGCGCCGACCTGACCGTCCTGCACACCCCGGGCCACGCACCCGGCGCGGTCTGCCTCCACGACCCCGGCCTCGGCACCGTCTTCACCGGCGACACCCTCTTCCAGGGCGGACCCGGCGCCACCGGCCGGTCCTACTCCCACTTCCCGACCATCATCGACTCGATCCGGGACAAGCTGCTGGTCCTCCCGCCCGAGACCGAGGTCCGCACCGGCCACGGCGACTCCACGACCATCGGCGCCGAGGCCCCGCACCTGGAGGAGTGGATCGAGCGCGGGCACTGATGGGGCGCGGACCGCGTCCCCGATCGCCTCGGTAAACCGGGGACACGCGGTAAAGGTGACAGAAGATGTCCGGCTTCCCGGGCACTCTCGAACACGACATCGCTCGTGCGGTACGTGAGCTCGTGCGGGACGTGACGGAGAGGAACGGAAGCCGGACATGACAGGGTCATCGAGAGGTCCGCTGACGGGCAGGGTCGCACTGGTCGCCGGGGCGACCCGGGGCGCCGGACGGGGCATCGCCGTCGAACTGGGCGCGGCCGGCGCCACCGTCTACGTCACCGGCCGCAGCACCCGCGCCCGGCGCTCGGAGTACGACCGTCCCGAGACGATCGAGGACACCGCCGACCTGGTCACCGAGGCGGGCGGCCACGGCATCGCCGTACCCGCCGACCACCTCGACCCGGCGCAGGTGGCCGCCGTCGTCGACCGGATCGCCAGCGAACAGGCCCGCCTCGACGTCCTGGTCAACGACATCTGGGGCGGCGAGACCCTCTTCGAGTGGGACAGCCCGGTCTGGGAGCACGACCTCGACAAGGGGCTCAGGCTGCTGCGGCTCGCCGTCGAGACCCACGCCATCACCAGCCACCACGCCCTGCCGCTGCTGCTGCGCCGCCCCGGCGGACTCGTCGTCGAGGTCACCGACGGCACCGACGCCTACAACCGCGACCACTACCGCAACTCGTTCTTCTACGACCTCGCCAAGACGTCCGTCCTGCGCATGGCCTTCTCCCTCGGGCACGAGGTGGGGCCGCGCGGCGCCACGGCCGTCGCGCTGACTCCCGGCTGGCTGCGCTCGGAGATCATGCTCGACCACTTCGGCGTACGCGAGGAGAACTGGCGCGACGCCCTCGACCGCGTCCCGCACTTCGCCATCTCCGAGACGCCCCGCTACGTCGGCCGCGCGGTCACGGCCCTCGCCGCCGACCCGGGTGTGGCGCGCTTCAACGGCCAGTCCCTCTCCAGCGGCGGCCTCGCCCAGGAGTACGGCTTCACCGACCTCGACGGCAGCCGCCCGGACGCCTGGCGCTATCTCGTCGAGGTCCAGGACCAGGACAAGCCCGCCGACGTCACCGGCTACCGCTGACGGGCGGCAACGGCCACCGCGCGCCGTGCCCCGGCGGCAGCGCGAGGTCCTCCCGTACGGCGGTGTAGTAGCCCTCACGTGCGGCGCGCTGCCGTTCCAGCAGGGCACGCCACGACTCCGGGTCGTGGGTCTCCTCGCGCAGGAAGCGCTCCATCTCCATCACCGCCACCACCCAGGCCCGCGCCTTCTCCACCACGTCCTTGCTGCCCAGCAGGAGCAGTGCCTCACCGGCCGGGTCCCGGGCGAGGGCGGCCTCGGCCTGGGCGGGCGCGGCGTCCGCGGGAGCCAGCGGATGCGGGTGCGGGTCGTTGCCGAGATGGGCGGCTATCCGGTACGTCAGCGTGACGGAGGCCTTCAGGGTCCGCGCGTAGTCGGCGTACACCGCGAGCCTGCGCTCCTCCCAGCGGGCCGCCGTCTCCCGGTCGAACCGGGCACGGTCGCTGCGGACCACGGCGAGATAGGAGCCGAGCGCGCCGATGACGACGCCGATGAGAGCGGGGAGTTGCTGCAGGAACGCGGACATGGCCGCACGGTATCCGCCACGGCGACGCGGAGGGGTACTCGTGCGGCCGTGAACCCGGACCGAGGAGTCAGGAGTGATCGAACAGGCTGACCACGCTCCGCGGTGCCTCCCGGCCGAAGAAGACCTCCAGGTTCCGCGCCGAGCGGCCGGCCGCGTCGCCACCTCGCGGGAACAGCCGCTCTTCGTAGGCGGTGAGCGCGGACTCGGTGTCACGTTGCTCCACCAGCTCGCCCGCCAGGTCCGCGCCGTCGTACATGGCGAGGTTCGCTCCCTCGCCGGCGAAGGGCGACATCAGGTGCGCCGCGTCCCCGACGAGGGTCACGCCGGGCACCCTGTCCCATTCCAGCCCGACGGGCAGGGCGTGGATGGGCCGGAGCCATGGTCGCGCGTCACTCCGTGTGACGAAGGTGGTGAGCAGCGGCGACCATCCGTCGAACTCGTCGGCGAGCCGGCACAGGCCCGCGGACGGGTCGCCGAAGTCGATCGACCTCGTCCACTCCTCCGGCTTGTTCAGTGCCACGTACCCGCGCACGTGTCCGTCGGCATAGCGATGGGCGATGATGCCCCTGCCCGGCGCGACCGCCATCAGCGTGCCGCCGCCGATCGCGGCCACGCTCGCCCGGCTGTTCCGGCCGGCCGGCGCGAGAGCGATCTCGATGAAGCAGGTCCCGCTGTAGAGCGGCTTGGCGGGGGTGAGCAGCGGACGCACCTTCGACCAGGCACCGTCCGCGCCGATGACGATGTCGGCGCGCGCGGCGGAGCCTTCCGCGAAGGCCAGTTCGTAGCCGCCCTCCACACGGGGCCGGACCGAGGTGAGCCTGTGACCCCACCTGATCGTGCCCGGCGCCAGTGAGTCGACGAGCAGACGCCTGAGTTCGCCGCGGTCCACCTCGGGACGGGCCGAACCGGGGTCCGCGGGCTTGTCGAACAGAACCGTGCCGTGGCGGTCGACCACACGCTTGGCGTCCTCGCCGGGGCGGACCAGAGCGAGGAACTCGTCGTGAAGACCGGCTGCGCGTAGCGCGACCTGGCCGGTCTCCTCATGGATGTCGAGCAGGCCGCCCTGCGTACGGCACGTCGCCGACGGCTCGGCCTCGTAGACCGTCGCGGCGACTCCGTGAACCTGAAGCACCCGGGCGAGCGTCAGCCCGCCCAGTCCCGCTCCGACGACGGCGATGGTCTTCCGCATGGTGCGCTCCTCTGTCGCGCCGGCACGCGCCGGCGATGGTCAGCGCCGAGCGGACGTGGTGCCCGATCCCGGCGAGGAGACGCTCACCGATCAGAAGCCTCTGCATCGGTGTACGAGCGATGTCCGGCGGATGGACCAGCGGGACACCGTTTTGCGCGACCCCGGGACTATAACCCGGCCTTCGCCCCGGGGGACCGGGACTTCAGTCGGGCAAGTCGGGCAAGTCGGGCCGTCGGGACGGCTGAAGGGTTCGAACGGGCGGGCGAGGGTGGTCCGGTGGTGTTTGTCACGGTTGCGTCGCGGCGGCCGGCGGCACGCAACCAAAGCCGCCGGACGGCGGTCTAGCATGCCGGGATCGCACGAAGGCGACCTTCCGCACGGCGCACCGCCTCGACGCGAAAGGCATGACCGACCATGGGGGACACACGCAGACGGGGAGCCGTCGCACTCGCGGTCACCGCACTGGTGGCACCGCTCACACTCGCGCTCACGGCGGCACCGGCCCAGGCCGCGAGCTGCACCGCGAAGGCGGGTCCGTACCAGAAGAAGGTGGAGAAATTCCTCGGCCGCAAGGCCGACGGCAAGCAGTCCACCGCCGACTGCAAGGCGATCCGCGCCTTCCAGACCAAGCACGGCATCCAGCCCAACGCCGGCTACGCGGGCCCCGTCACCTGGGGGGTGATGGACCTGATGACGAAGCAGAAGGCCGTCGGCAAGAACCCGAACAAATCCGGCAAGTGTCCCACCAACAAGGGCCGTATCGCCTGTGTGAACCTCAGCCTCCAGCTGAGCTGGATCCAGGACGGCAAGAAGCTGGTGTACGGGCCGGTGCCGGTCCGCACCGGGCGCAACGGCTACGAGACCCGCACCGGCCTGAAGAAGGTCTACTGGCGCAACATCGACCACTTCTCGACCATTTACCACGTGCCGATGCCCTACAGCCAGTTCTTCGACGGCGGCCAGGCCTTCCACTCCGTCGGCGTCAGCATGTGGAACCCGCCGGGCTCCCACGGCTGCGTCAACATGACGAAGACCGACGCCAAGAAGTACTGGTCGCTGCTGAAGAAGGGCGACGACGTCTACGTGTACGGCCGCAAGCCGGGCACCTGACGGGGACCGGCGCCCGGCGCGGAGGTGAACGGAGGGGCCGTGTGCGGCAGGACACATCTGGCGGGAACGAAATCGCCCGCAGGTCTTGACAGATGGCACCGACGACGTGATCAGTAACACGGTCCGTTATGTCCGTTTGGCTGGTGATTACTCACATCGTCTTCACGCCGGGCGCCGTATGCTTCACAGCATGTCCACCACTGTTGAACCCTCCTCCGAGCGATCGGCTGCCGAGGTCAACGAGGAGATCCGAGCCCTGTGGCTCCGGTCGGGCGGGACACTGAGCGTCGAGCAGCGCGCGGAGTACCAGCGGCTCGTCATGGAGTGGGCCACCGCGGCCCCGGAGTCCGTGAACGCCGCCTGACCGGCGCCCAGGACTCCTCGCCGTCCCGGCCGCCCCCGGCAGCCCTCATGGGCCGGACCTCGTACCGGCTCCCGTCAGCCCCACGTCGCCGAGTAGTGCCGCCGGTAGGCCTTGCGGTCCTGCTCCGCCCGGATCCACCGCGTGGCCACCAGCGCCACCAGGCTGCCCGCGACGATCAGCAGCCCCGGGCCGACGTTCCTGCGGTCCGCCAGCCGGGCGAGCAGGGTCGAACCTCCGACACCCGTCACGGGCGCCGACGCCCCCGGGGCCGCGGCGCCCGGTGACGCGGTTGCCGAAGCGCCCGCGGCGGCACCCTGCCGTCCGGAGCCGATGAGCCGGACCCCGAGCGACTCCATGGCCTCCGGCAGCGGCTGGAAGAACGTGGTGCCGCCCTTGTCGCAGTCACCGCTGCCGCCCGACGTCACGCCGAGCGCGACGCCCTCGGAGAACATCGGCCCGCCGCTGTCCCCGGGCTCGGCGCACACATCGGTCTCGATCAGGCCGGTGACCGTGCCCTCCGGGTAGTTGACCGTCGCGTCCAGCGCCGTCACCCGGCCGTCGCGCAGCCCGCTGGTGCTCCCGCTGCGGAACACCCGCTGCCCGACCGCCGGTTCACCCGCCCCGGTGATCCGCACCCCCTTGCCGTCGCCCACCGCCACCACGTCGGCGCCGTCGCCCGCCTTGCCGTTCGCGTACTCGACCAGGGAGAAGTCGTCCCCGGGAAAGCTGCCGGCGACCGTCCTGCCGATCTGCCGGTCACCCCGGCCGTCACCGAACCAGACGGAGCCCGTCGGCCCGCAGTGGCCCGCGGTCAGGATGAAGTCGCTCGTGCCGTCGGTCACGTTGAAGCCCGCCGAGCAGCGCCCCGCCGTGGACAGGATCGGCTCCGCCCCGTTCAGCCGGGTGGTGAAGGTGCCCTCGGTGCGCTCCATGCGGACGAACCCGCCGATGCCCTGCGCGACACGCGTCAGCAGCGACCAGTCCGGCCCGGAGACCGTGCGGTCGCCGCGCACCACCACCTCGTTCGACCGGTAGTCCAGCGCCCAGGCCGTACCGGACACCCGGGGTGCCGCGCGCAGCGTGGAGGTCGCCGACCGCAGCTCGGACATGCTGTGCCGCACCCGCTTCGCCGTGGCCCCGGCCCGCCGCACCGCCTCGGCCGCGCGCTCGTCCGTGACCGCCACCACCGGCCGCCCGTCGGAGCCGATCCAGTGGCCCGCCGTGCGGTCGGTGCCCAGCCGGGAGACCAGGCCGGCGCCGTCGCCGGACGCGGTCCGGGCGAGGGTGGGCGGCGCGGCGGACGCGTCGGGGGGTTCGCTCGCCACGGCCCGGGTGACCATCGTCCCCCCGAGCAGCAGTCCGCCGACGGCCGCCAGCCGTGCCACTCGCCGGACCATGCGTCGTCGTGCGTGCCTCATGCGTGCGCTCCCGGAACCGACCGCGCGGCGTCGCCGCCGCGGGGGCCTCCGGACGTCGAGCGCCCTCCTCCCATACGAGGGAGGCGACCCCGGTGTTCACCGGGCGGGCCTCCGGTTCCCCGCGCCGTCGCGGCGACCTATCTTGGCCCCATGACCAGCATCCCGCGGGACCAGTCCGGTGAACCGAACCCCCTGCACGCACTCACGCCGGACCAGCTGCGCCGGCGTACGAGCATGAAGTGGCGCACCTACCCCGCGGACGTACTGCCGCTGTGGGTGGCCGAGATGGACGTGCCGCTCGCCGGGGCCGTCGTGCGCGCCGTGACGCGGGCCATGGAACTCGGCGACACCGGCTACCCCGCCGGCACCGCCTACGCCGAGGCCCTCGCCGGCTTCGCCGGCAAGCGGTGGGGCTGGGACGGCCTGGCCGTGGAACGCACGGCCATCGTGCCCGACGTGATGCTCGGCGTCGTCGAGATGCTCAAGCTCGTCACCGGGCCCGGTGACCCGGTGATCGTCAACCCGCCGGTGTACCCGCCGTTCTACCAGTTCGTCGCCCACCTGGACCGGCGGGTGGTCGAGGCGCCCCTCGGCCCGGACCTGCGGATCGACCTGGGCGTGCTGGAGGAGGAGTTCCGGCGGGCCGCGGCGGGCGGCGGCCGGGCGGCCTTCCTGCTGTGCAGCCCGCACAACCCGACCGGCACCGTCCACACCGCCGGCGAACTGGCGGCCGTCGCCGGCCTGGCGGAGCGGTACGGCGTCCGGGTCGTCGCCGACGAGATCCACGCCCCGGTCGTCACCGGCGACGCGCGGTTCGTGCCCTACCTGAGCGTGCCCGGCGCCGAACGCGGCCTCGCGCTGATGTCGGCGTCCAAGGGCTGGAACCTGGCCGGGCTCAAGGCGGCCCTGGCCATCGCCGGACCCGGCGCCGCCGACGACCTGGCACGGATGCCCGAGGAGGTCGGTCACGGGCCGAGCCACGTCGGCGTCCTCGCCCACACGGCCGCCCTGCGCGACGGAACCGGCTGGCTGGACGCCGTGCTCGCCGGGCTCGACGAGAACCGGCGGCTGCTCACCGGCCTGCTCGCCGAGCACCTCCCTGGGGTCGTCCACCGGGCGGGGGAGGCGACCTACCTCGCCTGGCTCGACTGCCGCGCCCTCGGCCTCGGCGACGACCCGGCGGAGGTCTTCCTCGACCGGGGCCGGGTGGCCCTCAGCTCCGGCCTCCCCTTCGGCAGCGGCGGAGCGGGGCACGTTCGGCTCAACCTGGCGACCTCGCCGCAGGTGCTCACGGAGGCGGTGCGCAGGATGGCGTCGGTCCTGGAGTGAGACGCGGGCGGCGCGGGACAGCGGCGCGGGAGCGCCTAGACTTCCGGGCATGGACGACGACGCGTCACTGGACCGGCTCGGCGCCGGCAAGTACCTGCTGGTCACCACGTACCGGAAGGACGGCACCCCGGTCGCCACCCCGGTGTGGGTCGTGCGGGACGGGGACGCGCTCGGCGCCTGGACGGCGGCCGACTCCTGGAAGGTCAAGCGCGTGCGCAACCGCGCCGACGTCCTGGTCGGCCCCTGCGACGTGCGGGGCAAGCCGACCGGCGAACAGGTACCGGGGAGGGCGGAGATCTGCGACCCGGCCACCACTGCCCGTTATCGGCGGCTGCTCGCCCGCAAGTACGGCGTCGTCGGCCGGCTCACCCTCTTCGGCAGCCGGCTGCGCAGGGGACTCGACGGCACCCTGGGAATCCGCATCACGCTCACGCCCGGCCCGACGGCCGGGAACTGACCGGCCCTCAGGTCCAGGCCCGGTACGGCTCGTCGACCAGCTGGAAGACGGGCTCGCCGCGCACCGGGTCCTTGGCCGTGGACAGCCGCACCCGGTCCCCGCTGTGGATGCCGATGAGCGGGCCCATGACCCGGCCGCGCAGCACGAAGCCCTCGGCCATCTCGATGAGGGAGACATTGCGTGCGGCGGGGGTGTTGCGGTGCACCACCGTCGCGTGGCGCACCGTCCCCGTGCCCTCGCTCCGCTCCGTGCGCAGCTCGCTGCCGCGGCACACCGGGCACAGCACCCGGTGGTACATGGCGGTGCCGCACCAGGTGCAGCGCTGGTAGAAGACGGCCTCCGTCTCCGGGGCCCGGCTCTCGGCCTTCGGGTCGAGCAGGCCCATCGCGGGGCCGGCTGCCTGCTGAGCGACGTTTCCTGAGTGGTACACGCTGGTCAACTCCCTGCACTCGGGCCGGAATCCCGCGTGCGCGGTCACCGGGCACGCGTGTGCGCGGTTCACCGTGCCACCGTGCACGCACCACAGCTTATGGCACTCAGTGTCACGCGTAAAGGCACTCGGTACCCTTGATTGAGCGAATCGGCGAGCAGGCGAGCGCGTGAGCCGTGGACCCCGTCGTCCGTCGGCCGTCAGTCGTGCGCGAACGCGTCCTCGACCTCCCGCAGCACCTGCCACAGCGGTGTCCCGCGGCGCGCGGCCACGACCACCACGTCTTCGGGCGAGCTGCCGCGCGGCGGCAGGGGCACGTCGCCGAAGGCGGACTGCGCGTACGCCAGGGCGTGGTCCACCGCGGCGCCCGCGTCGTCGCGGCCGTCCGAACGCAGCCAGGACCGCAGGGCGTTGTTGTGCGCCGCGACCACCGCGGCCGCGATCACGTCGGCGCGCAGGATCCCGTCCGGGCGTCCGCCCAGCCGCCCGCGCAGGTACTCGGCGAGGGCGCGCTCGTAGCGCCACACCACCGACAACTCGTAGGCGCGCAGTCCCGGGACCTTCTTGGTGAGGTGGTACCGCTGGACGGAGAACGCCGGGTTCTCGGCGTACATGCGCAGCACCAGGCGGGCCGCGTCGCACACGCGCCGCACCGGGTCGGCGTCCTCGGGGGAGCGGTCCAGGAACGCCTTCATGTCGGCCAGGCACCGTTCGTGGTCGGGGAAGACCACGTCCTCCTTGGACGGGAAGTACCGGAAGAAGGAGCGCCGGCCGACGCCGGCCAGGGCGACGATGTCGTCCACGGTGGTCTGTTCGTACCCCCGCTCGAGGAACAGCCGGAACGCCGCCGCGACCAGCGCCTCCCGCATCGGCGGCCGGACCTGTGCCGGGTCCGTCCCGTCCCCGCGGCGGGGAGCCGCGTTGCTGGTGCTCATGAAGGCGAAAGTAGCAGCCCGGCGAAGTTGGTGGCACTCAGTGCAGTGAATGGAGGGAACTGAGTGCACTGGCCATCTCGCCACACCGGTCGCATACGATCACTTCCAATCATCCCCGGAGGAGTCCCGCATGCCGTTCGCCCGCCCCCGCATCCTGTACGTCACCGACCTGGCCTACCAGGCGCGCGGGCGGCGCTACTGCGACGAGGACATCCACCTGACCTCGCGACTGCGCGAGGAGTTCGACCTGGCCCTGTGTCATCCCCGGGACGCCGTCGCGCTGATGGACGCCTTCGACGCCGTCGTCGTCCGCAACAGCGGGCCCGTGCAGGGGTACCGGGCCGCCCACGAGGCCTTCCGCGAGCGCGCGGCCGAGCGCGGGATGCGCGTCTACAACCAGCTCACCGGCAGGGCGGACATGGTCGGCAAGCAGTACCTGCTCGACCTCACGGCCGCGGGATTCCCGGTCATCCCCACCGTCGACCGTGCCGAGGACCTGCACCGGCTCCCCGTCGCGGACGAGTACGTCGTCAAGCCCAGGCTCGGCGCCGACTCGGCGGGCCTCGGGATCGTCCCGGCGGGCCGGGTGCCCGAGGCGCTGGCCGGAACCGGGGACCTGCTCGTCCAGCCGCGCGTCGACTTCGCCTACGAGGTCTCCTTCTACTTCGTCGACCACGACTACCAGTACGCCCTCTACGCGCCGCACCCCGACCGGCGCTGGCAGCTGGAGCCGTACGACGCCACCGTCGCCGACCTGGACTTCGCGCGGCGGTTCATCGAGTGGAACGGCGTCGACCACGGAATCCAGCGCGTCGACGCCTGCCGCGCCCCCGGCGGTGAGCTGCTGCTGGTCGAGCTGGAGGACCTCAACCCCTATCTGTCCCTGGACGCCCTCGACGAGCCGGCCCGCGACGCCTTCGTCACCGCCCTGCGCACGGCCCTGCGACGCCTGCTCGCCACCTGAGCGGCCTTCCCGCCCTAGCATGGCGGCCATGGACGTGTTCCTCGACCGGCTCGACCCGGACATGTGCGTCGTCACGGCCGCCGCGGACGGTGAACGGGCCGGCTGTCTGGTCGGCTTCTCCTCCCAGTGCTCGCTGAAGCCCGTCAGGTACGTCGTGTGGATCTCCGACGTCAACCGGACCTTCCGCGTCGCACGGTCCGCCGAGGTCCTGGCGGTCCACCTGCTGGCCCGCGACCAGCGCGAGACGGCCGAGCTCTTCGGTGGGCTGACCGGCGACGACGTCGACAAGTTCCGACGGGTCCGCTGGCGGGAGGGGTACGGCGGGGCCGCGGTGCTGGAGGACGTGGAGGCGTGGTTCGTCGGGCGGGTCGTGGAGCGGACCGCCGGGGGCGACCACGTCGGTTTCGTCCTGGAGCCGGTCGAGTGGGGCGGGCGCGAGCCGGCCGCCGGACCGCTGCTGCGGCTCGCCGACGCCCGCACCGTCCCGCCCGGGCATCCCGTGGACTGACGCGCATCACCGCCGGCGCCGGTCCGTTCCCGTTCAGCGTCCGGCGAGCGCCTCGGTGACGGCCCGTACGCTGCGCGCGATGTGCTGCAACTGGAGCACCTCCGCCGCGTACAGCTTGACGGTGTGCTCGATGGCCGCCTCGTGCAGGCCGAGCCGCGGCAGGTCCGCCCGGGCGGTCTGCAGCGCGGTGCGGGCCACCCGGATCTCGTGCTGGACCTGGATCTGCGCATGGCGGGCGAGCAGCACCGGGTGCCGGATCAGCGCCGGATAGCCGGCGTAGCGTGCCGGGACCAGCTCGCGCAGCCACCTGATGGCCGAGCGTTCCCAGTCGTAGCTGCCGGGGGTCTTGACCTGGCAGGGCCAGTCCGGGCTGATGCGCGTGGTCGTCAGGGGCATGATCATCGCTTCCGGGTGTGCGGCGTCGACGGGGTGGGCGACGGGTGGGGGACGGTCCCGGTCCAGGGGACGACCGGGACCGCCGCGGGCGCTCGCGCAGGCGATGCCCGTCCGGAACACCCGGTGCGCCGGAGCGGGTAGGAGTCGGCGGCCGGGATGTTCGCGGCAGGTGCGGACGCGTTCCGGGGCGGCCGGGTCGCGATCCGTGAGCAGTATTTATATATGCCATCCGCTTTGCAAGACGTATGAAAACATTCATGCCTGCTTTGACAGGGACCGCCCCATCCGCTCCTGCCGGTCGCCGGGGCCCCTCAGTCCCGCAGGAAGAACTGGTGCTGCTCCGCGACCTGCTCGTACTCCTCCAGCCGCGCTTGGGTCCGCTCGGGATCGGCGTCGGTCATGGCCTGGAGCAGCGCCGCGCACATCACGCCCGGCGCCGCGTAGGAGTCGAAGACCAGCCGGGACCCCGTGCCGGTGGCGAAGGTGACGTCGGCCTCGTCCACCACGGGGCCGAGCGCCAGGTCGGTGATGAGCGCCACCTTCAGTCCGGCGCCGCGTGCCACCCGCACGGCGCCCAGCGTCTCGTGGGCGTGCCGGGGCATGGAGAAGGCCAGCACCCATGTGCCGCCCGCCTCGCGGGACTGGAGCAGGGCGTCGTAGGCGACGGTGCCGCCCCTGGTGACCAGGCGCACGTCGGGGTGGACCCGGCGGGCCGCGTAGGCGAAGTACTCGGCGAGCGAGACGGAGATGCGCAGCCCGAGGACGGTCAGCGGTGCCGAGGCGGCCAGTTTGCGGCCGACGTCGATCACCCGGTCCGCGTCGGCGAAGTCGCGCCGCAGGTTCTCCAGGTTCTCGATCTCGGCGTCCACGGCCGCCTGGAGTTCGTTGCCCCGGTACTCCTCGGCCGCGGACCCGCCGCGGCCGCCCAGCGCGATCGCCTGGAGTTGCTCCCGCAACGCCGGGTAGCCGCTGAAGCCGACCGCCGAGGCGAAGCGCGTCACCGACGGCTGGCTCACGCCCACCCGGTCGGCCAGGTCGGTGATCGACAGGAACGCCGCCTCGGTGAGGTGCTCGATGAGGTACTGGGCGATGCGCCGCTGTCCCGGGGAGAGGCGGGGCCGGTCGAAGAGCGTCCTGAGCCGGGAGGTGGGGGAGATCTCCGACTGCGGGGCGGCCCGTCCCGAGGTGATCGCCGACGCCTGGGCACGTGCCTGCTGCGGTGATGGCACGGGTGCGGCTCCTTTGTCTCCCATGTCTCCCACGGAGGTCAACATAGCCCACCCCCCGGGCCCGACCGCCCGGGACGAGTCACCCCCGGCGGGGATAGCACCGCGTCGCCCGGGAACCCGGCGTCGCGGAAGGAACCGCAGACACGGACGAGGAGCCGAGGTCATGACCGTCCCGGAAGAGAACCGGCCGAAGACCGACACCACCGACGACGTTCTCGGTCGGCGCGAGCGCGAGCGCGAGGAGGAGGGGCCCCGCCCGCCGGGCGGTACCGGCCGGACCCTGCGCGAGGCGCTCGAAGAGGCGCACGTCCGCCCCGACGACTTCGACGAGGAGTGACCGCGTCAGCCAGGAGTTGAGCGCGCGGAGCCCCGGGCGCCCGGCGGTCGGCCGGGCATCGCCTCTGCCGGCACCACCAGGTCGGCCCGGTCCCGGGTGGCGGCGACCAGGTCGGCGTTGCGCTGGTCGGGGCCCAGGGCCCACGCCGTCGCGTCCGCGGGCGATTTGCCGAAGTGCTCGTGCCGCGCCACGAGCCGTCTGACGCGCTCCGACTCCTCCAGCCCGCAGAACCACACCTCGTCGAGCCGGGACCGTACCCGCGCCCAGGCCCCGCTCTCCAGCAGCAGGTAGTTGCCCTCCGTCACCACCAGCCGGGCCGAAGGCGGCACCGGCACGGCCCCGGCGAGCGGCTGCTCCAGCACCCGCTCGAAACCGGGCGCGTAGACGACGTCGCCGTCCTCCTCCGCGCGCAGCCGGTCCAGCAGCGCGGCGTACCCGGCCGCGTCGAAGGTGTCCGGCGCACCCTTGCGGTCCCGGCGGCCCAGCCGGACCAGCTCCGCGTCGGCGAGGTGGAAGCCGTCCATCGGCACGTGCGCGACCCACGGCTCGCCCGTACCGTTCAGCTCCCGCACCAGCTGTCCGGCCAGCGTCGACTTCCCCGCGCCGGGACTGCCCGCGATGCCCAGGATCGCGCGCCGCCCGCGCCGGGGGAGCCGGCGGGCACGGGTGAGCAGGCCCTCGAAAGTCAGCGGCACACCGCACAGTGTGTCACCTGATCGGACCCGCCCCGGCGGGGAACTGTGGGGGTATGACGACGCAGCTCGGACTTCCCGACGACATCCAGGCCTGCCTCTTCGACCTCGACGGGGTCGTCACCAGGACGGCGGTGGTGCACGCCGCCGCCTGGAAGGAGACCTTCGACGCCTTCCTGCGCGAGCGGGACGGCGCGGACTTCCGCCCGTTCACCGACTCCGACTACGACCAGTACGTCGACGGCCGCCCCCGCGCCGACGGCGTCCGGTCCTTCCTCGCCTCCCGCGGTGTCGAGCTGCCCGAGGGCACCCCCGACGACCCACCGGACGCGCGGACCGTCAACGGCGTCGGCACCCGCAAGAACGAACTCCTCCTGGAGAAGATCCGCACCGACGGCGTGGAGCCCTACGAGGGCACGCTGCGATACATCGACACCGTCCGCGCCGCCGGCCTCGCCACCGCGATCGTCTCCTCCAGCGCCAACACCCGCGACGTGCTGCACTCCATCGACGCCGAGCGGCTGTTCGACGTCAGGATCGACGGCGTCGTGGCCCGGGAGCGGAACCTGCCGGGCAAACCACACCCCGACACCTTCCTGGCCGCCGCCCGCGACCTCGGCGTCGAACCGTCCCGCGCCGCCGTCTTCGAGGACGCCCTGGCCGGCATGGACGCGGGCCGCTCCGGCCACTTCGGCTACGTCGTCGGCGTCGACCGCGTCGGCCAGACCGACGCCCTCTACGCCCACGGCGCCGACCGCGTCGTCAAGGACCTCGCCGAGCTGGGAGACCACGCGTGATCACCAACCGGACGTACACCGTGGAGCCCTGGCGGGTGCGCGAGACGGCGCTCAACCTCGACCTGCTCGCCCAGAGCGAGTCCGTCTTCGCCCTGTCCAACGGGCACGTCGGCTGGCGCGGCAACCTCGACGAGGGCGAACCGCACGGCCTGCCCGGCAGCTACCTCAACGGCGTCTACGAACTCCACCCGCTGCCGTACGCCGAAGCGGGCTACGGCTACCCCGAGTCGGGCCAGACCGTCATCAACGTCACCAACGGCAAGCTGCTGCGGCTGCTGGTCGACGACGAGCCCTTCGACCTGCGCTACGGACGGCTCGGCAAGCACGAACGCGCCCTGGACCTCAGGCGCGGCGTGCTGGAGCGCACCTGCGAGTGGACCTCCCCGGCCGGCACGACCGTCCGGGTGCGCTCCACCCGCCTGGTCTCCCTCACCCAGCGCGCCATCGCCGCCGTGGAGTACGAGGTCGAGCCCGTCGACAGCCGCACCCGCGTCGTCATCCAGTCCGAACTGGTCGCCAACGAGAGCCTGCCCAGCGCCGACGGCGATCCCAGGGCGGCCCAGGCGCTTCAGTCCCCGCTGGAGCCGGAGGAGGACCTGGCCATCGGCTCCCGGCTGCGGCTGGTCCACCGCACCCGGCGCAGCGGACTCAGGGTCGCCGTGGCCGCCGACCACGTCGTCGACGCGCCCGGCGAGATCACCACCAGCAGCGAGAGCAACACGGACGTGTCCCGCCTGACCATCACCTCCGTCCTGAACCCGGGCCAGCGGCTGCGGGTGCAGAAGACGGTCGCCCACGGCTGGTCGGGCGCCCGCTCCCGGCCCGCCATGAGCGACCAGGTCGAGGCAGCGCTGGCCGCCGCCGCGCACGGCGGCTGGGACGGCCTGGTGGCCGAACAGCGGGAGTACCTCGACGACTTCTGGGCCCGCGCGGACGTCGAGGTGCACGGCGACGAGGAGATCCAGCAGGCCGTCCGCTTCGCCCTGTTCCACGTGCTGCAGGCCGGCGCCCGCGCCGAGCAGCGCGCGATTCCGGCCAAGGGACTGACCGGCTCCGGATACGACGGCCACGCGTTCTGGGACACCGAGATGTTCGTGCTGCCCGTCCTCACCTACACCGCGCCCAAGGCGGTCGCCGAGGCGCTGCGCTGGCGCCAGGCCACCCTGCCCGCCGCCCGCGACCGCGCCACCCAGCTCGGGCTGCGCGGCGCCGCCTTCCCCTGGCGGACCATCGACGGCTCCGAGGGCTCCGCGTACTGGCCGGCCGGCACCGCCGCCTTCCACGTGGCCGCCGACATCGCGCACGCCGCGGTGCGCTACACGGCGGCGACCGGCGACACCGGCTTCGAACGCGAGACCGCCCTGGAGCTCCTGGTGGAGACGGCCCGGCTGTGGCGCTCGCTGGGACACCACGACCACCACGGCGTCTTCCACATCGACGGCGTCACCGGCCCGGACGAGTACAGCGCCGTCGTCGACGACAACATGTACACCAACCTCATGGCGCGCTCCAACCTGCTCGCCGCCGCCGACGTGTGCGAACGCCACCCGGAGGAGGCGACCCGGCTCGGCGTCGACGAGGAGGAGAGCGCCGCATGGCGGGACGCCGCCGAGGCCGTGCACATCCCCTACAACGAGGAGATCGGCGTCCACGAACAGCACGCCGGCTTCACCCGCCACCAGCGCTGGGACTTCGCGAACACCGGCGCCGACCAGTACCCGCTGATGCTGCACTTCCCGTACTTCGACATCTACCGCAAGCAGGTCGTCAAGCAGTCCGACCTCGTGCTCGCCATGTACACCTGCGGCAGCTGGTTCGACGCCCACTGCGACGAGGACCAGCTGGCCGCGAACTTCGCCTACTACGAGCCGCTGACCGTGCGGGACTCCTCCCTGTCCGCGTGCTGCCAGGCCGTCGTCGCCGCCCGGACGGGCCACCTGCGGCTGGCCTACGACTACGCCACCGAGGCCGCCCTGATGGACCTGGCCGACCTGGAGCACAACACCCGCGACGGACTCCACATCGCCTCGCTGGCCGGCACGTGGATGGCACTGGTCGCCGGGTTCGGCGGCACCCGGCGGGAGGGCGACAGCCTGCACTTCACGCCCCGGCTGCCCGAGAAGTTCAGCCGCCTCGCCTTCCGGCTCCAGTTCCGCGGCCGGTGCCTGCAAGTGGAGATCGGGCCCGACCGGGCGTCGTACTCGCTGCTGGGCGGGCCGCCCCTGACGATCCATCACCACGGGGACGAGGTGCGGGTGACCGGGGACGAGCCCGTCACGCTCGGCATTTCCGCGCCGAAGTGGCGGCCCACCCCCGAACAGCCCCCGCACCGCCGCCCGGGCGTCATCGAACGGCCGGTCCCGAGTGACGGATGACACCGCGCGACTGGCCGAGTTCCGCCCTGCACACCGCTGGTCGGCGGGTTAGTTTGACCATGATTTCCGGGAATCCGCGCTCCCGCGGCTTCCGGGCTCCAGCCACAGGCGGCAGGAGGTGGACTGACGAGCGGCCCCGTGACGAGCGGGGGTGAGGGGTGCACGGTGGCCGACGGCGCGAACGCGACTCTCGTAGGCAGACGCGGACGCGGCGGTGCGGCGGGAGGCCCGTCCGGCGCCCCCCGGCGGCTGCGCGGCGACGCGCCGGTCGCGGCGGTGGCCGCCGTCTTCGTCCTTGCCCAACTGGCCTTCGTGCACCCCTCGATGGGCCTCGGCTGGGACGAGATCGTGTACGTCAGCCAGGTCACCACCCACCATCCCGCCGCCTTCTTCAGCGCGCCGCGCTCCCGGGGCGTCTCCCTGCTGGCGGCACCCGTGGCCTCCTGGTCGGCCTCCACCGAACTCCTGCGCGTGTACCTCGCCGTCCTCTCGGGACTGGGCCTGTACCTCGCCCTGCGCGCCTGGAAGGGCCTGTTCCCGGCCCGGGTGCTGGCCACGGCCGGCGCGTTCCTCGCCACCCTGTGGGTGACCCTCTTCTACGGCCCTCAGGCCATGCCCAACTACTGGGTCGGGATCGGCGCCCTCGTGGCGGTCGGCTGCGCCCTGCGCGTCCTGGGGGCCGGCCCGGGGTGCTCCAGCAGGGGCGCGCTGTGGGGCGTGGCGGCCGGCGCCCTGCTGATGGCGCTGATGCGGCCCACCGACGCGGTCTGGGTGGCCGGACCCCTGCTCGCCTTCGTCCTCGTACGCCGCCAGTGGCCGCTGCTGCTCGCGCTGGCGGGAGGCCTGGCGGCCGGGGGAGTGGAATGGGCGATCGAGGCGTACGCCTGGTACGGGGGCCTCGGGGAGCGGCTGTCCCGGGCCTCCGAGATCCAGGGCGGCCTCGGCTGGAACATCGCCGTCGACGACCAGATGCGCAGCCTGGGCGGACGGGGCCTGTGCCGCCCGTGCACCGGAGCGATGCCGCACCCGGTCGTCACCCTGTGGTGGCTGCTCCTCCCGGTCGTCGTGGCCCTCGCCGCGGTCGTCGCGGTCCGCGCCCGCCGCGCCACCGCGACACTGCTCCCCCTCGCCTGCGCCGTCACGGCCGCGGCTCCGTACCTGTTCATGATCGGCTACGCGGCGCCCCGCTTCCTGCAGCCCGCCTACGCCCTGCTCGCCGTCCCGGTCGCCGACGCGCTGTGGCACCTGGTCAGGACCGGGCGGGAGCGGTGGCGGCCGGTGGCCGCGGCGCTGGTCGCGCTCGCCGTGGCCGGACACCTCGCGGTGCAGTTCTCGGTGCTCGTGGGCACCGTGGACCGCAACGTCGACAGCCGCGAGGACTGGGCCCGCGTCGCCGACGAACTGCACCGGCTCGGGGTCCGCCCGCCCTGCCTGATCACCGGACACGAGTCCATCCCGGTCGGCTACTACACGGGCTGCTCCTCCGGCTCGGTGAGCGGCAACAACGAGAACACCACCGCCGCCGAGATCACGGACACCGCACGGCGCATCCCGGTCGCCGCCATCACCGGACCCGGCGCCGCCCCGCCCGGCTACGCCCGCGACTGGACCCCGCACCGCATCACCGACCTGGAGATCCGCATCGCACCCCCGGGTTAGAGATCGCGTATCGGGAAACGCGAACCGGACAGCGAGACCACGAGCCGACGCAGCGCGAGAGGGAGGCAGCGATGGGCACGGACCCGATGGCCGACGACGCCTACCAGCCCACCGGAACCAACGAGGAGCAGGAGGACGCCGCGCCCCTCGACCTCCAGGACGCCGTCGACGAGCGGACCTACGACGACACCCTCGACGAGGGCTACTCCCCGCCGGAGAAGCCTCTGGGCGTGACCAAGCACGGCACCACGGCCGCCGAGCAGCACGAGGGCGAGAGCCTCGACGAACGGCTGGCCGAGGAGGTGCCGGACGTGACGGCACCCGACGGGGACGGTGTCGGCGACGAACCCGGCGGCGAGGGCGAACCGGTCGACCCCGAGGCGGGCACCGGCCGGGCCGGCCGTCTGGTCGCCCCCGACGAGGGCGTACGCACCGACACCACCAAGGAGACCGTCGCGGAGGACGTCGGCATCGACGGCGGAGCCGCCGGGGCCGAGGAGGCCGCGGTGCACGTGGTGGAGGACGAGACGGAGCTGCCGGAGTCCTAGGACCACGTCGGGAGCCCCGGCCGGACGACTGTGTCCGGCCGGGGCTCCCGACGGTCAGGGCAGCAGCTTGTCGAGGGCCGAGGGGCCCTCCTCGGCCAGCTTGCGCCTGGCCCACTCCAGGTTCTGCGGGGTGACGTCCCGGCCGGCCGCCAGGACCAGGTCCTCCGGGGACACGTCCGTCCCGGTGCGGGCGTGGAGCAGGTCGTCCGGAGTGGCGCGGTCCTCGCCCGCGCGGGCTTCGGAGGGTCGGGAGGCGTCGGGCTGTGACGTCGACATGATCAGTGCTCCTCGGATCCGGGTCGCTGCTTCGGTGCCGTGCTGTTGTCGGTCCCGAATATCCCGATAACACCATTCAATGCGGAACCGGCCCGCGCATCCGGAGCGCCGGCGGCGAAGGAGTGAGCACCAGCATCGTCACGTCGTCCTGCACGTCCGGGCAGAAGCGCCCGAGGTCCGCCCAGACCAGGCCGGGGAGCGCGGCGGAATCCTCGCCCGCGAGGGAGCGCAGCCGCTCGGCCAGCGGATAGAACGCGCCGCTGCCGTCCCTCGCCTCCACCACACCGTCCGAGGCGAGGAACAGCCGGTCACCGGGGCGCAGCGGCACCGTGCACGTCTCGATCGACCCGGCGTCCGCGAGCCCCAGCCCGAGCGGCGTCCACGGCGCGACCTCCAGCTCCTCGGCGTCCGCACCCCGCAGCAGCAGGGGCGGCGGGTTGCCGCAGACGACGACACGCACCTCCAGGGCGTCGGCGGAGAACTCCAGCAGCGCGGCCGTCGCGAACAGCTCGGCGTGCCGCGCGTCCGCCGAGTCCACCAGCAGCCTGCGGTCCAGCCGCCCCGCCACCGACGCCAGGTCCGGCTGGTCGAGCACCGCCTCCCGGAACGCCCCCAGCAGCGAGGCGACCGTCGACACCGCCGACAGGCCGTGCCCCTGCACGTCGCCCATCACCACCCGTACGCCGAAGGGGCCGTCCCGCACGTCGAAGAAGTCGCCCCCGACCAGGGTCCCGCGCTGCGCCGCCCGGTACAGCCCCGTACAGCGCACCGCCCCCACCCGCTCGGGCAGCGGCGGCGCCACGGCACGCTGTGCGGCCTCGGCGACCGTGCGCTCCAGCCCCAGCTGGGCGTCGCGGCGACTGCGCACGAAGGACACGAAGACGCTGAGCACGGAGACGAAGACGATGGTCAGCAGGTCGGCGTCGCCCGGCCGGTCGAGCTGGAGGGCCGGGATGTGCAGCAGCGCGACCACCACACCGCCCAGCAGGGCGGTCGCCAGCGGGCCGTAGGACAGCACGGCCAGCGGCGGGATGGCACCCAGCAGGAACCCGATCTCCAGGGGCTCGTCGCTCAGCAGGGTCGCCGCGCAGATCGCCACGACGAGGGCCGGCGGCAGCACCCGCACCCACCGGGGCGGCGGGGCCCCGCTCAGCCAGCTCCGCCGGTCCTCGCCCCGGCGCGGCCGCGGGACGGACACCTTTCGCACACCCCTACGCTCCTACGCCGCCGCGCCGCCCGCACGCGGAGGGCAGCGGGCGGGCGGCTCCGGAGGGGTACTAGAAGGCGCCGAGTGTCAGCCGGAAGCCGGTGGGTGCCGTGTCCTGGATGTAGGAGGCGAAGTCGGCCACGTCGTCGAAGGCGAAGCCGTACGCCCTGCCGTCCTCGGTGGCCGCGTGCACGGCCTTCGCGTAGTGGTTGGTCAGCGCGGTCCGGTAGAACGTCGCCGGGTCGGTCGTGGGCTGGCCGGCCGAGGAGACCAGCGTGGAGCGGTTGAAACCGGCGCCGAGGACCGCGGCGACGGGACCGGTCGTGCCGTCGTTGGGGGCGGCGAGGTTGCCGTCGCAGAAGAGCACGTCCCGGGTGGACGGCTTGGCGAAGGACACCTGGGCGGGCCCGTCGAAGGTCAGCCGGTCCCCGCGCACCCGGCCGGTGAAGGTCCCGGCGTTGGTGGTGATCCTGAGGTCCTTGCCGGTGTAGGTGCTCCAGACCTCGTCGATGTAAGGGGCGAGGTAGTCCTTGGGGAACAGGCCGGCGTCCAGCCCGTGGCCGGGGGCGATCACCCGGGTGTCGTCCACCACCAGCGGCGCGAACTCCGCCACCTTCCGCACCGCCTCGAAGACGGCCGCGCGGCCTCCCGGACGTATCGTGCCGGTGGTCTGGTCGTCGGCGCCGGTCAGCCGGATGGCGAGCGGCACGCTGAACATGTCGACCATGGTGGTGTTGCAGAACATCCCGGCGGAGTTGTAGGTGAACTCCGCGCAGTCGTGCAGCACCCCGTAGTTCGGGTCGGACCCGACCCAGCCCGCCGGGTACTGCAGCGCGGCGTTTCCCGCGCCGTCCGCGACGACCTTGAACTTCAGCTTCTCGCCCAGGGACACGTAGATCCGGCCGGAGAGGTGCGGCAGGCTCAGCTCGGTCTCGCCGCTGCCGGAGAGGCCGATCGCGTAGTCGGTGTAGCCGTCGGCGCCGTTGTCGGAGAGGGACACGGGGGCGACGGTGCCGTCAGGGGTGACACGCACCTGGCGGCCGTCCACGTTGCCCACGATGTAGACGTGTACGTCGGCGTTGCCGAAGGAGCCCGTCTCGTTGACGATCGTCAGCGGCAGGGCACCGTCGGCCCCGGCCTTCGGGGCCGGGTCGTCCGAGCCGACGCCCGCGAGGGCGTGCGGCGCGACGGCGGCGGCGACCGGCGCGGCCACGACGGCTCCGCCGAGGGCGACGAGCAGCTTGCGGCGGGCGAGCGGACGCTGGTGACGAGGAGTCATGTGGGGGGTCTCCAGTGATCGGGGCCTGACAGGGCGTGAGAGCGCTCTCACGCGGTGCGGCGATGGTACGCAGCACCGTGGGCCCGGCCAACCATCCGCTTCCTGCTCCAAACCCGTTGAGCCTGCTGGGACTTGGGGTGTGCGACCTCGCGCAGGGGACGCTTAACCGGTGTTTAAGGCGCGCTTAACCCACGGCGAGGGAAGGGGGAGCGGGGCGGGTGGCGGCCGGTCGACGGTGCCGGGTGGCATGCTGGCCGCACGGTGACCGGTGGGGTACCGGTGCGGAGGAGGCGGCATGGGGTTCGAGGGCGAGGTCTGGCACGTGCGCCGGGCGCCGGACGCGGGCCGGGCGGCCGACGCGGAGTCCGGCGACATCGGGGAGATCGTGATCGAGGAGGCCGACTTCCCCTGGCTGTCCGGCCGGTTCCGGGCGGGTCCGGCCTACGGTGCCGTCCGCGAGCTGTTCGCCCGCGAACTCGCCCTGGCGGAAGCGGACGACACCGAGCACTGGACGCGGTGGGAGGCGGTCTACGCCGAGATCGAACGGCGGGTGCGGCTGGTGTCGCCCGACGGCCCGGTCGCCGAGTTCCTGCTGCACATCGAGGGCGACCGGGCCTGGTTCCGGTGGAGCGACGAGCCGTTCGGGCCGGAGCGGGCGGGGGACTGACCGCGCCCACCCCGCCCGGCGGGTCAGCGAGTGGCGACCCGGCGCGTCGGCAGGTCAGCGCGTCAGCATGCTCTCGGCCTCGGCGAGGATCTCGGTGACGCGCAGCCCGAACGCGGCGTCGCATGGATGCGGGCGCCCACCACCGGCGGCGGCCAGCAGCGCGTCCGCGGCCCGCCGCAGCGCGGGCACCGGACCTTCCGTGGCCTCCGGGAGCAGCGTCACCCCGGTCCGGCCGCGCAGCTCCACCGTGGCGCCCGCCGCGGCGGGCGGCGCCGTCAGGCTGAGCGTGAGCGTGCTGGAGGTCCCGCCCGCATGGTCGAGGACCAGGTGCACGGTGTCCCCGGGGCCCGGGGCCGCCGCCGCCACGCGCCGGGCGTCACCGAGGACCGGCAGCAGTACGGACAGGGCGTGCGGCCCCACGTCCCACAGGGCGCCCTTCTCCCGCCGCCACGGCGAGGCGGCGAACGGGCTGTCGCCACCCCCGAACAGGGCGCCCAGCCACTGCGCCCGCGCCGTGAACCAGTCGTCCCCGGCGGCCTGTTCGGTGATCCACGCCTCCGTCTCGGGCTGGAACCGGGCGGTGAAGAAGACCACCGAGGCGACGCCGGCCGCCCGCACCGCCTCCACCACGGCCCGCCCCTGCGCCACCGTCGTCGCGAGCGGCTTGTCGAGCAGCAGATGGCGCCCGGTCCGCGCGGCGCGCACCGCCAGGTCGGCCTGCACGGCCGGGGGCAGCGCGACGGCGACGGCCTCCACGTCGGCCAGCAGGGCGTCGACGTCGTCGTAGGCCCGTGTGCCGTGCCGCTCCGCCAGCTCCTCGGCGGCGTCTTGGCGGCGGCCCCACACCCCCACGAAGTCCAGGTCGTCGTGGTCGGCCAGGGCGGGGGCGTGCGCCATGTCCGCCCAGGGGCCGGTGCCGAGCAGTCCGATGCGCATCCCGTCGCCTCTCCGCGGTGCCGGCCCGATCACGGACCCGCCGACGATCCTCCATGACGACCGGGCTGCGACCGCCCGGCCGACGTCGAGCGTGTCACATCCACGCAGCGTATGGACAGGGCGGAGGGCGCCGAGGAACCGGCGGCTCCGTGCCACTGAGGCCGACGCCGGAGCCCGCGCCGCGGACCGGCCCGCTCCCGGCGTCGTAGGAGACCGGTGATTCTGCCGATCCCCCCGGCCGTCCCGTCGCTCGACAGTGGCACGGCCAACCCATCGGCGAGGCCCGCCCGGCGGATGTCCCGGGACGCGACCCCACGCGTTCCGGGCCGTGTGCGATCACCGGGCGGCCCGCTCGCCACGACCGAGAGGACCATCCCTCGTGCAGCAGCACCCCCACACCCACGCCGCACGCCCCGCGTTCCAGGGCACCCGGCGGCGCCTCGCCGGCCTGACGGCCGCCGTGGCCGCGGTCTTCGCGCTCGGCACCCTCACCGGCCCCGGCGCGCAGGCCGCCGACAACCCGTACGAGCGCGGCCCGGCGCCCACCGTGTCCAGCATCGAGGCCCTGCGCGGCCCCTACTCCGTGGCCGACACCAGCGTCTCCTCCCTCGCGGTCACCGGCTTCGGCGGCGGCACCATCTACTACCCGACCAGCACGAGCGACGGCACGTTCGGCGCCGTCGTGATCGCGCCCGGGTTCACCGCGTACCAGTCCTCCATCGCCTGGCTCGGCCCGCGACTGGCCTCCCAGGGCTTCGTCGTGTTCACCATCGACACCAACACCACGCTGGACCAGCCCGACTCACGCGGCCGGCAGCTGCTGGCCGCCCTGGACTACCTCACCGAGCGCAGCTCCGTCCGTGGCCGGATCGACAGCAGCCGACTCGGCGTCATGGGCCACTCCATGGGCGGCGGCGGCACTCTGGAGGCCGCCAAGTCGCGGCCGTCGCTCCAGGCCGCGATCCCCCTCACCCCCTGGAACCTGGACAAGAGCTGGCCCGAGGTCAGCACCCCGACGCTGATCGTCGGCGCCGACGGCGACACGGTCGCCCCCGTTGCCTCGCACGCCGAGCCGTTCTACTCCGGCCTGCCCTCCGCGACCGACCGGGCCTACCTGGAGCTGAACAACGCGACCCACTTCTCGCCCAACACGTCCAACACGACGATCGCGAAATACAGCGTCTCCTGGCTCAAGCGGTTCATCGACAACGACACCCGCTACGAGCAGTTCCTGTGCCCGCTGCCCCGGCCGAGCCTGACGATCGAGGAGTACCGGGGCAACTGCCCGCACGGCTCCTGACCCGGCGCACGGCACCTCTCGCCCCGCAGGGGCACCACCGGCGGCGGTCGCGGGCACACCGCGGCCGTCGCCGGTCCGCTGTGCCGGCGCACGACCGGGGCCGGGGCCGGTTGGGCGCCGGCACAGCGACCGCGCCGCCCGCAGGGCACAGAGCCGCAGGTGACGGCACCGAAGCGGCGGCGGGCGCGGGCGGACCGGTGCCTTCCGCCTCGGGTTACGCGCGCGTAACCTCGCGGGAATGACCGGAGAGACGACCGTACCCACGGCCGGGCGGATCCACGGCCGGAGCGCGCAACGCAAGGCGCTGCGCGCACTGTTGGACGCGCTGCCCTCCCACGGCGGCCAACTCCTCCTGGCCGGCGAACCCGGGCTCGGCCGCACCGCGCTGCTCCAGTGGGCCGCCCGCTCCTTCCGAGCCGGTCCGGTACTCCACCTCGGTCCGGGCCCGGACCTGGGCGCGCACGTCACCGCCGGACGATTGCTCGACACCCTGCGGACGGCGGCGGCCGCGGCGCCCGTGCTGGTGTGTGTCGACGACGCCCACCTCTGGGACGCGCCGGCCCGGACGGCACTGGGACGCGCGGCGCGGCACCTGCACCCCGCCGACCGGGTCGGCCTGCTGCTCTCCGTCGCCTCGGACCGCGCCGTCGACCCGGAGTTCGCCTGGCTGCCCGTCGTCCACCTGGACCCGCTGGCCCCGTCGAGGGCGGCCGCCCTGCTCGACGACGTGACCGACGGTGCCGCCGCCCCGGCCGTCCGCGAGCAACTCCTGGCCGAGGCGGAGGGGAACCCGGCCCTCCTCGTCGCCCTCGTGCGCCGGCTGTCACCCGGTGAGCTGCGCGGACACCGGCCGCTGCCCCACCCGCTGGCCGACGCGGCCGCCCTCGCCGAGGTCGCGGGCGGTGCCCCGAGCGGCCGGTCCGCGCACGCACGGGACCTGCTGCTGACGGTGGCGGCGGCCGGACGGGCCGCGGACGGCGCGGACGTCGACGCCGGTCTGGTCCAGGAAGCGCTGTGGCGCCTGCGGCCGGCCCCGGGACCCGGTCCCCGCGCGGAACCGCTGCCCGGGCAACTCGTCCTGGCCGGTGACCGGCTCCGCTTCCGCAGCCCGCTGGTCCGCCGTACCGTGCACGCCACCGCCAGTCCGGAGCGGCGCCGCGCCGTGCACCGCGCGCTGGCCGACGTGCTGGAGGGCGACGGCCACCGCCTCACGGGTCTGCTGCACCGCTCGTGGTCCCTGGGCGGCCGGGAGCCCGCGCCCGCGCCGGCGGACCGACTCGCCGCGCTGGCGGACCGGCTCGCGGCGGTGGCGGCCGACGACGCGGTGCCCGCCTCGCACCGGCTGCGCGCGAGCGCGTACGCCCGTGCCGCCGAGCTGACGGCCGACGGTACGAGACGGGCCGAGCGGTACACCGCCGCGGCCGAACAGGCCCTGCTCGCCGGGAGCCCCGAACGGGCCCGCCCCCTGCTCGCCGCGGCCCGGGACCGCGCGGCCCCCGCCGCCGTACGGGGACGCGCCGAGCTGGTACGCGGCGTGACGGAACTGAGGGACGGTCCGGTCGGCGACGCCCACCAGTCCCTGCTGCTGGCCGCCTCGCTGCTCGCCGCGGACGCGCCCGCCGACGCCGCGACCGCCGCCCTCGCCGCCGCCGACGCGGCCTGGGCGGCGGGCGACCTGCCCGCGTGCCTGACCACGCTCGCCCCCGAACCGCCGCCGCACCGGGCCGAGGACCGGGCACCCGGGACCGACGGACCCGCCGCCGCCCGCGGCCCCGCGGCGAGCACGGCCGCCGTCGTACGTGACCACCGCGCCGGCCTGCGGGCGCTGCTCGAAGGACGGCTCGACCGGGCCGGGACCCCACTCGGACAGGTGGTCGAGCGGGGCAGGACCGAGGAACGGCCGGAGACGCTGCTTCGGTCGGCGGCGGCCGCGCTGCTGCTCGGGGACGTGGACGCCGCCCGCAGCGGCGGGGCCCGGGCCCTGGCCGCCGCGCGGCAGCTCGGGTCGGACGCGCTGGTGCCGCAGGCACTGGAGTACCTCGCCTACGCCGAACTGCGCGCCGGACGGCACCCGCAGGCGCGCACCCACGCGGAGGAGGGGCTGCGCACCGCACTGCGGGCCGGACAGCGCAACACGGCGGCCCACCACCGGGCGGTGCTGGCGCTCGCCGCGTCGATCGAGGAGGAACCGGACGTCGTCGCCCGGCACGTCACCGCCGCGCTGGAGACGGCCCGCCGGCACGGACTGGCCCAGGCGGCCACCCTCGCCCAGTGGGCGGCGGCCCGCGCCGACCTCGGCCGGGGCCGCCCCTTCGACGCCGCCGACCGGCTCGGGCTCCTGGTCCTCCCCGGGCCCGGGCGGGGCCACTTCGCGGTGTGGCGGCTGGTCGTGCCCTGCTTCGTGGAGGCCGCGGTGCTCGCCGGACGCCACGAAGACGCCCGCGCGGTCCTCCCGGACTTCGCCGACTGGGCGGCGTTCGGCGCCGACCCGCAGGCCGCCGCCCAACTGGCCCGCTGCCACGCCCTGCTCGCCCCCGCCGAGCACGCCGACGGCCTCTACCGCCGCGCCCTCGACCGGCACGACGAGGCGGGCGGCGACTTCGAACGGGCCCGCACCGCGCTGCTGTACGGCAAGTGGCTGCGCCGGCGCCGCAGACCCCGCGAGGCCCGCGGCCGGCTCGGCACCGCGCTGGCCGGGTTCGAGCGCTGCGGCGCCGGCGTCTGGGCCGCACAGGCACGCGACGAACTCCGCGCCCTCGGCGCGGCCCCGCAGTCCACCGGCGCCGGAACGCCGAACCGGCTCGGCCGCCTGACCCCGCAGCAACTGCGCATCGCGCGGCACGTCGCCGAGGGCGCCACCAACCGCGAGGTCGCCCTGGCCCTCGGCGTGAGCACCCGCACCGTCGACTACCACCTCCGCAAGGTCTTCGCCGCCCTCGGCGTACGGTCCCGCCTGGAGCTGGCCCGCATGGTGGGGGAGGCCGAACAGGCCCACCAGGACCAGGGGGCCCGAGGGGCCCGCCGGGCCGGGGCCCAGGAAAAGACCGGTGCACAACACTAGGGACCGACCGGACGGTATGCCATCCTTCGGGGCAGGACGAGTCAGGGGGCAGGACCGGCGCGTCGGGACGGCCCGTCGCGGCGCGGCGCCTCCACCAGCCCTGCCCCGGGGAGGACCGCGATGCAGCACGCCGTACGGTCACGAGCAGCGATCCGCACCGGGCTGACGCCCGTTCCACGCCCGCGGACACCGGGCGTCACGTCGTTGATCGACGCCGACGCCCTGCGGGTCCTGCACCGGGCCGCCCGTGCCCTGCTCGACGACCTTCCCGACCTGACCGACCGGCTGATGGCCCTGCTGCGGGAGCAGGAGCCCGCCTACCGGGCCACCCTCGCGAAGGACCCCGCCGCCACCTGGCAGGAGGCCCACCGCTCGCTGCGGCACAGCGTGGCCTCCCTGCTCGATCCGCGCGGCGCCCGGGACGCGGCCCGCCGCTGCTCCTGGCGGATCGGCGCCTCCCGCGCCGAGCAGGGGCTCCCGCTGGACGCCCTGCTGCACGCCTTCCGCCTGGGCGGCTCGCTGGTGTGGCAGCGGCTGGTCGAGGAGACGTCCAGGGCCGCCCCGGAGGACGTGCGGCTCCTCGTGCACGTGGCCGCCGACGTGTGGAACTTCGTCGACGAGCACTGCACCCTCGTCGCGGACGCCTACCGGCAGACCGAGTGGCAGATCGGCCGGCGCCGCGAGAACCGGGCCCGGCTGCTGGCGGCCGGCCTGCTCGACGGCACCGGCCGCATCGCCGACCTGCCCGAGGCCGCCCGGATCCTCGGCCTCCCCGAACAGGGCCGGTACGTCGTCGTCGCCGTCACCGGCGGACCACCGGCCCGGTCCGGGGCCGTCCGCGCCGCCGCCGTGCCGCCCGGGAGCCAGGTCCACTGGCACGCCGGGGCGGAGGCCGACTACGGCATCGTCCTGGTCGGCGCCCGCGAGGGGCTCCCGGACCCGCACGAGCCGACAACCGCGCCCCCCGCCCCCGTACCGGGGCTCCGGATCGGGGTCGGCAGCCCGGTCGAGGGCCTCGCCGCCGTCGGGGACGCCCGCAGGCTCGCGGACACCGCCCTGGCCATCTGCCCGGTGGCGGGCGGAACCGTGCGACTGGCCGACCACCTCCCGGCCGCACTGGTCGTCTCCAGCCCCGAGCTGGGCCGGGCCCTCGCCGAGAAGGTGCTCGGCCCCCTGCTCCGCCTGGAGCCCGCCGACCGCGAGGTGCTCCTCGACACCCTCACCACCTGGCTCGACTGCGACGGTTCGGCCCAGCGTGCCGGTGAGCGCCTCTACTGCCACCGCAACACGGTCCTCAACCGCCTCCGCCGTTGTGAACAGCTCACCGGCCGCTCCCTGGCCCGCCCGGCCGACGTCGTCGAGTTCAGCCTGGCCCTGACGGCCCGACGGGTCCTGCACGACTGATCCGGGGCGATCCCCCGGAAGCCCCGGAAGCCCAGTGGGGGCCGGCAGGCCCGCAGCCCCGGAGGCGCGGAGCGTCTGGTCCGCTCCCTCGACTTCCTCGCGGCCCAGCAGGCGGACGACGGCGGCGGGCCGGTGCGCCGGCGCCGGTGGGCGCCCGTCCCGGCCCCGGCGGCCCGCGCCCGGGTGGCGGGGAGGTCCCGGTGTCCGGCGGCCGCCGCGCCGCTCGGCGGCGGCTCGGGGCTTCGGGGGCGCTGCCGCCCCACACCTGGCTGACGGACGCCCGGGTGCGGCGGGGGGCCCGTCGCGGCCGTCGGCTGCGGCTGCCGAGGGCGGGCGCGGCCCGCCACGGCACCGGCGATCCGCACGCCGATGCCGTACCGGTCGTCGAGGCCGGCGCACCCCGGCGGGACCGCCGTGATCCCGGCGCCCCACGTACCCTCCGGGCGTTCCTGAGGACCGGCCGCCTGCACAGGCCACTCCGGAGCCCCCGGCCACCTCTGACACCGTGGGCACCCCGGGCACTCCAAGCCGCACCGTCGGTGCGGGCGGCGGGTGCTGCCCCGCCACCGCCCTTGGCGGGTCCCCTGGGCATCCGCACAGACTCGCGCTCCCCGGACTGGGACACCGCAGCGACCCTGCCCGGGGTCCCTGTACGGCCCCCGGTGCCCGTGTTGTCGTGAGCTCCCCCCTTCACCCGTCACCGTGCCGTTCCGGCCCGGTCCCAAGGAGCCGCGATGCCCGCAGCACCACCGGACGGCGCGCCCGCGCTGCACGTCGAGAGCCTCGACGTGACGTACGGGCGCGCACTGTCCGCCCTCCGCTCCGTGTCCCTGACCGTCCCGCACGGCGCCGTCGTCGCCCTGCTCGGAGCCAACGGCGCTGGCAAGACGACACTGCTGCGGGCCGTCTCGGGCACCCTGCGCCTGCACCGCGGCGCGATCACGGCCGGCCGGGTCCGCTACGGCGACACGGTCCTGGACGGCCGGGACCCGGTCGCCGCCGTACGCGCCGGAGTCGTCCAGGTGCCCGAGGGCAGGCGGGTGTTCGCCGGACTCACCGTCGACGAGAACCTGCGAGCCGGCGGACTCGGCCTCAACCGGCGGGCCCCTGCCCAGGTCCGCGAGGCCAGGGAACGCGTCTTCACCCTGTTCCCGCGGCTCGCCGAGCGCACCCGCCAGGCCGCCGGTCTGCTGTCCGGCGGGGAGCAGCAGATGCTGGCCATCGGCCGCGCACTGATGGCCGCCCCGCGTCTCCTCCTCCTCGACGAGCCCTCGCTCGGGCTCGCCCCCATGATGGTCGAGCGCATCGCCGAGGTCGTCCGCGAGATCAACGCCCAGGGCACCGCCGTCCTCCTCGTCGAACAGAACGCCGGCATGGCGCTCTCGCTCGCCGGACAGGCCCATGTCCTGGAGGTCGGCGAGATCCGGCTGTCCGGCGACGCCGCCGACCTCGCGCGGACGGACGCCGTACGCCGTCTCTACCTGGGCGAGACCGGCGACGACACCGAAGGCAAGGGGGCCGCGTGACCACCCCCTCCGCGCCCGCCGCCGCACCGCCGACGCTGGACGTGCGGGGCGTGACCGTGCGCTTCGCCGGTCTCCTCGCCCTCGACGACGTCTCCTTCACCGTCGCCCCCGGCACCGTGCACGCCGTCATCGGCCCCAACGGCGCCGGCAAGTCCACCTGCTTCAACGTCCTGTCCGGCCTGTACCGCCCCACCGCCGGTTCCGTACGGCTCGGCGCCGCGGAACTGACCCGGCTCGCCCCGCACCGGATCGCCTCCCTGGGCGTCGCCCGCACCTTCCAGAACATCGTCACCACCCAGGGCACCGTCGCCGACAACCTCATGCTCGGCCGGCACGCCCTGTCCCGCGCCGGTTTCGCCGCCAGCGCCCTGCGCCTGCCGCGCGCCGTGCGCGAACAGCGCGAGCACCTCGCCAAGGCCCGCGAGATCGCCGAACTCACCGGCCTCGGCGCCCACTTCGACTCACCCGTCGCGCTGCTGTCGTACGGCGACCGCAAACGCGTCGAACTCGCCCGCGCCCTCTGTCTGGAGCCCCGTGTACTGCTGCTCGACGAACCCGTGGCCGGCATGAACGCCGCCGAACGCATCCGCATGACCGAGGTCGTCCGGGAGGTCCGCGCCGAACTCGGCCTCTCCGTCGTGCTGGTGGAGCACGACATGGGCCTGGTCATGCGGCTCGCCGACGAGGTCACCGTCCTCGACTTCGGCCGGGCCATCGCCCACGGCACTCCCGACGAGGTCCGGGCGGACCCCGAGGTGCTCCGCGCCTACCTCGGCACCACGACGGGGGAGGACGCGGCATGACCGGCTTCCTCGACAGTCTCTTCAACGGCCTGGCACTGGGCTCCGTGTACGCCCTGATCGCCCTCGGCTTCGTCACCATCTTCAAGGCCTCCGGCGTCCTGAGCTTCACCCACGGGTCGCTGCTGCTGCTCGGCGGGTACCTCGTCGCCGTCCTCCACGACGACATCGGCTTCGCCGGCGCGCTGGCCGTCGCGGTCCTGGTGACGGCGGCCGTGGCCGGGGTGCTGGACCGGCTGGTGCTGCAACGCGTCGGCGGGAGCGACCCGCACGCCGCCCACGTCCAGACCATCGTGACCATCGGCATCGACATCGTCCTGGTCACCGACCTCGCCCGGCGCATCGGCGGCGACCTGCTGCCGCTCGGCGACCCCTGGGGCGACGCCGTGACCGACCTGGGGCCGGTGACCGTGGCCGACAGCCGCGTCGCCGCAATCATGGTGTCCGCCGTCGCCATCGGCGGCGCCTTCGCCCTCTTCCGGTTCACACCCTGGGGCCTGTCGCTGCGCGCGGCGGCCGAGGACCGCGAGGCCGCCGCGCTCATGGGCGTACGGCTCACCCGCGTACGCACCGTCGCCTGGTGCCTGGCCGGCGCCCTCGCCGCACTCGCCGCCGTCTTCCTGGTCGCCTTCCCGGCGCCCGGCCTGGAGCGCACCACCGGGCAGATCGCGCTGAAGGCATTCCCGGCCGCCATCCTCGGCGGCATGACCTCCCCGGTCGGCGCCCTGGTCGGCAGCATGCTGATCGGACTCACCGAGGCCTTCGTCGCCGGCTACCAGTCCGACCTGCACGTCCTCGGCGAGGGCTTCGGCGACGTCGCGCCGTACGCCGTGATGGTGCTCGTCCTGCTGGTGCGCCCCGCCGGACTCTTCGCGGCCAAGGGAGCGGCCCGTGTCTGACCTGCGACCCCTCCTCCTCCGGCGCGGCCCGCTCCTGCTGACCGCACTGCTCCTGTGCGCCCTGCCCTTCTACCTGGACGCCTTCTGGCTGCGCATCGGTCTGTTCTCCATGGCCGCGGCGATCGGCGCGGTCGGGCTCGGCCTGCTCAGCGGCACCGCAGGACAGCTCTCCCTCGGGCACGCCTTCTTCCTCGCCGTCGGCGCCTACGGCTACGTCTGGCTGGCGGGCGAGCCGGGGCCCGGACTGCCGCCCGCCGTCGCCGCCGTCCTCGCCGTACTCCTCGCCGGAGCGGCGGGCGGGCTGTTCAGCCCCGTCGCCGGACGAGTGAAGGGCATCTACCTGGGCGTCGCCACGCTCGCCCTGGTCTTCCTCGGCCACCACCTCCTGCTCACCGCGGACTCCGTCACCGGCGGCTTCAACGGCCGTTCGGTGCCGCCGCTGGAGCTGGGCGGTTTCACCTTCGCCGAGTCGGACCCCGAACTGACCGTCCTGGGCGTGCCGTTCGGCGCCGAGGAACGACTCTGGTACCTGGGTCTCGTCCTGTTCGCCGTCACCTGGTTCACCGCGCGCGGACTGCTGCGCGGCCGTCCCGGACGCGCCCTGGTGGCGCTGCGCGACAGCGAGACCGCGGCGTCCGTGATGGGGGTGCACGTGGCCCGGTACCGCTCGGCCGCGTTCGTCGTCTCGTCGATGTACGCGGGCCTGGCCGGCGTCCTGCTCGCCCTCTCCTTCCGCCGCGTGGTGCCCGACTACTTCTCCCTGGCCCTCTCCGTCGACTACCTCGCCATGATCGTCATCGGCGGCCTCGGCTCGGTGGCCGGAGCCACCGCCGGTGCCGTCTTCGTCACCGCGCTGCCCCTGCTGATGACCCGCTACGCCGACCAGTTGCCCCTGGTGGCGGCGCCCGGGTCCGGCGGCGGTTCCATCGGCCCGACCGAGGCGTCCCGTTACCTCTACGGCGCGGCGATCGTCGTGATCCTCCTCTACGCCCCCGACGGCCTGCACGGACTGGCCCGCCGCACCCGGGCCCGCCTGCGCCGCCGCCCACCCGTCACCGGCCCGCCCGGAACCGGGCCCTCGCCCGGTCCCACCCACGCCGGTCCCGGCACCGCCTCCGACACCACCGACACCACCGACACCACCGCACGAGCCAAGGAGCACACCCCGTGAACGTCACGCACCCCAGGCCCCGCACCGCCCGGACCGCCGCCCTGGCCGCGGCACTGGCCGCCGTGCTGCTCGCGGGCACCGCCTGCAGCTCCAAGGCGGACGGCGGGAGCGCCGACGACGCCGCCGACGGCGTCAAGTCCGGCCCCGGAGTCACCGAGAAGACCATCAGACTCGGCGCGCTGACCGACCTCACCGGCCCCTACGCCACGCTCGGCAAGAGCATCGTGCAGGCCCAGCAGATGTGGGCCGACGAGACCAACGCCGCGGGCGGCATCTGCGGACGCCAGGTGGAGATCGTCGTCAAGGACCACGGCTACGACGTGCAGAAGGCGGTCACCGCCTACGCCGACATCGCCCCGGACGTCGTCGCCCTGCCCCAGGTCATCGGCTCGCCGGTGGTCGCCGCCCTGCTCGACGACATCGAGCGGGACCACCTGCTGACCTTCCCGCAGGCCTGGGCGGCCAGTCTGCTCGGCCGGGACTCCGTCCAGGTCCTCGGCACCACCTACGACCTCGACATGATCGCCGCCGTCGACTTCCTCACCCGCACCAAGAAGATCGCCAAGGGCGACACCATCGGTCACGTCTACTTCGAGGGCGACTACGGCTCCAACGCGCTGGAGGGCTCCGAGTGGGCCGCCGAGCAGGCGGGGATGAAGGTCGCCGGGCAGAAGATCAAGGCCACCGACACCGACCTGACCGCGCAGGTGTCCGCCCTGAGCAAGGCCGGGGTGAAGGCGATCCTGACCAGCGCGGGCCCCGCCCAGACCGCCTCCCTGGCCGGCGTGGCCGCCGCCCGCGGTCTGAAGGTGCCGATCGTCAGCAGCGCGCCCGGCTACGCGCCGCAGTTGCTCAAGACGCCCGCGGCGGCGGCGCTGGAAGCCATGGTCCACGTCGTCAGCGCCGCACCGGCGGTCAGCTCCGACCTGCCGGGTGTCAAGAAGATGGTCGCCTCCTACAAGAAGGCGTACCCGGGCGAGCCCGTCGACTCCGGAGTGCTCTCCGGATACAACGCCGCCCAGCTGACGGGCGCGGACCTGAAGAAGGCCTGCGAGGGCGGGAGCCTCGCCCGTCAGGACGTGGTCAAGGCGCACCGTTCGCAGAAGAACGCCGACACCGGACTCGGTACCCCGCAGGACTTCACCCTCGTGACCGCCCCGGCCAGCCGGTCCACCTACGTGCTGAAGCCCGACGCCAAGGCGGTGGGCGGCCTGGTCGGCGTGGAGGAGGCCCACGAGGCGCCCGGAGTGGACGCGTACCTGGCCGGGCGCGGCTGATCGGTCGAGTGGCCGTCAACTGGTCTGGGGGACAACGGATTTGACGGCCACTTGATCCGGCCTATGGTTTGGCTGACCACTAGGTCTTTAGGATGTACTGTCTGTCATGCCAGTCCAGTTGGCGCCGGTACGGAGCTGGGGGAACGATGCAAGCCGACAAGCAGCTGTCCACGGAGATCGACGCCAACGTGCCCACAGCGGCACGTATGTACGATTTCTACCTGGGCGGCAAGGACAACTACGCGGCCGACCGCGAGGCCGTGGGCGAACTCGACAAGGTCGTCCCCAGTACGCGTCGGCTGGCGCTGAACAACCGCCGTTTCCTCCAGCGGGTCGTCCGGGTCCTCGCCGAGGACTACGGCATCCGTCAGTTCCTCGACCACGGCTCCGGCCTGCCCACGCAGGACAACGTGCACCAGGTCGCCCAGCGCGTCGCACCCGAGTCGCGCGTCGTCTACGTCGACAACGACCCGATGGTGCTGGTCCACGGCCGGGCTCTGCTCGACCAGAACGACCAGACCGCCGTGATCCACGCCGACATGCGTGCCACCGAGGAGATCTTCTCCCACCCGGACACCCAGCGTCTGATCGACTTCTCGCAGCCGGTCGCCGTCCTGTTCAACTCGGTGTTCCACTGCATCCCGGACAGCGACACCGACGGACCCAAGGCGGTCGTCCGCCGGGTGACCGAGCGGCTGGTGCCCGGAAGTTTCGCCGTGATGTGCCAGCTGGTCAGCGAGGACGCCGAGGTGCGGAAGTTCGTCACGGACTTCATGGACCAGGCGACGCAGGGCCACTGGGGCCGGGTGCGTGAGCCCAAGGACGTCGAGGCCCTCTTCGAGGGCATGGACATCCTGGAACCGGGTCTGGTGGAGGTCTCCACCTGGCGTCCGGACACCGAGGTGGCGCCGCGTCAGCTCACCGACGAGTGGATCGAGTTCGGCGGACTGGGCCGTCTGCGCTGACCGCGGACGAGCCGAGCCGGGCTCCGCACGACGGAGGAGGGGGCCACGCGCGGTGCGCGTGGCCCCCTCCTCCGTCGTGCGCTACTTCGCGGGATAGCGCGCCGCCATCGTCTCGCGCAGCCGCTCCAGCGACTCGCGCGGAGTCAGCGCCTCGTCGGCCAGCCGGTCCAGCGCGACCCGGTACTGCTCGGTCTCGTCCCGGTCCTCCAGGAAGTTGGCGCTGCCGATGTGCTCCAGGTAGACCACGTCCGGCAGGTCGGTGCCGCCGAAACGCAAGTAGGTGACGGGGATCGCCGGCGCCGACGCGTTCGTCACGTCCAGCGGCACGATCTGCAGCGTCACATGGGGCCGCTTCGCCATCGTGACCAGGTGCTCGAGCTGCTCGCGCATGACCTCACGGCTGCCCAGCACGCGCAGCAGGACGGACTCGTCGACGATCGCCCACAGCTGCGGCGCGTCCTTGCGCTCCAGCAACGCCGCCCGGTGCTTGCGCAGTTCGACGCGGCGCCGGACCTCGCTCGCGGGGGCGTTGGGCAGACCGCGCTCGACCACGGCCTCCGTGTACGCCTCGGTCTGCAGCAGGCCGGGAACGTACTGGATCTCGAAGGTACGGATGGTCGCCGCGGCCTCCTGGAGGCCCACCAGGCGGTCGAACCACTCGGGCATCAGGCGCTTGTCGTACCGCTGCCACCAGCCCGGTTCGCCCGCGCGCTGCAGCAGTTTGAGGAGGACCGAGGCTTCGTAGGCATCGGTGCCGTACCGATCGAGCAGCGCACGGACGTCCTTCTCCGAAGGGGGCCTGCGGCCCTTGCCCGACTCGATGCGCGAGAGCTTCGCGGCGCTGAAGCCCAGCTCGCGTGCCGCCTGGTCCTGGGAGAGGCCGGCGTCCTCGCGGAAACCCGCCAGCTGCACGCCGACGAGCATCTTCAGCAGGGTCGGAGCCGGCTCGGCCCGGTCCAGATAGGGTTCGAGACGGGAGATGCGATGCGACGCGGCGGACATCCTGGCTCCCAGCAGACCGGCAGACTTGAAGGAAAGACTATCTCATCCCTTCGGCGCCCGCCGCATCCGCCTGAAGAAATCGGGTAGTTGGGCTCCGCTTCCGGACCGACGCGCCGTCGCGCCGTTCGCGCCCCCCCGGGCGGCCGCCGCGCCGCCCCGGCCTACAGCAGGTGGTCGAACTCGCCCTCCTTCGCCCCCGCCAGGAACGCGGCCACCTCAGCCGGGGTGTAGACGAGCGCGGGGCCGTCGGGGTAGCGGGAGTTGCGCATCGCGATGCCTCCGTCCACGAGGGCGACCTCGACGCAGTTGCCCTCGGCGTTGCTGTGCCGACTCTTCTTCCAGCAGGCGTCCAACAGGCTGGCCTGCACTCCGTTGCGCACTGGTGGCACCGCGGTCTCCTTGCTGTTCGGGGGAGCGGACCGAAGCGTGCCGGTCCCCGAGCGCCCCCATCCGATTTTTTTCGCGCAATTTCTCGTGCAATTGCACGCGAGCGCTCTAAGCGTGGATAATAGCCGTGGCGTCAACCCCTCGGTCGATGCCCCGTTCTGACGTCGCATCAGGGAGATGCTGTGCCGTCACCTGCGCATTCAACGCTCCGGTCGCCCGGCGAATCCGTCTCGGTGGCAGGCGCGGCGACCCGCTTCGGAGGGCCCGCCGTGCTGCGCGTCGCGTGCAGCGGGGAGGGGTTCGCCCGGGCCCGGGTCTTCACGCGGGACACACTGCGCGGCTGGTCGCTCGACCACCGCGGTGACGACGCGGTCCTGGTGGTCACCGAACTCGTCTCCAACGCCGTGACGCACGCGGTGCCGTCGGCGGCGGCCGGTGTTCCGGAGATCAGGCTCGGACTGGCCCTGGGCCCCGGCGACCTGACGCTGAGCGTCTCCGACCCCGGGGACGACCTGCCCGTGTTCCACCCGTCCGACGCCTCCTCGCTCCGGGAGCACGGACGCGGCCTGTGCATCGTCGACGCCCTCGCGAAGGAGTGGGGCTGGACCCCGCGCCCGCCGGCGGGCAAGACGGTCTGGGCCACGTTGTCGACCTGCCCCCTCACCTGACCCGACTGCCGCGGAAGGGCCCCACACCATGCGCAGCGCTCCGACACCCGAGCCGAGCATCCAGCGCACCGACCGTCACACGTCGCCCGGCTCCCCCCGCACCACCACTCTGCTCGCGGGACTCGACGGGGTGCCCTGGAGCGACATCCAGGACTCCACCGGTTCGGCGGCGGCCATCCCCCGGCTGCTGCGCAAGGTCGCCCGGGGCGACGCCGAAACCGCCCGCGCCGCCCTCGGCGACCTGCGCAAGCGCATCTGCCAGTACGGTTTCGTCGTCGAGCAGGCGACCGCCGCGACCGTCCCCTTCCTGTGGGAGCTGGCGCAGCGGCCCCAGGTGAGCTGCCGGGCGCAGATCATCCAACTGCTCAAGAACATCGCCGACGCCCGGCAGTGGGAGACCACCGCCACCGCCTACCCCAAGCTGCTCAACCACCGTGAGAACCCGGTGGCCTGGGAGCGCGCGGCGCGGCAGGCGGTCCGCGCCCGGCGGGACGGCCTGGAACGGCTGATGGCCGAGGACGACACCGAGATCACCCGCGCCACCACCGAACTCGCCCGCACTCTCGGGGACTGAGCCCCGCGCACGCCCGGAGACCGGGGCCCGCGCCCTCCACGGGGGAGAAGGCGCGGGTTCCCTTCCAAGGCGCGGAACGGTGTGGCGCACTCCCGGCCGAGCGGGTAGGAAAGCGCGGGAAGCAAGCGCTTGCCCCACTCGGTCACCAGGAGGACCACGCCGATGGCGTCGTCGATGGAAAAGCCGCTCGATCACCGCTACCGGGGCGAACACCCGATACGCACCCTCGTCTACCTGTTCCGCGCCGACCGCCGCCGACTGGCCGGCGCGGTCGCCGTCTTCACCGTCAAGCACAGCCCCATCTGGCTGCTGCCCCTGATCACCGCCGCCATCATCGACACCGTCGTCCAGCACGGGCCCATCTCCGACCTGTGGACCAGCACCGGGATCATCATGTTCATCCTGGTGGTCAACTACCCGCTCCACCTGCTGTACGTGCGCCTCCTGTACGGCAGTGTGCGCCGCATGGGCACCGCGCTCCGCTCGGCGCTGTGCACGCGCATGCAGCAGCTCTCCATCGGCTACCACTCACGGGTGAGCGCGGGCGTCCTTCAGGCCAAGGTCGTCCGGGACGTGGAGACGGTGGAACAGATGGTGCAGCAGACCGCCGAGACCGGGCTCGGCGCGTTCACCGTCCTCACCGGCGGCCTGGTCATCATCGCCGTGCGCACCCCGGAGTTCCTGCCGGTCTTCCTCGTCGTCGTCCCCGCCGCCTCCCTGCTGGTGGCCCGGCTCCGCGCCCGGCTGCGCACCCACAACGAGCACTTCCGCCACGAGGTCGAGACCCTGTCCTCGCGGGTCACGGAGATGACCCGGCTCATCCCGGTCACCCGTGCCCACGGCCTGGAGGGCAAGGCGCTGCGCCGCATGGACGGCACCCTGGACCGGCTGCTGACCTCCGGCATGCGCCTCGACCTGGTCAACGGCCGCTTCGGCTCGCTGTCCTGGGTGGTGCTCAACGTGGTCGGCGTCCTGGTGCTGGCGGGCGCCGCGCTGGTCTCGTACTACGACGTCTGGGGAGTCACCGCCGGCGACGTGGTCATGCTCAGCGCCTTCCTGACCACCCTCACCAACTCCACGACCACATTGGCGGGCCTGGCGCCGGTCATCACCAAGGGCCTGGAGTCCGTCCGTTCGGTCGGCGAGGTGCTCCAGGCCCCCGAACTGGAGGACAACGAGGGCAAGACGGAGCTGACCTCGCTGCGCGGAGCTGTCACCTTCGAGGGTGTCGAGCACCTCTACGACAGCGACGGGCGCCCCGCGGTCAGCGACTTCACCCTCTCCGTCGAACCGGGCGAGACCATCGCCCTGGTGGGCGCGTCCGGCGCCGGGAAGTCCACCGTGCTCAACCTGGTGATCGGCTTCCTGAGGCCGACCTCGGGACGGCTGCTGCTGGACGGCATCGACATGAACACCCTCGACCTGCGCACGTACCGGCGTTTCGTCTCGGTGGTGCCCCAGGAGTCGATCCTGTTCGACGGCACGATCCGGGAGAACGTCGCCTACGGCATGGACGACGCCGACGAGGAGACCGTGCGCGGCGCCCTGCGCGACGCCAACGCCCTGGAGTTCGTCGACCGGTTGCCGCGGGGCCTGGACACCCTCGTCGGGGAGCACGGGGCGCGGCTGTCCGGCGGGCAGCGCCAGCGCCTGGCCATCGCCCGCGCCCTGATCCGCGACCCCCGGGTGCTGATCCTCGACGAGGCCACCTCCGCGCTGGACACCCGCTCCGAGGCGCTGGTCCAGCAGGCGCTGGCCCGGCTGCTGCGCGGGCGCACCACGTTCGTCGTGGCGCACCGGCTGTCCACGGTGCGGGGCGCTGACCGGATCGTGGTGATGGGCGACGGCCGGATCCAGGAGACCGGTACCCACGAGGAACTGCTGGCCGGGGGAGGCGCGTACAGCGCCCTGCACAGCGGCCAGGTCGCCTGACCGGACGCCGGAACTCCTCGTGACGGCCGGGGTGGTTCCGACGGATTCTCGTCAACTGCGCTCGGCGGGAAAAAGGATGTGATTGCTCCCGCCGGGGCCGGGCATACGTAGCGCAACCGAGAGAGGGGCGTTTCGTGCTTGAACCGGACCCGAAGGTCGTCAGGGAGTTGCTGACGCGGTACGCGTCGCTGAGGATCGCTCACGCCGAGCGGCCGCGGCCGACGACGGCACGGGAGCTGGCCGACGTCAGCTACACACTGTGCGTGATGACGGCGACCACCAGCGTCCACGACGCCGTCGCGAAGGCGGACGCACTGCTGCTCGCCAAGGGACAGGTGTCACCACAGGCACACCCGGTGGACGCCAACGGCGAGAACGGCCTGTCGCTGGCCGTGTGACACCACCGCCGGGGCCCGCGTCGTGGAGCGGACGGTCCGGTCACGCCCGTCCGCGACGCGGGACGTTGCGAAACGCGGGACCTATGGGCGGCCCGACGCGGCGGAGGACTTGGCCCGGAACGCCGCGCGGTAGGCGTACGGAGTGGTTCCGACCACCCGGCGGAACCGTTCCCGGAGGGCCGTGGGCGAACCGAAGCCGGCCTGGCGGGCGATCCGTTCGATCGAGTGGTCCCCGCTCTCCAGCAGGTACTGGGCACGCCGCACCCGCGCCCGCAGCAGCCACTGCAACGGAGTGGTGCCCGTCTGCTCGCGGAACCGACGGCTGAACGTACGCTCGCTCATCCCCGAGCGCGCCGCCATCGTGCCCAGGGTGACCTCCTCGGCCAGGTTGTCCTCGATCCACTCCAGGAGTGGCTCCAGATCGGAGCCCCGCGGCAGCGGCGGATGCTCGTGCACGATGAACTGGGCCTGTCCGCCCTCTCGTTCCAGCGGCACGACACACATCCGGGCCGTGTGCGCGGCGACCGCCGACCCCAGGTCCCGGCGGATCATGTGCAGACACATGTCCAGACCGGCGGCGGCACCCGCCGAGGTGAGGATCTGCCCGTTGTCGACGTAGAGCACATCCGGTCGGACATCCACGCGCGGATGCCGGCGGGCCAGTTCGGCCGCGGCGATCCAGTGGGTGGTGGCCCGCAGCCCGTCCAGCAGCCCGGCCTCCGCGAGGACGAACGCGCCCACGCACACCGACGCGATCCGGGTACCCGCGCCGGCCGCCCGACGCAGCGCGTCGAGGACACGGTCGGAGGGCGGGCCGTGTTCCTCGGAGCGGCCCGGAACGATGATCGTGTCCGCGGTCTCGAGCGCCTCCAGCCCCCGCTCGATCCGGAGGGCGAGGCCCTCGGTGCGCACCTCTGCCGACTCCGCGCACAGGCCGACCCGGTAGGGGCTGCGTCCGTCGGGCAGCCGCGCCCAGTCGAACGCCTGCATGGGTGCCGCCATGTCGAACGGCACCACGTCGTCGAGGACCAGGATCGCCACCGAGTGCATGCGCGCCACCATAGGCGCGTTCCCGCCGGTCGCAGAAGCCCTCCGCGGAACTCGGGTGACGTGCGTCTTCCCTGGTGGAGGCGCTGGCGGGATTCCGTTGAAAGCTGTCGTTCCAGCCTCTGTGCGAGCGCTCGCCGTCTTCCTACCTTGGTTCTCGATCACCGCCTTGCCCGACCCTGCCTCCCGGGAGCCCCGACCGATGTCCAAGTTCCTGCTGTCCCTTCACGTCCTGGCGGCCATCCTCGCCGTCGGGCCCGTCACCGTCGCGGCCAGCATGTTCCCGGCGGCCGCCCGCCGGGTGCCGGTGGCCGCGTCCGTCGGGGGAGGGGGCGCGGGTGCGGGGGACGCAGGGGAGGTGCGTACCGTCCGGCTGCTGCACCGGATCTGCCGGGTCTACGCCGGTCTCGGCATCGCGGTGCCGGTCCTCGGCTTCGCCACCGCCGCCTCGATGGGGGTCCTGTCGGACGCCTGGCTGATCGCGTCCGTCACCCTCACCGCCGTCGCCGCCGGGCTGCTGGCCGCCTTCGTCCTGCCGCGCCAGGAGGAACTCCTGGAGCAACTGGCCGAGGGGCAGCCCGTCGAACGGGCCCGCACGGTCCGGCTCGCCATGTTCACCGGCTTGTTCAACCTGCTGTGGGCCAGCGTGACCATTCTCATGATCGTGCGGCCCGGCTCCACGACCGGCGCCTGAGGGGTCGTTCACATCCTCGCGGAATGCGCACCACCACGTGAACGGGCGCCTAGACTGCTCAGTCGCGCCTCCGTACGGAGGCGGACGACACGAAAGGCACGTTGACGGGTGTTCCAGGATTCCCCCATCTACGACCGACTCGTCGCCGAACGCGGTGACGTCCCCGAGCAGGTGCGGCGGGACGCCGAGCGTGTGAGCAGGGAGCTGGAGGTGGTCATGCGTCCGTTGCGCGCCTCCGGGCACCTGCCGGGCGCCGAGCGCCGGCCGTCCCCCGGCGCCGGCTGGCAGCGCACCGCCCTGCTGCCCGGCCCGCGCCCGCACTGACCGGCGCACCGGACCTCACCCGGCCGCCGCCGTGCCGGGACCGTCCGCTTCCCTCGCGTCCTCGGCGCCGGGCCGGGCCAGCCACTCGGCGATGGTGCGGGCGATCGGCTGGCCGGTGTCCACCTCGACGAAGCCGAACTGCCCCGACTGGTTGCACTCCAGGAACCACCAGGTGCCGTCGCCGTCCTCCGCGAAGTCCAGGGCCCCGTAGGCCAGCCCGGCCGCCCGGAGATAGGCACGCACCTGCTCGGCGACGCGGGGCGGCACCTCGGCCGGCCGCCACGATTCGGCCGACGCGGCGAAACGGACGTCCACCTCGTCGGGGCCCAGGCTCGCCGGCGCCGTCTTCCGGGCGGCCAGCAACTCCTCGCCGACGACGGTCAGCCGTATGTCGGCACGCTTGGCGACCCGGCGTTGCAGCAGCGTCGGGCCGTGCGCGACGGCGGAGAAGTCGGCCCCGGGCGGGACCCGGCTGGTCGGCACCGCCAGCGGCGGATCCTGTGGATGGGCGCCCGAGACGGGCTTGACCACCAGATCCGGGTAGCGCTCGGCGAACTCGCGCGCCGCCCGCGGAAACGTCGTGATCAGCGTCGCGGGGACGGGCAGCCCGCACCGCTGGGCGAGACGCAGCTGCCAGGGCTTGTACCTGGCCCGGTGCGCGGCGTCGGGCTGGTTCATCCAGCGCGCCTCCGAGCCGCGGAGCATGCCGTACAGCGCCTGGCCGGCCTCCTCGGTCAGCCACGCGGACGGCTCGGCGGCCCGCGTGGCCGCGGCCCCCGGCCTGCGCACCCAGACGGACCGCAGCCCGCCGATGCTCACCAGGCGGCCCCCCGAGGACAGATGGCCCCGGAAGGAGCCGTGCACGAACTCGCCGGACAGCGCGACGGAGTCGGTGAGGTCGGCGGGGTCCAGGCGGACCACCGGTACCCCCGACGCGTTCAGGTGCACCACCACCATGTCCGCGGTGACGTCCTCTTCACTGGTCAGGATCAACACGGTCATCCTCGACGACCCGTGTTCAGTCGTCGAAGTGAGTCTTCGACCCCGCGGTGGAGGTCGTGGTCCCCAGTTCTCTCAGCAGCGCGTGGTCGCAGGCGGCCACCCGCCCGTCGAGGAGCACGTTCAACTGCAGCCCGGAGTCGTAGACGTACGGAGTGGTGGCTTCCAACTCCACTGCGGGCCGTGCGTAGTTGAGCGCGAACGGTTGCATCGTCTCTCCCTAGTCGGTGCTGCGCCGATCAGGCGACGATCCCTGTGCGCCGTCACCTGGTCCGCCGACTTCCTTCGGCTTCCAGAGACTTATACGAATCGAACGGGTGATTGGTTTCCTTACGCTGCGTAGTCACCGGGCGGGCCGGTGCCCCGCCGCCCGTCCGCCGGGCCGCGCCGCCCGCCGATCGAGCCGCGCGCCGAGCGCAGGGCCAGGAGCAGCACACCGATGTCGTCCAGGTAGACCGGATCGGGCAACAGGTCCGCCGGGAGCACCAGATAGAGGACGGCCCCCCAGAAGACCCAGCGCGGTCCCGTGGGCAGGCCGGCCCGCCTGAGGTCCCGCCGGGTGCGGACCAGACGCACCAGGACGGCGAGAGCCGCCGCGAGGACCAGCGCCGCGAGCAGCACCACCACGACGATCACTGTGGTCGTATCCACGGACCCCTCCTTCGGCGCGCGGTACACGCCTCCCTCCCCGGATGCCCGCTCGCGGTCGCGGCAAGACCCGGTGAGGGGGTCTCTCATCCCTGTGGCCCACCGGAGTGGCACGGCGCGATGGACCTGCCTAGTAATGGCAGCACACAGCGCGAGTCGCATGTCGGGGACGCAGGGCGGCCGCACCCCCACCACACGGAGAGATCATGACCACCGGCTCCTCATCACCCCGCTCGCCCGAGTACGCCATATCCGCCCTGGACCTGCCCACCGGGGAGACGACCACGACCACCGGCACGGCGCGACCGCCGGGCGCGGAACCCGCGGCCCGGACGTCCGCCGGCCGGCCCTCGCCCGAGCAGGAGGGCGACATCTGGGACGTCGACTTCGACGACGCCGACCTCCCCGAACTCGATCCCGACCCCGACCTCCCCGCCCCCGACGCGGAGACCGCCCCCGACGCCGACTCGTACGCGGACGCCGATGCCGCCGACGGTGCGGCGCACGCGTACGGCGATCCCGTCGGCGACCTGGTGCGCGCCGCCGTCGCCGACCGGCCGCTGGACGAGGTCGTCGACCTGATCACGACGCTGGAACGGTCACCGCAGTACGCGCAGGCCACGATCGACGCGCTCCGCGCCGTCGGCGTGAACCGGTCCGTCGAGGACGTCACCCGGCTGGTCGGCCTGCTGACCCGGCCGCCGCGACAGTCCGACAGCGCGGACGAGGCGATCCGGGCCGCGGCGGAGTGCCGCTCCGTGGAGGACGTGACCCGGCTGATGGCGCTGCTGCACCGCACGCCGCTGGAACCGCACTGCGGGCAGGAGGCCGTGCGTGCCGCCGCCACCGGCCGGCCCGTGGAGGAACTGGTCGAACTCATCGGCCGGCTCGCCGAGAACGGACACCTGGGCCCGGAGCGGCCCGACGCCCGGCGGTCGCGGGCGGCCCACGACGCGGCCGGCGAGCACGAGGGACGCGAGCCCGCCGCCCGGTCGGCGGGACGCACCGGCGACGCCGACGGACCGGACCGGCGCGGCCGTGAACGCCGCAGGCCGCCGCACCCGTTCCGCCGGGGCCGCGACCGCGACGAGTCCCGCGCGGCGCGCGACCGCGACGAGTCCCGCGCGGCGCGCGACCGCCGGGGGCCCCGTGCGGAGCGCCGGGCGGAATCCGGTGCTGCGCGCGACGGCGGCACGGCCCGTGCGGCGCGCGACCGCGCGGCGCGGCGGGCGGCCCGCGGTCCGGCCTGGCTGACCGTCGCGGTGCTGGCCGGGTGCGGCGTGGCCTACTTCCCGCTGCACCGCGGCGACGCCTCCGCGCAGGCCTACGGGGTGGCACTCGGCCTTTCGGCGCTCTGCCTGGTGCTGGCCCTGCTGCTGACCGTACGTCCTGCCGTACCGCTGCTCGCCGTAGCGGTCGTGGGACCGGCGGCGCTGGCCGCGGCCAAGCTCTACGGCAGCGCCACCCCCGCGGCGCGGGTGTCCCCGGTCACGGACCTGACGCTGGCACCGGTCTGGGTCGCGGTCGGCGTGGCAGTGGTCGCCTCGCTCGTCGCGCTGACGGCGCTGTGCGTGCGGGTGGCCTCGCAGGACTCCCGGCGCCGGCCGGCCCGCTCCGTGGCCGTGCCGGGCCGTACCGCCGCGGACTGACCGGCGCCGCCCTCTCCCGACAGCGCGTGGTCCGCGCCGGAAGACGAACCGGCGCGGACCACGCGTGTGCCGTCAGACGCCCAGCATGCCCGCGGGATGCTCGTGCTCCAGCAGGGCGGTGAGCACCCGGTCCGGAGTGAGCGGAAGTTCCCGGAAGCGGACGCCGGTGGCGTGGCGCACGGCGTTGCCCACCGCCGCCGCCGAGCCCACGATCCCGATCTCGCCGATCCCCTTGCTGCCCATGGGGTTGAGGTGGCCGTCCTCCTCGTCGACCCAGTGCGCCTCGACGTCCGCGACGTCCGCGTGCGCGGGCACGTGGTACGACGCCAGGTCGCGCTCGACGAAGTCGCCGAACACCGGGTCCACCGTGCTGTCCTCGGTCAACGCCATCCCCAGGCCCATCGTCATGCCCCCGATGAACTGGGAGCGGGCCGTACGCGCGTTGAGGATGCGGCCCGCGGCGAAGACACCCAGCAGCCGGGTCACCCGCACCTCACCGGAGACGGTGTCCACGGTCACCTCGGCGAAGTGCGCGCCGAACGCGTGCCGGGCGAAGGGGCTCTCCGCGTCCGCCGTCCCGGAGGTGTCGGCCTCGGCCGTGACCCCCTCGTCCGGCAGTGGGCCCGAGTGCTCCGCCAGCCGGCCGGCCAGCCGGACACACGCCTCGTGGACGGCCGACCCCCAGGACGCGGTGCCCGAGGAACCGCCGGCCATCGGGGCGAACCCGATGCCGCTGTCGGCGACTTCGACGCGCACCCGGTCCAGCGGGACGCCGAGGGCGTCGGCCGCGATCTGCGCGAGAACCGTCCGGGCGCCGGTGCCGATGTCGGTGGCGTTGACCCGCACCAGGAAACCGCCGTCGGGCCGGGCGCGCGCCGAGGCGACGCACGGCGAGACCAGCACCGGGTAGGTGGCGGAAGCGACCCCACTGCCGATGAGCAGGGGACCGGCCTCGCGCGAGCGGGGCCGGGGGTCGCGGTCCTCCCATCCGAAGCGCCGGGCGCCCTCGCGCAGACACTCCACCAGATGCCTGCTGCTGAAGGGTCGTCCGCTGTCCGGCTCGCTCTCCGGTTCGTTGCGGATCCTCAGCTCCACCGGGTCGATGCCGAGTTCGACGGCCAGTTCGTCCATCGCGGACTCGAGGGCGTACATGCCGGGGCACTCGCCGGGAGCGCGCATCCAGGACGGTGTGGGCACGTCCAGCGCCGCCACGCGGTGGACCGTACGCAGGGCGGGAGCGGCGTACATGACCCGCGCGGGGACCGCCGCCTGCTCCACGAACTCCTTCACGCGCGAGGTGTGCGTCGTCACTTCGTGCACGAGCGACGTGAGCCGGCCGCCGTGGTCCGCGCCGAGGCGCAGCCGGTGCAGGGTCGGCGCGCGGTGCCCGACGACGGCGGGCAGGTAGCGGCGCGGCAGCGCGACGGTCACCTGCCGCCCGGTCTCGCGCGCCGCCATCGCGGCCAGTACCACCTCGGGACGCGGCGTGCCCTTGGAACCGAACCCTCCGCCCACGTGCTCGGCGCGCACCGTGATCCGGTCCTCGGGCAGTGCGAACAGGCGCGCCAGTTCCTTCTGCACCGCCGTGGTGCCCTGGCTGGAGCACTGCACGGCCAGCCGGTCGCCGTCCCAGTGCGCCGTACTGGCGTGCGGCTCCATCGGGTGGTTGTGCAGCGGCGGCACCCGGTACTCGACGTCCACCCGGGTCGCCGAGGAGGCGAAGGCGCCGTCCGGGTCGCCCTGCTCGGTGACGGCCGGAAAGCCTCCGTTGGCCGACTCGGGGACGTACGCCCCGGAGTGCGAGGCGGTGAGCGTCACGTCGTGGGGCTCGGTCTCGTAGGTGACGCGGACGGCGGCGGCTCCGGCGCGGGCCGCCTCCAGCGTCTCGGCCACCACCACGCCCACGAACCAGCCCCGGTGCGGGACGTGCGGGTCCTGCAGCACGGCCAGCGTCGGGTCGTCCGGGGTGCCGAGCCGGGGCGCGTTCTCGTGGGTGAGCACCGCGAGCACGCCGGGCAGCGCGAGCGCGGGCGCGGTGTCGACGCCCGTCACCCGGCCCCGTACGACGGTCGCGGGCACGGGCCAGGCCTGGGCGCGGCCCGGTGCCGGGTACTCGGCGGCGTACCGGGCGGTGCCGGTGACCTTCTCCCGCCCTTCCCGGCGCTCGACGGGAGCGCCCAGGACGGCATCGGTGGCGGTCATGGAGTCCTCCTCGTGGACGCCTCGGTCGTCAGGTCGTGGCGGGCGGGGCGAGCCGGCCCAGTACGTCCAGGGCCAGCCGGCGGGCCAGCGGCACCTTGTAGGCGTTGTCCCGCAGCGGTTCCGCCGCGGCCAGCTCCAGGTCGACGGCGTGCTCGAACGCCGCCGTGGTGGGCGCCGCGCCCAGCAGCGCGTCCTCGGCCCGCCGGGCCCGCCAAGGCCGGTGCGCCAGCGCGCCGAAGGCGATCCCGGCCCGCTCCACCACCCCGTCCGCGAGGTGCAGCACCACGGCGACGGAGGCCAGCGCGAAGGCGTACGACGCCCGGTCGCGGGCCTTGCGGTACGCCGAGGGCAGCCCGGCCGTGGCCGCCGGCAGGACCACGCCGGTGATCAGCTCGCCGGGGTGGATCTCCGTGTCCCGCTCCGGATGCAGGCCGGGGAGCCGGTGGAAGTCGGCGGCGGGCACGCTGCGGGTGCCCTCGGGGCCGTGCAGCTCCACGCGCGCGTCGAGGGCGGCCAGCGCCACCGCCATGTCCGAGGGGTGGGTGGCGATGCACTGGTCGGAGTGGCCGAGGACCGCGTGATCGCGGTGCACGCCCTCCAGCGCGCCGCAGCCGCTGCCGGGCTCCCGCTTGTTGCAGGGCTTGGACACGTCCTGGAAGTAGGGACAGCGGGTGCGCTGCAGCAGGTTGCCGCCGGTGGTGGCGGCGTTGCGCAACTGCCCGGAGGCACCGGCCAGCAGTGCCTGGGACAGCGCCGGGTAGCGGTCGCGCACCGCCGGGTGGGCCGCGAGGTCGCTGTTGCGGACCATCGCGCCCGCCCGCAGCGCGCCGTCCGGCAGCTCCTCCACGGTGTCCAGCGGCAGCCGGGTGACGTCGACGAGCGCGGCGGGCGTCTCCACGCCGAGCTTCATCAGGTCGACGAGGTTGGTGCCGCCGCCGAGGTAACGGGCGCCGGGGTGGGCCGCGTAGGCCTCGGTGGCCTCCTCGACGCTGTCCGCGCGTACGTAGGCGAAGGGCTTCACGGGATCACGTCCTCGACCGCGTCGGCGATCCGCGGATAGGCGCCGCACCGGCACAGGTTGCCGCTCAGCCGCTCCCGGATCTCGTCCCGGCCCAGCGCGACGGGCTCCCCGGAGGGTGTCGCGGGGTCGGTGACGTGGGACGGATGCCCCGCCGCGGCCTCGGCGAGCGCGCCGACCGCGGAACAGATCTGGCCCGGGGTGCAGTAGCCGCACTGGAAGGCGTCGCGGTCCAGGAAGGCGCGCTGCACCGGGTGCAGCTCCTCGCCGTCCCCGGCGAGACCCTCGACGGTGGTGACCTCACAGCCGTCCAGGGCGACCGCGAACAGCAGGCAGCTGTTGACGCGCCGCCCGTCGACCAGGACCGTGCAGGCGCCGCACTGACCGTGGTCGCAGCCCTTCTTGGCGCCCGCGAGTTCGAGGTCCTCCCGCAGGAGGTCCAGCAGGACGCGACGGTGATCGACGGTGAGGGTGTGCGGTTTGCCGTTGACGCGGAGCGTGGTCTGCGAACGGGAGGACTCCGGTGGGCGGGAAGCGGGGGCGCTGTCGTGCTGGCTGTCCATGGCGTCGATGACCTTCCGGGACGGGCCGTGCTCCTGTGCCGTCCGCGTATCCACCTCGCGGCGGATGACACGTGAGGGTGCCCTCACCCCACGCCCTCGCGCCCACCCTTGCCGCGTGGGCGTCCGGCGCTGGGCGGTGTCCACGATCGGCGTGACTGGTCTGCGCCCGGGGCCGCCGGCCCGTCCGGCATTCGCCGGGGGAAGCCGCGGGACCGGGGCGGTCCGACGGGGGTTGCGGCCGTGCCTCTGGAGCAGCCGAGCCTTTCGGCGTGCGGGGGCCGTCTCCGCGGGTCCCCCGGCCCGGGCCGGCCCGCTCGTTCGGTCCGCTCGTGCGGCCTGCGGCCTGCGGCCCGGTGTCTGCGGCCCGGTGTCTGCGGCCCGGTGTCTGCTGGCCGTGGGCCACAGGGGTGCTGACCGGGTGGAGCCGCCGAGGCTTGCGGCGTTCCGGGGCGGCCGCCGCAGGGGCCCCGGTCGCCTCGGCCCGGGTCCGGGTCTCCCGGCCGGGCCCGCGCGTTCGGTCGGGCGGACGGGAGGGGTCAGGCGTCGGCCCCCGGGGTGCCGGGAGGCTCCGGGGTGTCGCGGGCGGGGGCGTCCGGGCGTGGGGTGCGGGCGGAGCCCCTGAACCGCTCCAGCGTGCGGGTCAGACTCCGCAAGGGGGAGGCCGGGGGTGTCTGGGACGGTGCGGGTCCGGCCGGTGCCGCCGCGGCGGACTCCCGGTACACGGCGAGGGCCTCGGCCGCGCGCTCCGCCGCCTCCCGGTACAGGTCACGGGACTGCGTCATGGCCTCGAGCGCCTCGGCGTACATCGCCACCAGCTTGCGCTCGCGCTCCAGCTCCTCCTCCAGCGTCAGCAGCCGCCAGTCCTCCCGCAGCGAGCCGAGGGCCGCCACCGCGTCGTCGGGCAGCGGCCTGGGCAGCGCGGCGAAGGAGGTCACCGCCGCGATCAGCCCGGTGGGCTCGGAGCCGTCCAGGAAGACCGTGCGCACGGAGAAGTCATCGGCGGCGAAGTCGGCCGGAGCCGGTGTGCCGGGCAGCACCACGGCGCCGCCGCGCGGCACCTGGACGCCGAAGTCCTCCAGGGCCCAGTTCACCACCCGCAACTGCTGCGGCGCGGCGCGGTGCTCCACCACCCGGTGCCGCAGTCCGGGCGGCAGCCGCTGCGCCAGCGGTACCCGGCCGCGGTGGTCCGGGGTCATTGCCTCGTGCACGACGACGTGGATGTTCCACGGGCTGCGCCCGGCCTCCTTGAGCAGCCTGCGCACCGCCTTGTCGTCGTCGGGCAGGGTGTTGATGCCCCGCAGCCGCAACCCCGTGGCGGCGTCCCGGTCCCAGGTGACGTCCGGGTCGTCCGGCCAGAACACGGTGGCGGGGGAGGGCCAGGCGAGGTCCCAGGCCTCCTCGGCCTCCGCGAGCAGCGTCCACTCCTGGCCGCCCGCCGAGCCGGGCTCCAGGATCAGCCTGGCCCGCACGGTGACGGCCCCGGGGGCCTTCCAGCGCGCCTCGAAGATCCGGGGGCCCGGGGTCGCGGCGGCCGCCGGCTCGTCGGGCGGCTCCAGGAAGTCGTCGATGACGTGGTCGTCCTTGAGCCGCCGCAGCCGGCGCAGGACGGTGTCCTCGGCCGCGGAGCCGACATGGCGGCCGCGAGCGGCCCACAGCGTGGGCGGATGCGTGGGGCGGGCGGTGGGAGAGGTCGGCATGGGTCCATCTGGAAGCAGGGGCACGGACGTAGGCAAGTATCGTCGCCGCAGGTCAGTCGAGAGCACCGGGGTCCGCCGACCGGGCGGGCCGCGGCGCGGCGCACGGTGCGGGCGGCCGGGGCGCGGGTGCGTCGTGAGCGAGGGTGGGCAGGAGCAACCCGACCGACCGTACGGCACGACAGGGAGCGACGTGATGAATCTCGACCTCGGCGGACGCACCGCACTGGTGACGGGCTCCTCGCAGGGCATCGGGGCGGCGATCGCCGCCGGGCTGGCGCGGGCCGGTGCCACCGTGGGCGTCAACGGGCGCGACGCGGGGCGCCTGGCGGAGAGCGTCGAGAAGCTGCGGGCCGAGGTGCCGGGCGGCGCGTTCGTGCCGGTCGCGGCCGACCTCGGTACCGGGGAGGGCGCCGAGCGGGCCCTGGAGGCGCTGCCCGACGTGGACGTCCTCGTGAACAACCTCGGCGTCTTCGGCGCCGCGCCCGCGCTGGAGATCAGCGACGCCGAGTGGCGCCGCTACTTCGAGATCAACGTCCTCGCGGGCGTCAGGCTGACGCGCGCCCATCTCCCCCGGATGAGGGACCGCGGCTGGGGCCGGGTGCTGTACATCGCGAGTGACTCGGCCGTCGTGATCCCGTCCGAGATGATCCACTACGGGGTGTCCAAGACGGCCCTGCTCGGAGTCGGCCGCGGCTTCGCCAAGGAGGCCGCGGGCAGCGGCGTCACGGTGAACTGCGTCATCGCGGGCCCCACCCACACCGAGGGCGTCGAGGACTTCGTGTACCAGCTGGTCGACCGCGACCTGCCCTGGGACGAGGCACAGCGCGTCTTCATGCGCGAGCACCGCCCGCAGTCCCTGCTCCAGCGGCTGATCGAGCCGGAGGAGATCGCCAACCTGGTGGTGTACCTCAGCTCCCCGCTCGCCTCGGCCACCACCGGCGCGGCCGTCCGGGTCGACGGCGGATACGTCGACTCGATCCTGCCGTAGCGTTCCACGGCCCCACCCGGCGGCGTCCCGAAGCGGGCCGCGGCCTCGTCGTCGAGTTCGACGCCGAGGCCGGGGGCGTCGCCGGGGTGCCGGCCTCACTCGTCCTCGGCCGCGCGCCGCCGGTCCGCCTCGTTCCACGCCCGGGTGTCGCGCGGCTCGACGTACGGCTCCTCGTCGGGCGGGAAACCGCCGTCGATGACCCGCTGCCGGGCCAGCTCCGCGTCGAACTCCAGGCCGAGCAGGATCGCCAGGTTGGTCACCCACAGCCACACCAGAAAGACGATGACACCGGCCAGGGTGCCGTACGTCTTGTTGTACGAGCCGAAGTTGGCCACGTAGAAGGCGAATCCGGCGGAGGCGAGCAGCCAGATCAGCAGCGCGACCAGGCTGCCCGGAGAGATCCACTTGAAGCCCTTGACCCGGGCGTTCGGCGCGGCCCAGTACAGGATCGCGATCATGAAGGTGACGAGCAGGACCAGCACCGGCCACTTGGCGATCGACCACACGGTCAGCGCGGTGTCGCCGACACCGAGTGCCGTGCCCGCCTGCCGGGCCAGGCTTCCGGTGAACACCACGATGAGCGAGCTGACCACCGCGAGCACGAGCAGCACCACCGTCAGCGCCACGCGCAGCGGCAGCACCTTCCACACCGGGCGCCCCTCGGGCATGTCGTAGACCGCGTTGGCGGCGCGGATGAACGCGGCCACGTAGCCGGACGCCGACCAGACCGCGCCCACCAGACCGACCACGGCCAGCACGGAGCCCAGGCCCGCCTTGGCCTGCAGTTGCTCCACGGCGTTCGTGATCACGTCCCGCGCGGAACCCGGCGCGAGCTTCTGTACGTTGTCCAGGACCTCCTGGGTGGCGGACTCCCCGGCGATGCCGAGCAGCGAGACCAGCACCAGCATGGCCGGGAACAGCGACAGGATGCCGTAGTAGGTCAGGGCGGCGGCCCGGTCGGTCAGCTCGTCGTCCTTGAACTCGGCGACCACGCGCCGCGCCAGCGCGGACCACGAACGCCCGGGCAGTTCGGTGGGGGAGTCGGGAGCGGCGTCCTCGGTGGCGGCGTCGGGACCGTAGTCCTGGTCCGTCCTCTCGCCGCCCGGTGCGTCCGCCGGGGTGTCCTTCGTGTGCTTCCCACTGCGGGGGAGGTGGAGTCGGGCCATGCACCCCGGGTTGCCCGTCTCGGCGTGCGCACGCTCCCTCACCGGCCCTGGAAGGGGCCGAACCCCGCAGTATGCCCGAGCGCGCGCACGTTCCTCTGGAAAATGCCAAAGCCCTCACCGGATGCGTGCACTTTCCGTAGTGTCGTCGTCACGTTCGCGGTACAGCCGTGCAGGGGAGGGGATCCGGCGTGCCCGGAATCGACGAGAGTCTGCTGGAAGCCATGCGACTGCCCGGCGCGCGCGGCGCGTCCCTGGTCGACTGGATCAGCGGGCTCGCCCTCGGCGCCGTCGGCGAGGCGCCGGGCGGCGACTGGGAGGCGACCGCCGCGGAGACGGCGGAGCTGGGCCGGCACGTCGCGGAGAGCGGCTCCCTGGCGATGGGCGGCACCGCCGAGCCCGGGAAGGAACCCCCGGTCGAGGACCTGATCGCCACCACCGGCGACGCCTACCACCTGCTCAGGTTCGTCAGCACCCCGTTCGACAGCACCGTCTTCCTCCACCTGTGGCTGGACCGCCACGACGGGAACCTCGCCCTGGCCCGCATCCGGCTGGCCGAGATGGCGGACCGGCTGGTGCTCGGATGACCCGGGTGACGACCACCTGGGCCACGCACGGGACGACGTCGGAAGCCCTCGGTGCCCTCGCGGCCGAAGGGGCGACCGGTGCCCTGTCGGGCGAGCGGGGCATCGTCTACCTCTCGGCCGGCCGCGTCGTGCACGTGGAGTCGGCCCTGACGCCCGACCTCGGCGCGCTGCTCACCCGCAGCGGCGCGGTCCCGCCGGACGGCTGGTGGGACGCGGTCGACCGGGGCGGCGCCCAGCACCGGGTCGGCCACCGGCTCGTGGACAGCGGCAGGCTCGCCGCGGGCGCGCTGGAGGTCTGCCACCTGGGCGCACTGTTCGACGCCGCGTACTTCGTGCTGGCCCACGACACGCGCGCCCGGCGCTTCCGGCCCGGCGCGGTGCACTGGCTCGGCGCGGTCCGCTCCGTCCCGGTGGACGTCGTCGTCCGCGAGTCCGGGCGCCGGCGTGCCCTGCTGGACCGGATCTGGCCCGACCCCGCCATCGACACCCAGCCCCTGGCCCGGGTGCCGGGCACGGACACCGCCGAGCTGCCCGTGCGGCGCGGTCGCACCCTGACCCAGGTCGACGGCGTACGCACCGCCGCCCAGATCGCGTCGGCGCTCGCCTGCCGCACCTACCACACCCTGGTCGAACTGCGGCGTCTGGCGGCCGACGGCCTCGTCCGTGCCGCGCCACCCGCGGCCCCGTCCCCTCCCACCGGTCCCCCCGGCCCCGAACCGCGGTCGGTCGTGTGGGACGACCCCGACACGGCCCTGCTGCGACGGCTTCGAGACGCCTTGGAGGCCCTGTGATCCGCGCGCGCCGCCGGCGCGACGAAAGGAGACTGCTCATGGCCGTCGAGAGCGACGTCCTGGACGAACTGCACCGGCTGCGCAACCGCGTGCCCCAGCTGACCGGGTCGCTCGCGGCCACCGTGGACGGACTCGTCCTGGCCCACGACGCGCCGGGCACCGAACCCGAGGGCCTCGCCGCGCTCACCGCGGCCGCCCTCGGCGTCGCGCACCGCATGGCCGAAGCCACCGCGCGCGGCGGCTTCCGCGAACTGCTGCTGCGCGGGAGCGACGGCTACGTCGCCACATACGCCGCGGGTCCGGCCGCCGTGCTCACCCTGCTCGCCGACGGCCGGGTCAACGTGGGCCGGCTGCATTTGGAGGGCCGGCGCAGCGGCGCGCGGATCGGGGAACTGGTCGCCGCCGGGATCGGGGCGGAACGCGGCCGCGCCCCGGCCGACGAGCACGGTGCCGCACTCCCCGCTCAGCCGGCCCGCCCCATCGGCACCCTGCCGGTGCGCACCCCCCAGCGGCCCGCACACCAGCCCACCCCCCAGGCCGGCGGCCACCACCGGCCGACCTGATCACCGATCGCGTACCGATCACGTCCGGAAAGGAAACACCATGGCCAACCTGGAGACCTCGCTCAAGGAATGCCTCAGCTCCATCGACGGGGCGACCGCCGTCGCGCTGGTCGACTACACCAGCGGAATGGCGCTCGGCACCCTGGGCGGCGGCAAGGACTTCAACCTCGAGGTCGCCGCCGCCGGGAACACCGACGTCGTACGGTCCAAACTGCGCACGATGGAGCACCTCGGTCTGAAGGACGAGATCGAGGACATCCTGATCACCCTGAGCAGCCAGTACCACATGATCCGGCTGCTCAAGGGCCGCGGCGGCAACGGGCTGTTCCTCTACCTGGTGCTGGACGCGAGCCGCGCCAACCTGGCCATGGCCCGCCACCAGCTGCGCCGCATCGAGAACGAACTGGAGGTCTGAGCCCGACCGCCCGTTCGCCCGCCGCGGACCTCGCGGACACGTCCGGCGCCGGCGCCCCGCCAGGAGGCAGCCGGTGCCGGACGTCCTGGCTCAGGCGCCGCTCTCGCGGAGCATGTCCTCGCGTTCGACGTACTTCACGCGCTCACGTCCCTGCGGCTCGCCCTGCGCCTTCTCCGCGGCGTCGAGCTTGTACCAGCCGTCCCAGGTGGTGAAGCGGACCTCGCGCTCGGCGAGGAAGGCGTCCACGGCCTCGGGAGCGGGCGAGGCGGGCGTCTGGAGACGGCCGTTCGCGTAGTCGTCCAGCAGGTTGGCCACCGTCTCGTTGGCGTCGCCCTTGGTGTGCCCGATCAGGCCGATCGGTCCGCGCCGGATCCAGCCCGTGACGTACGTCGACTGCAGGTGCTCGCCGGACTCCTGGAGGACCCGGCCGCCCACGTCCGGGACCGTGCCCGTCTGCAGGTCCCAGGGCAGCTTGGGCAGCTGGTCGGACAGGTAGCCGACGGCCCGGTAGACCGCCTGGACGTCCCAGTCCTTGAACTCGCCGGTGCCCTTGACGTTGCCCGTGCCGTCCAGCTCGGTGCGCTCGGTGCGCAGGCCGACCACCTTGCCGTCCTCGCCGAGGATCTCCGCGGGCGACTCGAAGAAGTGCAGGAACAGCTTGTGCGGCCGGTCGCCGACGTCGCGGATCGCCCAGTTCTCCAGCGTCTTGGCCACCATGTCGGCCTGCTTGTTGCCGCGCCGGGTCGCGATCGAACCCTCGTCGTAGTCAATGTCCTCGGGGTCGACTATGACCTCGATGTTGGGGGAGTGGTCCAGCTCCCGCAGCTCCATCGGGCTGAACTTCGCCTGCGCCGGTCCGCGGCGTCCGAAGACGTGGACCTCCAGCGCCTTGTTGGCCTTCAGCCCCTCGTACACGTTCGGCGGGATCTCGGTGGGCAGCAGCTCGTCCGCGGTCTTGGCGAGGACGCGGGCGATGTCCAGGGCGACGTTGCCGACACCGAGGACGGCGACCTTCTCCGCCTCCAGCGGCCAGGTGCGCGGGAAGTCGGGGTGGCCGTCGTACCAGGCGACGAAGTCGGCCGCGCCGTACGAACCGTCGAGATCGATGCCCGGGAGCGACAGGTCCCGGTCCGCCGTGGCGCCGGTGGCGAAGATCACACCGTCGTAGAAGGCGCGCAGATCGTCGAGGCTGATGTCGGTGGGGTAGTTCACGTTGCCGAAGAGGCGGATCTGCGGCTTGTCGAGCACCTGGTGCAGGGCCGTGATGATGCCCTTGATGCGCGGGTGGTCGGGCGCGACGCCGTATCGGATGAGTCCGAACGGGGCGGGCATGCGCTCGAAGATGTCGATGGAAACACCGGGGTCGGCGGCCACTTCGGACTTGAGCAGGGCGTCGGCGGCGTAGATCCCGGCCGGGCCGGATCCGACGATGGCTACCCGCAGAGGGCGGGGCATGTTCAGGTTCCCTTCGAGCGGTGACAGATCGACTCTCCGCGAAGCCTAAGCTAAGGCAAGCCTAAGTCGGTACGCGGGTCCGGTCTATGAGGTCATAAGCACATCTTATGGGATCTCATGGTTCCGGTTTGGGGTCCGGGTGCGCGTAACGGCCCGGCGCGGGTTTGAAGCCCTGGTCACGGGTGACGCAGGCGTGGGGACGGAGTGGTGCGTCCTCTGCCGCCTCACGAGGGGAGCCCGTGTGCAGCGTCCGGACGACAGCTTGGACCCCAACCGCTGGCGGGCCCTGTGGGTGACCCTGGTCGCCGGCTTCATGACCCTGCTGGACGTGACGATCGTCGCCGTGGCCCTGCCCTCCATGCAGCAGGGACTGCACACCTCGCCGGCGTCCGTGCAGTGGGTCGTCTCCGGCTACGCGCTCGCCTTCGCCCTGACCCTGGTGACCGCGGGCCGGATCGGCGACGCCTTCGGCAGGCGCCGCGTCTTCCTCGTCGCCCTGGCCGCCTTCGTGCTCTGCAGCGCCGCCGCGGGGGCCGCGCCCGGCATCGGACTGCTGGTGGCCGCCCGGCTCGCCCAGGGAGTCGCCGCGGGCAGCATCGCGCCGCAGAACTCGGCACTGATCCAGCAACTGTTCCGGGGAGCGGAACGCGGGCGCGCGTTCGGGCTGTTCGGCGCCACCGTGGGGGTCTCCAGCGCCGTGGGACCCGTCGTCGGCGGTCTGATCCTGGCCCTCGCGGGGCCCGAGGGCTGGCGATGGATCTTCTACGTGAACGTTCCGGTCGGCCTGCTCGCGCTGATCCTCGGCTTCCGGCTGCTGCCCCGGGTGGCGCCCGGCGGCCGGGGGCGGCTCGACCCCGTGGGCGTGGCCCTGCTCGGCGCGGGCATCCTGGCGCTGATGCTGCCGCTGGTCCTCGCCGAGGGCGGCGGCCTGACCAAGGCGTGGTGGCTGTTCCCGGCGGGGGCACTGGTCCTGATCGCCTTCGCGCGGTGGGAGCGCCGCGTCGCCCGGCGGGGCGGCCAGCCGCTCCTGGAGCCGGGGCTGCTCACCGAGACCCGCGGCTACGCCACCGGCGCGGGCCTGGGTGCCCTCTACTTCGTGGGGTTCAGCGGGGTGTGGCTCGTCTTCGCGCTCTTCTTCCAGAACGGCCTGGGCTACACACCGCTCATGTCCGGCCTGGCGGTGACCCCGTTCGCCGTGGGTTCGGCCGTCGCCGCCGCCGTGGCGGGGCGGCTGGTGGAACGGCTGGGGCGGCTGCTCACCGTCTGGGGACTGGTCGCCGTCATGGTGGGCCTGGGCACGACCGCGCTGCTGCTCTGGCTCGCGCCCTCCGGTCAGGCCGCCTGGCTCGCCGCCCCGGCCCTGCTGCTCGGCGGACTCGGCAGCGGCTGTGTGATCTCCCCGAACATCACCATGACGCTCCGCGACGTGCCGGTGCGGATGGCGGGGGCCGCCGGGGGCGCCCTGCAGACGGGCCAGCGGCTGGGCGGCGCCGTGGGCACCGCCGCGCTGCCGGGGCTCTTCTACCTGACGCTGAACGCCACCCACGACGACTACCACCGGGCCGTCGCCCTTTCGGTGGGCACCGGCGTCGCCGCCATGCTGTGCGCGCTGACCGTCGCGGTCCGCGACTTGCGCCGGGACCGCCCCGGCGGCGACCGGGACTGCCCGCCGGAGACGTCCCACAGCCACACCCACGCCGGTCAGCACTGACCGCCCCGCCGGCTCCGGCGCGCGGAGGTGCTCAGCGGCGCTTGCCGAACCTGCGCAGCATCTCCTGGGCCTGCGCGCGGCGGCGCGGGTCCGAGGCGGCCCGGCGCACCTGTTCGGTCGCCCGGCGCCCCTGCGGGCTGCGCGCGAACCGCTTGATCCGGTCCAGTACTCCGGCCATGACGTTCCTCCGAGTCGACGACGTGCCATGCGTGCTGTCCTGCCGGTGCTCGTACCCGGGGCCCCGCCGGACACCCCTGCCGGGCGTTCGCACGTTTGAACCCGCCGCACCGGGCGACCCGCCGGACAGGACATCGCACGCGAACGCCGAGAGGTGAGCCACTGTGGCCGGCAACCAGAAGTCCAAGGCCAAGATGGAGCAGGCCAAGGGAAAGGCCAAGGAAGCGGCCGGCCGGGCCGTCGGTAACGAGAGGATGACGGCCGAGGGCCGCGCCGAGCAGTCCAAGGGCGACGCCCGGCAGGCCAAGGAGAAGGGCAAGGACGCGTTCCGGCACTGACACGGAGCACGGAACCGGCGGCACACGGGCCGCGGAACCCGGCGGACGGCCGGTTCCGCGGCCCGTGTCCTGTCCGGACGCCCCGGCAGGGCGCCGAAGTCCGAGCCTGGGCGCGGGTCAGCCGATGTGGTAGGCGTCCCCGTACACGTGCCAGTCCAGCGGCGGCTCCAGGTCGAGGTTGCCCTCGTCCAGGAAGACGCGCTGCGCCGTGTCGACCCGGCTGGTGTCGCTGTGCGCCTCCTCCTGCTTCATGGCCCACACCCGCTCGTCGAGGAAGGCGTGCAGGTAGGCGACCTCGTCGCCGCCCTGGGCAGGCGGCCGGGCCCGGCCGAGCGCGCGCTCCCGGATGCTGCCGAAGCCGAGGTCGCCGCCGTCGCCGTGCATGACCATCGCGTCGTAGTACGCGAACTGTCCCAGCGTCCGCAGCCCGTCCTCCTTGCCCCGCCGCACGGCGGGGTCGAAGTACACGCGGTCGCGCTCGTCGTCCTGGGCCCGGCGGAACTCCGGGTCCTCGTCGGCGGCCCGGCGCCAGTCGTCCGGGAAGCCGGGGTCGAGGCCCTCGTGCGAGTCGGAGCCGTCGACCCGGCGCAGGGCCGGCAGATAGGGCGCGAGCACGTTGCCGGGACCGCGCTCGGTGTACAGCTCCACCAGATCGAGCATGTCGCCGGTGCCGGAGCAGAAGCCGATGATGCCCGCGGTGTAGCCGCGGCCGTCGCCGATGTCCTCGATGTACCGGTACTGCGCCTTCCAGTCGAGCGAGGAATTCTCCGCGCTCGACACCAGCTGCATGGCGATCTCCTTCTTCGCCGGGTCGTCGAGTCCCGTCGCGCGCGCGGAGGACGCCGCGGCCCGCGAGGGGATGAGCAGGGGGACTGTCGCCAGGGACGCGCATGCCATGGCGAGCACGGTACGGCGCGCGGGACCTGCGGGGCGTGCCGGGTCGGGGTAGGGGTGCCTCACGGGGTCTCCAAACGAGGTGGGGGGAGTGGGAGTCGGGAGTGCGGGCACTGACAGGAAAGTTTCCTACCAGACAACGGCGCACTGGGCACCCGTCCGGCGCGAAATTGGTACGGACCGAAGGCGACCACGCCTCCCGGTATCCGTCAGGGCACCGGCTGCTCCGCCCAGATGACCTTGCCGGCCGGCGTGTAGCGGGTGCCCCATCGCTCCGCGAGCTGGGCGACCAGGAAGAGGCCGCGTCCGCCTTCGTCCGTCATGGCCGCGTAGCGCAGGTGCGGGGAGGTGCTGCTGCTGTCGAACACCTCGCAGATCAGGCTGCGGTCGCGCACCATCCGGACGTGGACCGTCTCGCCGCCGTACCGGATCGCGTTGGTGACCAGCTCGCTCAGGATCAGCTCCGTGGTGAACGCCAGCTCGTCCAGGCCCCACTCGTCCAGCCGCCGGGTGACCTGGGAACGGATCTCGGCGACCGCCGCCGGATCGTTCGGGACGTCCCACTCGGCCACCTGGTCCGGGCCCAGCACCCGGGTCCGGGCCACCAGCAGGGCGATGTCGTCGCCCGGCCGGTCCGGGAGCCGCGCGTCCAGGACGGTCCGGCAGGTCTCCTCGGGCGTCTCGCCGGCCGTCTCCAGCGCCTGGCGCAGGTGTTCGAGGCCGACGTCGATGTCGTGCACGCGGTCCTCGACCAGCCCGTCGGTGTACAGCACCAGCCGGCTGCCCTCGGCCAGCCGCAGTTCCGTCGTCTCGAACGGGAGGCCGCCCAGGCCCAGCGGGGGCCCCGCGGGCACCTCCGGGAACTCCACGGTGCCGTCCGGCCGGATCAGGGCCGGCGGCGGATGGCCCGCCCGGGCGAGCACACAGGAACCGGCGACCGGGTCGTAGATCGCGTAGAGGCAGGTCGCACCGGTCACCGGGGCGGTGCTGTCGTCGGCCGTCTCGTCCTGGTCGATCCGTCCGACGAGCTCGTCCAACAGCCCGAGCAGCTCGTCGGGGGGCAGATCGAGGGCGGTGAAGTTGTGCACCGCCGTCCGCAGCCGGCCCATGGTGGCGGCGGCGTGCAGCCCGTGTCCGACGACGTCGCCGACCACGAGCGCGACGCGGGCCCCGGACAGCGGCAGCACGTCGAACCAGTCCCCGCCGACCCCCGCCTGCGCGGGCAGGTAGCGGTAGGCGACGTCCAGCGCGTTCTGCTCGGGCAGCCTGCGGGGCAGCAGACTGCGCTGGAGCGTCACCGCCATGCTGTGCTCGCGGGTGTAGCGGCGGGCGTTGTCGATGGAGACCGCGGCCCGCGCCACCAGTTCCTCGCCGAGCGCCAGCTCGTCCTCGTCGAACGGCTCGGGCCGCACCGACCGCCAGAAACTCACCACCCCGAGCACCAGGGTCCCCGCGCGCAGCGGGACGGTGATCAGCGAATGGATCCCGTACTCCACGATCTGGGCGGAACGCTCCAGGTCCTGTGCCTGCCAGCCCGGGGCCTCGCCGAGGCGGGGTTCCAGCACGGCCCGGCCGGTCCGCAGCGTGCGGCCCTGCGGGGACGAGTCCACGTACCGGATCTGCCGGCCCACCGGGTAGAGCGGCACGTCGTCGGTGATGCCGCTGAGCGCGGTGCGGCGCAGCGGCGTCACGCCGCCCGGCTGGCCGCCCGCGAGCACGGTGTCGAAGAGGTCGACGGTGACGTAGTCCGCGAACCGGGGGACGGTCAGCTCACCCAGTTCCTCGGCGGTGCGGGTGACGTCCAGGCTGGTCCCGAGGCCCACGCCGGCCGCGTAGAGGATGTCCAGGCGCTCGCGGGCGGTCTCGGCCCGGCCGGACAGGGCCCGCAGCTCGGTGGAGTCGCGCAGCGTCGCGACACTGCCGGCCGGGCCGCCCCGTACGTCCGTGGGGCGCTGGTTGATGGCCAGCAGCCGGTCCTTGACCAGGTGCACCTCGTCGGTGGCGGCCTGGCCCGAGGCCAGCAGCTCCGCCAGGTCGGACGGCAGCCCGAGCGCGCTGACGTGCCGGCCCTCCGCGTCGGGGGGCAGGGAGAGCAGCCGCCGGGCCTCGTCGTTGGCGAGCAGCAGTCTGCCCTCGCCGCCGACGATGAGCACCCCTTCGCGGACGCTGTGCAGGACGGCGTCGTGGTGTTCGTACATCCGGGTCATCTCGTGCGGCCCCAGGCCGTGTGTCTGCCGCAGCAGCCGACGGCTCACCAGGGCCGTGCCGCCCGTCGCCAGGGCCAGCCCGACGGCCGCCGCGCTCAGTACGAGGGGCAGCTGGCGGTCGGCGACCCCGCCCACGTTCTCGGTCGTGATGCCGGCCGAGACCAGGCCCACCACCTTCCCGCCGGGGTCCTCGATGGGCACGATGGCCTGGACCAGCGGGCCGATGGTGCCCTCGATCTCCTCGGTCACCGTCTTCCCGGCCAGCGCGGGCGCGATGTTCCCGACGAACTTCTTCCCGATGCGGTCCGGCTTGGGATGGGTGTAGCGGACGCCCTCGGGGTTGGTGACGACCACGAAGTCCACGTCCGTGGCCTTGCGCACCGCCTCGGCGCGGGGCTGGAGCACTGCCGTGGGGTCGGGGCTGCGCAGCGCCTGGAGGATGCCGGGGGAGTTGGCGAAGGTCTCGGCCACCGAGACGGACCGGTTGCGGGCCTCCACCGTGCTGTCGTGCCGCACCTGGAGCACCAGCGCGACCGCCGCGGCCACCACCAGGAGCAGCACGATGACGACGTTCATCACGAAGACCTGGCCGGCCACACTGCGCCCGGACAGCGCCGAGCGCACCGCCGAGGCAGGCCGCCCCGCGTCCCCTCCCCGCCGTGACCGGTCCGCGTCCTGCCGGTGTCGGGCGTGCGGGCCGCCGGGACGACGGGGTGACCGTTCTCCCGATCGACCCATCAGTCGGACCATGTGCCCATGTCTACACTGCCGGGCCCGGAGAGGCGAGGGGCACCCCCCGTGACACGGGGGCCCGCGGGGCGGGCGCACCGGCCCCGGCCGGCGCGAGGCGCAGGGGCGGCGACGCCCTCGTCGGTGTCGGTGCCGGGCCGCTCCACGAGACCGTCCGTGTACCGGGCCCACCCCGAACACCACCCCACCGGGCAGGTCGAGCGTAGCGGTGCGTCCGTCCGGGTGGCGCAGCAAGAAGCCGTCACCTCCCCCGGGTCGCGCACGCGGTCGGGTGAGCGTGACGTGGCGGTGACGGGGCGTTGACCTGACGGACGGGAGTCCGTAATCTCCTCCGCGACATTCGGAAATCAGACCGAAACTTTCGAACCGCATCGCCCTTCCGAACGGCCCCGCACACCGATTCAAGGACGAGATGACATGAGCATGATCGTGAGACGCCTGTCGAGGGCGGTCACCGCCGGTCTCGTGGCCGCGGCCGCGCTGACGGCCGCGGCCCACTCCGCCGAAGCCGCCGACACGCTCGGGTCGGCGGCTGCCGGTCAGGGCCGCTACTTCGGCACCGCCGTCGCGGCGGGCCACCTCGGTGAGGCCGACTACGCCGCCACACTGGACCGCGAGTTCAGCTCGGTGACACCCGAGAACGAGATGAAGTGGGACGCCACCGAGCCCAGCCGCGGCACCTTCACCTTCACCTCGGCCGACCGGATCGTGGACCACGCGCGGAGCCAGGGCATGGACGTACGCGGCCACACCCTGGTCTGGCACTCCCAACTGCCCTCCTGGGTGAGCCCGCTGGGCGCCTCCGACCTGCGCACGGCCATGAAGGACCACATCAACGGCCTGATGGGCCACTACAAGGGGGAGATCCACAGCTGGGACGTCGTCAACGAGGCGTTCCAGGACGGCGGGAGCGGCGCCCGGCGCAGCTCGCCCTTCCAGGACAAGCTCGGCGACGGGTTCATCGAGGAGGCGTTCCGCACCGCCCGCGCCGCCGACCCGGCCGCCAAGCTCTGCTACAACGACTACAACACCGACGGCGTCAACGCGAAGAGCGATGCCGTCTACGCCATGGTCAAGGACTTCACGTCCCGCGGGGTGCCCATCGACTGCGTCGGCTTCCAGTCGCACTTCAACAGCAACTCCCCGGTCCCGGCCGACTACCGGCAGAACCTCCAGCGCTTCGCCGACCTCGGCGTGGACGTGCAGATCACGGAGCTGGACATCGAGGGCTCCGGCTCCGCCCAGGCGGCCGACTACCGGAAGGTGGTGGAAGCCTGCCTCGCGGTGAGCCGCTGCACCGGCATGACCGTCTGGGGCGTCACCGACAAGTACTCGTGGCGCAGCAGCGGTACCCCGCTGCTGTTCGACGGCAACTACGGCGAGAAGCCGGCCTACGACGCCGTCCTGTCCGCCCTCGGCGGCTCGGGCGGCCCCGGCGACCCGGGCGAGGGCACCGTGAGCTGCACGGCCACGTACACCAGGACCGCGGACTGGAGCAGCGGTTACAACGGCCAGGTCACCATCACCGCGGGCGACGAGCCGATCAGGTCCTGGACCGCGACGGTCACCCTGCCCGCGCAGCAGTCCGTCTCCTCCCTCTGGAACGGCACGCCCACCTGGAGCGGCAACGTCATGACGGTGCGGCCGAGCTGGAACGGCACCCTGGCGGCCGGCGCGTCGACCAGCTTCGGGTTCACCGCGGCGAAGAACGGCAGTGACGCCGCGCCCACGGTCGGCACCTGCACCGCCTCCTGACCCGGTCGTCCCGGCGGGCCCTCCGACCGGGGCCGGCGCCGTCCCCGTCCGTATCGACGGGGACGGCGCCGGCGCGGGCGTGGACGGCCCGGGTTCGTTCAAAAAACGGCGCGTCCGGCGGAAGTTGGGGCAAAGGGTTCGTGGGAAGCGTCCTGGTGCGTATCGTGAGGCCCGGGGACCTTCGCTCCTTCCACTCGGCCCCGGACCGGACGGTGAGGCTCGGTATGACTCCGGCGCACGGACCCGACACCGCGGATGCCTCCGTCGTGTCCGCGGTCGTCGAGTTCAGGGGCGGAGCGGCGATGATCCCCGCCTCAAGGGACGTCGTGCACGGCTTCGTCGCGCGGCTCGCCGAACGGGGCCTGGACCTGACGGACGCCTTCCTGGACGCGGCCCGGCTGGTCGCGACCGAGCTGGTCACGAACGCAGTGCGGCACGCGCCCGGCCCCTGCCGGCTGGAGCTGACCCTGGTGGACGACCGGGTGGAGTTCGCGGTGTCGGACACGGGGGACGCCTTCCCCACGTTCCTGCCCCGTGACCCGGTGCGGGTCGGCCGGCACGGGCTGGAGATCGTGACCCGGTTGTGCGGCGAGGTCATCACCAAGCCGCACGCGGCCGGGAAGACGGTGTACGCGCGCCTGCCGCTGGGCTGACCCGCCGCTCAGGCGGCCAGGGCCTGCGCCACGCTCGGGTAGCAGGGAATGAGCGTGTCGACGCCCACCAGCCGCAGCACCCGTTCGACGGGGTCGCGCGGTGCGGCGAGCCGGAACCAGACGCCGCGCGCCTCGGCGGCCCGGTGCACGGAGATGAGGACGTTGATGCCGCTGGAGTCGAGGAATCCCACCTCGCCGAAGTCCACCACGGTGCCCGGCGCCGACTCCACCGATGCCAGCAGGACCTCGCGCAGCTGACTGCTGCCGTCGAGATCGACCTCCCCGGCGAGGCTCACGAGACTGACGCCGCCGCCCGTGGTGGTACGGGTGATCAGCAGCCGCTCCGGTACTGCCGCTCCCTCGGTCTCCGCCACGCTGCCCTCGTCTCTCGTGTGCGCCGCATATGCCCCGGCCGTCGTCGGTGGCTTGATGTTAAGGCCCTTGGCGGCCCGCGTGGTCCACTTGAGCAGACCGGAACGCATCGGCCGGAGGGACCGCGGGGGCTCGACGCGCGCGACGGCGTTCCTCTGACTACGGTCGGAGGTGTGGTGGTACACACATTCGAGGAACTCGTGCACAAGCGCCGCGCGGCCGACCTGGCACAGCACCGGGTCGAGGAGCTGCGCGACTCGTACGGGCCTCCCACGCAGCACCAGTGGACCCCGCGGCAGTCGGACACGTACGAGACCGCCGTACGGGCCTGGCGCGACCTGGACCGGGACGCGCGGACGGCGATGGCAGAGTACGTCAAGGAGGGAGGCCAGTCCCGGCACAAGATCGAGGCGAAGCTCCGCAGGGCCGTCCAGGAGGACGACCGGAGCACCTGACGGGAGGGGCCGACCCCGGCCCCTTCCGGCCGCCGAGCGGCTGCGAGCCGCGGACCACAGGGCGTGCGCCCTGGACCGGCCGGTGTGAGGCCGCCCGACCCCCGGGCCCGGCCCGCGCCGGCCGGCGTCAGCTCGATTCCGCCGTGACCTCGCCGACGAGGTCGCGGACGGCGTTCAGGGCGGCCGCGCGGTCCTCGGGGACCAGGCCGATGCGGGTGCGCCGGTCGAGCAGGTCGGCCTCGTCGAGGGCGCCCTCGTGGCGCAGGGCCCACACCAGTTCGGCCCCGGTGACGGGGTGGCCGGGCAGTACGCGCTCGGCCAGGCGTGGCTCCCGGGCCGCGAGGGCCTGGACCGCCGGTGCCTCGGTGCCGTACTGCCGTACCAGGCGGCGGGGCGCGGGGACCACGGCCAGGGTGTGCGGGGCGGCGGCGCCGACCAGGGGCAGCGCGGCGGTCGGGGACGGGCCGGCGGCCAGCCCGCGGGCGGCGACGGCGGCGTCCACGGCGTCCTCGGCCATCCGCCGGTACGTGGTGAGCTTGCCGCCGACCACGGTGATCACGCCCTCGGACGAGGTGAGCACGGCGTGCCGCCTCGAGACGTCGGCCGTGCGGGGCCCGGCGCCGGGCCGGTCCGACGGGGTGGTGTCGAGCAGGGGGCGCAGGCCCGCGAAGGCACCCACCACGTCCTCGCGGTGGACCGGCGCCCGAAGCACCGAGCCGAGCACGTCGAGCAGGAAGCCGACGTCCGTCTCGGGCACCTCCGGCACGTCCGGCACGTCCCCGTCCACAGGCTCGTCGGTGAGCCCGACGTAGACCCGGCCGTCGCCCTGGGGCAGGACGAGGACGAAGCGGTTGGTCTCGCCGGGGATCGGCACGTGCAGGCCGGCCGGGAGCGGACCGAGCCGCTCGGAGCGCAGGACGAGGTGGGTGCCGCGGGAGGGGCGGATCCGGATGCCGTCCACGAGGTCGCCGGCCCACACCCCGGAGGCGTTGACCACCGCGCGGGCCCGTATCACGCCCTCCTCGCCGGTCGTCTCGTCGCGTACGCGGGCACCGGACCCGGTCAGCTCCAGCGCCCTGACCCGGGTCAGGATCCGCGCACCGCGGGCCGCCGCGGTCCGGGCCAGCGCCGTCACCAGCCGGGCGTCGTCGGTGAGCCGGCCGTCCCAGGAGAGCAGGCCGCCGCGCAGCCGGTCGGAGCGCAGCGCCGGGGCGAGGTGCCGGGTCTCCACCGCGGACAGGCGGCGTGGTGCGGGCAGCGTGGCCCGTGCGGTGCGCGCCGCGAGCCGCAGGGCGTCCCCGGCCCGGAACCCCGCCCACGCCAGCGCGCCCTGGCCGCGGGAGACCAGCGGGGTGAGCGGCAGGACGAACGGCTGGGCGCGCACCAGGTGGGGCGCCGTGCGCTCCATCAGCACCCCGCGTTCCACCGCGCTCTCGTGCGCGACGTCGAGCTGGCCGGAGGCGAGATAGCGCAGGCCGCCGTGGATGAGCTTGGAGCTCCAGCGAGAGGTGCCGAAGGCCAGGTCGTGGGCGTCCACCGCGACGACGCTCAGGCCCCGGGCCGCGGCGTCCAGCGCGGCACCGGCACCGGTCGCGCCGAGGCCGACGACCAGGACGTCCACGACGGGGCCGCCGACGGTGTCGGCCACCTCGCGCGCGCGCCGTGCGGCGGACAGGGAGGCCCCGGCGGCGGGGCGGCTGACGGGGCTCATGGCGTGAGGGTCCTCTCCAGGATGGTGCGCAGCTCCGCGAGGAGGGCCGCGGGGGTCAGCTCGGCGTCGTCCTCGTCCGTCATGGTCCGCAGCGACAGGGCGAAGGACTGCACCAGCAGCAGCACCGACCGCGCCTGCCGCCCGGTGTGCGTGCGGCGGACCGACCCGTCGGCGTGGCCCTCCTCCAGCGCTTCGGCCAGCAACCCCAGCAGGGCCTCCTGGCTGGCCCCGCGCCGGTCGAGGACGTAGGGCAGCAGCAGCTCCGGATCGACGTCGACGATCTTCCGGAAGAGCGGGTGGGCGCGGAACGCCTCCACCCCGGCGACCAGGCCCTCGACGATGCGCCGACGGGTGTCGGTGCCCTCTCCCGGCCCGGGGATCGCGCCGGTGGCCACCGCGATCCACTCCCGCGTCATCAGGTCGCCGACCAGGGACCGCACGTCCGGCCAGCGCCGGTACAGCGTCATCCGGGAGACGCCGGCGCGGCGGGCGACGTCGGTCATGGTCGTGCGCCGCACCCCGACGGCCATCACGCAGTCGCGCACGGCGTCCAGCACCGTGTCGTTGTCCGAGGAGGTCTGCCTGCTCGCATGGTTGTGACGGTTAGGCGTCATGTGTAACAGTGTAACGCCCAAGGGAGCGTGCGTACGGCATCCCTCGAAGCGACCGTGAGGACGACAGGCAATGGACATGCTGTGGAACGGCTGGGGCGACCCGGCCAGGGCGACGCCGCTGCCCGACACGGTGACCGGGCTGCTGCGCGAGCTGCTCGGCGTCACACCCCGCGACACCGCCCCCCTGCCGCTGGAGGAGATCGACGTCCCCGCCTCGCCACTGGGCGGGGACGCCCGCCGCGCGCTGGAGGCCGCCGTCGGACAGCGTGCCCAGGACGTCCGCACGGACGCGGAGAGCCGCATCCGGCACACCCGCGGCAAGTCCACCCCCGACCTGCTGCGGATGCGTGCCGGCGATGTCACCGACACCCCGGCCGCCGTCGTCCTGCCGGACAGCCACGACGAGGTGCTCGCCGTGCTGGCCGCCTGCGCCGAACACCGTCTGGCCCTCGTCCCCTTCGGCGGCGGCACCTCCGTCGTCGGCGGCCTCGCCCCCGGGCGCGCGGGCCCGTTCGTCGCCCTCGACCTGCGCCGCATGAACCGGCTCCTCGACCTCGACGAGGTCTCCCGCACCGCCACCCTCCAGCCCGGCCTGCGCGCCCCCCAGGCCGAGGCGCTGCTCGCCGAGCGCGGATACACCCTCGGCCACTTCCCCCAGTCCTACGAATGGGCCACCATCGGCGGCTTCGCCGCGACCCGCTCCAGCGGACAGGCATCCGCCGGCTACGGCCGCTTCGACGAGATGGTCCTCGGCCTCACCCTCGCCACCCCCGAGGGCACCCTCGACACGGGCCGCGCCCCGCGCTCGGCGGCCGGACCCGACCTGCGCCAGCTCGTCCTCGGCTCGGAGGGCGCCCTCGGCGTCATCACCTCCGTCACCGTGCGCGTGCGGCCCGTGCCCGCCGTCCGCCGCTACGAGGGCTGGCGCTTCGCCTCCTTCGACGCGGGCGCCGCCGCCCTGCGCCGACTCGCCCAGGACGGCCCGCGCCCCACGGTGCTGCGGCTGTCCGACGAGACCGAGACCCTGATCGGCCTCGCCCAGCCCGACGCCGTCGGCGCCTCCCTGGAGCACCGGGACGCGGGCTGCCTGGCGGTCGTCGGCTTCGAGGGCACGCAGGAGGACACCGCACACCGCCGCGAGGGAGCCGCGGCCGTCCTGCGCCGGAGCGGCGGCACCCTCGCCGGGGAGGAGCCGGGGGAGCGCTGGGCCCACGGCCGCTACTCGGCGCCGTACCTGCGCGACTCCCTGCTCGACGCCGGGGCGCTCGCCGAGACCCTGGAGACCGCTGCCCACTGGTCACGCCTCCCGGCCCTGTACGCCGCGGTCCGCGAGGCGCTCACCGCCACCCTCACCGAGGCCGGCACCCCGCCCCTGGTCATGTGCCACATCTCGCACGTCTACGAGAACGGCGCCTCCCTGTACTTCACGGTCGTCTCCGCCCAGGGCGAGGACCCCGTGGCGCACTGGACCCGGGCCAAGCACGCGGCCAACGACGCCATCCTCGCCGCGGGCGGCACCATCACCCACCACCACGCGGTGGGCACCGACCACCGCGCCTGGTACGTCCGCGAGGCCGGACCCCTCGGCGTCCGGGCCCTGCGCGCCGTCAAGCGGAGCCTGGACCCCGCCGGACTGCTCAGCCCCGGCGTCCTGCTGCCCGCCGACTGACCCCGCCGCACGGCACCCGCCCACCCCGTGAGACAACAGTCCGGCACCACCCGCCGGCCCGGAGGCACATCGATGCGACAGTTCACCGCCGTCGTCAACCCCACCGCGGGCGGCGCCACCTCGGCCGCCGCGCTCCTCGGGGTGGCCCGCCTGCTGCGGGAGGCGGGGGCCGGGCTGGAGACCGAGTACAGCCACAGCCTCGCGCACGCCCGCGAACTCGCCCGGCGGGCAGGGGAACGGGGCCGTGTGGTGCTCGCCGTCGGCGGTGACGGCATGGCGGGCTGCATCGGCGGCGCCCTCAGCGGCACCGGCACCGTGCTCGGACTGATCCCGGCCGGGCGCGGCAACGACTTCGCGCGCGCCCTGAAGCTGCCCACCGCAGCGGCCCAACTGGCCGAGGTGCTGCTGCGCGCCGAGCCCCGCCCGGTCGACACCGTCGAGGTCACCTCCGCCGTCCACGACCGCACCGTCGTCCTCGGCAGCGTGTACGCCGGTGTCGACGCGGTCGCCAACCGGCACGCCAACACCACGCGCCTGCTGCGCGGCGCCGCCTCCTACTACGCGGGGGCGGTCCGGGCCGTCGCGGGCTGGCGGGCGACGCGCTACCGCGTCACGGTCGACGGCGAGGAGCACGCCTTCACCGGCTACACGGTGGTGGCCGCCAACTCCGGCTACTACGGCTTCGACCGCCTCATCGCCCCCTCGGCCCGGGTGGACGACGGCCTGCTGGACGTGGTGATGATCCATCAGGCCCCGCGGCGGCTGTTCTTCGCCCTGATGAACGAACTCTCCACGGGCGCCCACGTCCACCGGCCCCAGGTACGCGTCCTGCGCGGCCGGGAGGTCCGCATCGAGGCGGACCGGGCGATACCCTACGGCGCCGACGGCGAGGTCGAGGCCGTCGTGCCAGTCACCGCCAGGGTGCTGCCCGGCGCGCTGCGCGTCCTGTGCTGAACACACCGTGGGGCCGGACGCCCGTCGGCGCCCGGCCCCACGGCCCGTCGGATCAGCCCCGTGGCGTGGTGAAGCGTTCCCACACCCGGTGCGAGCCCATCAGCTGCGTCACCTGTTCCAGGGCCGCCGTGCCGGAGTCGGCGACGACGACACCCGGAGCGTCGGCGGGCACCCCCGACGCCTGGAGCGCCGGCTCGCCGCCCGCCCAGACGCCGATCGCCTTGCCGTGCCGGAACGCCTCCGACAGCAGCAGGCTCACCCGCGGGTCGATCGTCCCCGGCCCGGCGGGCGCCGGACCGGCCTTGTAGTCGCGCGGGGTGTAGGCGTCGCCGCCCATGTCGGGCGTCCCCGCGATCAGCACCGCGTCGAACTCGACCGAGCGCGCGGTGACATAGCTGCGCTGCACGGTCAGCGCGGCGTCGCCGGAGCCGAGGGTGCCGCCGGTGGGCGCCACGACCAGCGGCACCATCCCGGCGTTCAGCACCGCCTCCCGTACCGCGCCCACGCCCTCCAGGTCGGCCCCGCCGGTCACGATGCCGATCACCCTGCCGTCCAGCGGCCAGGTACCGCCCACCTGGGACAGCGCCGGACTGGGCGCCACGTCCGCCAGCGGGACGGTCGGCGCCGGGGCGGGCAGGCCGAGGCCCTCGGCGACGCCCGCGCACAGCTCGGGGTCGATGTTGGCCAGGACCTGGAGCGTCCGTTCCCGGATCGCCTGCTCGTAGCACTTGCCCAGCTCGAAGGTGTAGGCGCCGATGATGTGCTCGCGCTCGACCGGACTCATGCTCAGCCAGAACCGGCGCGGCTGGCTGAAGTGGTCCGCGAACGACTCGGGGGCCTCGCGGACCTTCCTCCCCTCCGGCACCCGCACCGGAGCCTCGATGAACGCGTTCGTGTCCGCGCCCGCGGTGAACGGGCAGCCGCCGTCCAGGGAGTTGGGCCGGTAGGGCGCCACGCCCCGGTGCACGGCGCTCTGGTGCATGCCGTCCCGGAGCATGTCGTTGACCGGCGCCTGCGGCCGGTTGATCGGCAGCTGCGGGAAGTTGGGGCCGCCCAGCCGCGTGATCTGGGTGTCCAGGTAGGAGAACAGCCGCCCCGCGAGCAGCGGGTCGTCGGTGACGTCGATACCGGGCACCAGGTGGCCGACGTGGAAGGCGATCTGCTCGGTCTCGGCGAAGAAGTTGGACGGGTTGCGGTTCAGGGTCAGAAGGCCGACCGGCTGCACCGGCGCCAGCTCCTCGGGCACGAGGTTGGTCGGGTCCAGCAGGTCGATGCCCTCGAAGGTCTGCTCCGGGTTGTCGGGGAAGGTCTGGATGCCCAGCTCCCACTGGGGGTACGCGCCCGCCTCGATGGCGTCGGCGAGGTCCCGGCGGTGGAAGTCCGGGTCGACGCCGTTGATGATCTGCGCCTCGTCCCACACCAGCGAGTGCACGCCCAGCTTGGGCTTCCAGTGGAACTTCACCAGCGTCGTGGCGCCCTCGGCGTTCACCAGCCGGAAGGTGTGGACGCCGAAGCCCTCCATCATCCGGTAGGAGCGCGGGATGCCGCGGTCGCCCATGAAGAAGATGGTGTGGTGCGTCGCCTCGGTGTGCAGCGAGACGAAGTCCCAGAAGGTGTCGTGCGCGCTCTGCGCCTGCGGGATCTCCCGGTCCGGGTGCGGCTTCGCGGCGTGCACGACGTCCGGGAACTTGATGGCGTCCTGGATGAAGAAGACCGGGATGTTGTTGCCGACCAGGTCGAAGACGCCCTCGCTGGTGTAGAACTTCGTCGCGAACCCGCGGGTGTCCCGCACGGTGTCCGACGACCCGCGGGAACCGACCACCGTGGAGAACCGGGTGAACACCGGCGTCTCCACGTCCGCCGCCAGGAACCCGGCCTTGGTCACCGAGGCCGCCGTGCCGTAGCTCTGGAACACCCCGTGCGCGCCCGCGCCCCGCGCGTGCACCACGCGCTCGGGGATGCGCTCGTGGTCGAAGTGCATGACCTTCTCGCGCAGGTGGTGGTCCTGCAGCAGCACGGGCCCGCGCGGCCCGGCCTTCAGCGAGTGGTCGGTGTCGTACAGCCGCGTCCCCTGAGCGTCCGTCAGGTAGCTGCCGGACTGCGCCACCCGGGCCTGGTCGGCGCCCGTGGGCTGACCGGTCGGCGACACGGTGTCCGGGCCGCTCTGGTCCGGCTTCGGGGGCAGCGGCTCACGGGGCTCGGTGGGCTCGGCGACGGGAGGCGACTCGGGGCCGGGCCGGCCCGGAATCCCGTCCGGCGGACCACCGGCCTCGCCGTGCAGGCCCTCGGTCACCTTGCGGACTGCTCGCTTGAGGGGATTGGCCTCGCTCATCGGCCTTTCTCCGTTCTGGGCGGGCCGTTGCACGCGCCCGGTCGTGTTCGAGTACCGACTGCCGTGGTGGGCCGTGACCGCGTACCCAGTGTTCGGGACTCAAGGCACGGGCGCGAGCGACGGAGGCGGTCGGCTCAGCTGATGGTCTGTCCGTCGTGGGTGCCGCCCCGGCAGAGCGTCGTGAAGGAGCCGGTCCCGTCCCCGTCCGCCGAAATGATGATCACTCCGCCGCCCTCGATGCACTCGGTCGCCGTCACATCGCCCGGAAGGTGCGCGGCGCGCGGCATCGAGGCATGCGCCCCGGAGGTGCCCAGGAGAGACACGGCCAGGGCCGCGATCACGGTGCACGACGACTTGCGCATGGGTACGGCTCCTTCTCACCGGTGCCGTCCCAGCGTCACCGGCCCGGGCGCGGCACGCCACCGGGGACGCGCGCACGGGGGAGGGGCATGAGACGGGGCGCATGCGGGAGAGCGCATGCGGGAGGGCCCCGACCGCGGACACGGGTCGGGGCCCTCGAAACGCGTACCGGCCTACGCCTCGGTGTGCGTCACCCCCACCGGCTCGAACGAGACCCGGGTGCGGGCACCGTCGGCCGCCCAGACCACCTCCACGCCGTCCTTCCCCGGCACCACCTCCGCGACGGCATCGGCCGCCGGGACGCTCACGGGATCGCCGGTCAGCGCGGCCAGGCTCACGTGCACGGAGGTGCCGCCGGCCGCGCCGGACAGCCGGGGCAGCTCCGCCCACGGCACGTACGCGGTGCCCTGCGGGGCGCGCACGGTCTCCGCCTCGGGCTCCCAGCCGTACAGGCCGTGCAGCGCGGAGGTCAGGGGCTCCTCGGGACCGGTGGCCCAGCCGGTGTGGGTGACCCGTGCCCCGGGCGGCGCCCCGACCACCCGGTGCACCCGCAGCTCGTACGGCCCCCGGGCCACCGTGACGCTCTCCACCCGCAGCCCCGGCACCATCGGCGGCCCGGCCGCGAAGACGGGCCGGTGCCAGGACGCCGCCCAGCCCCAGCCGTCGCCGTGCCCCGCCCCCAGCGGATGGATCCGGCGTCGCACACTGGACCGGCCGTCCACCCCGACCGACAGGTGGTTGTCCGGCACGTTCTCCCGCGCCGTGGGGCCCGTCCGGGTCGAATAGGCATGGCGGCCGTAGTGCGGGTCGTCCTCGGCGGCCGACTCGCCCTCGTGCGGGCGGACATGGTCGCTGCCGTGGTTGTGCAGCCGTACGATCCCGTCGCCGCTGGTCGCCTGCACCAGCAGCCCCGGCGCGGGCAGGGCGAGGACCCGGTCCCCTTCCTCCACCGGCGCGGGCTCCTCCGGCGCCGTCCACAGCGGGTGGTCCGCCGGGGCCAGGAGCGACACGAAGGCCTTCGACGCCCAGTACGGGGAGGCCGGACCCGAGTAGGACTGAAGGGTCGCTTCGTGCGGTCCGTACCAGCCGGCGCTCAGCACCCCCTCGTCCGTCAGCGCCCCGCGGTCCACGAAGTACCGCAGGCTGCCGCTGACCAGCCGCCGCGAGGCACCCGGCGTCAGCGGGGTGTGCCCGGTCAGCGCGCCCAGGCCCACGGCCGCCGACGCGGCGAAACGGTAGGTGAGAGAGCGGCCGAAGTGCAGCGGCGCCCCGTCGGAGCCGAACATCAGGGCGAAGCCGTCCAGGTGGGCGCGCAACCGTTCCCCGTAGAGGGCGAGGGCGTCGGTGTCGCCGCCGAGGTGGGCGTCGAGCACCGGGTAGAGGTGCAGCGCCCAGCCGTTGTAGTGGTCGAAGGCGCGTCCGTCGCCGTCGGCGTACCAGCCCCCGCCCCGGTACCAGCCCTCCATCAGCTCCAGCGCCCGGTGCCGGGCGGCGGCCGTCTCGGCGTCGCCCCGGCCGACCGACTCCAGGAACCCGGCCACCGTATAGGGGAACAGGTACCAGTTGTTCGGCGCCGGCACGTGCCGCAGCGCCCCGCGCAGCCATTCCTCCACCCGGTCCTGCACGGCGGAGTCGAGGTGCTTCCACAGCCACGGCGCGGTCAGCCGCAGCCCCAGCGCCACCGAGGCCGACTCCACCATGGGCTGGCCCTGCACGTCGTGGTCGAGGATCAGCGGCCAGGACTCGGTGTCGTCGCGGCCGGGGGAGCGGGTGCCCGATGCCAGGCCCTCGGCGTACCGGTCCAGCCAGCCGTGCGGGTCCGCGCCGTCCGCACCCGCGACGCGGAAGCCCGCGGCGAGGAAGGTCCGCGCGAAGCCCTCCAGACCGTCGGAGCGCACCCCCGAGCGCGAGGGCCGTCCCGGCAGGTCGAGCAGGGCGCGGCCCGGGGTGCTCCAGCGCCACGCGGCCCACAGCAGCCCGTCCGCGACGGCCTCCCAGTGGGCCCGGGTGTAACCGGTGTACGGGCTCGACGCACGGTCCTCGGTGGGCAGTTCGAACGGGATGCTCATGCCAGGAACGCCAGCCTTTCGCGTCGTACGGGATGGAGGAAGCCGGAACCGGACGCCCAGCGGGTCGTCTCGGCCAGCGCGAGGTCGGCGAGACGGCGCCACTCGTTGCCCTCGGAACCGGCGAGGTGCGGGGTGATCAGGGCGTGCTCGCAGTCCCACAGCGGATGGTCCGGCGGAAGCACCTCGGGATCGGTGACGTCGAGGACCGCGCGGATGCGGCCCGCCAGCACGGCGTCGGTGAGCGCGTCCTGGTCGATCACCGCGCCCCGGGACGTGTTGATCAGCACCGCGTCGGCCGGCATCGCCTCGATCAGCGAACGGCTCACCAGACCACGGGTCGTGGGAAGCAGCGGGGTGTGCACACTGACGGTGTCGCAGCGCGCGAACAGCTCCGGCAGCGTCACGTTCTCGACGCCCAGTCCGGCGGCCTCCGCGTCCGTGACGTACGGGTCGTGCAGCAGGACGTCGACGTCGTGCGCCCGCAGCAGCTCGACGACCCGGCGGCCGATCAGCGACGCCGACAGGATGCCGACCGTACGGCGGTAGTTGCCGACGCCGCGCGGGGTGCGCAGCCAGTTGCCGCGGGTCCGGGAGACCTGGAAGTCGCGGGCCCGCTCCAGCACCCGCTTGCCGGTGAGCAGGATCATGCCGAGGGTGTACTCGGCCACCGGCAGGGCGTTGGCCGCGGCGGCCGAGGAAACCTCGACCCCGCGCTCCCAGCACGCGTCCGTGACGTGCCCGCGGACACTGCCCGCCGTGTGCACCACGGCCCGCAGCCGGGGCGCCGCCCGCAGCACCTCCGCGTCCAGCGGCGGACAGCCCCACCCGGTGATCAGCACCTCGACGTCCGCCAGCACGGATCTCGCCCGCGCCGTGGTCAGGTCGTCGAGCACCGGGAACGGCGCGAGGTCGCAGACCCGGCGGAAGGCGGCGAGCGACTGCGGGTCGAGGACGGCCGAGGCGGCGTCCGGGGACATGGCCACGGCGGCACGGGGCCGGAAGCCGGGTCCGGGGGCGTGCACGGTCACTTGACGGCTCCGGCGGTCAGGCCGCTGCGCCAGAAACGCTGGAGCAGCACGAAGGCGAGGATGAGCGGCAGCACGGCGAGCAGCGAGCCCATGATGACCACGGGGTAGTACTCGGGCGACACGGACGCCGAACTGTTCCACTGGTACAGGCCGAGACTGACGGGATACAGGTCCTGGTCGGACAGCATCACCATGGGCAGGAAGAAGTTGTTCCAGATCGCGGTCAGCTGGAACAGGAAGACGGTGATCAGGCCGGGGCCCAGCATTCTGAGCGCCACCCGGGCGTACGTGGTCAGCTCCCCGGCCCCGTCCACGCGCGCCGCCTCCAGGACCTCGTCGGGCACGTAGCCCCGCGCGAAGATCCGCCCGAGGTAGACGCCGAAGGGATTGAACAGCACCGGGATGAACACCGCCCAGAAGGTGTTGACCAGGCCGGCCTCGGAGGCCATCAGGTACAGCGGCAGCGCGAGCACCGTCTGCGGCACCATGACCGCCGCCAGCACCAGGCCGAACAGCTTCTCCTTGTGCCGGAAGCGGTACTTGTCGAAGGCGTAGCCGCAGGCCACGCTCACCAGCGCGCCGACGGCGGCGCCGATGACCGCGTACAGCAGGCTGTTGACGTACCAGCGGCCGTACAGCCCGCCGTCCATGGCGAAGACGTCGTTGAGGTTCCGCAGCAAGGAGAAGTCGCTCAGGGACAGCAGGTCGCTGCTGAACAGCGCGTCCCGGTTCTTGGTGGAGGCCAGCACCAGCCACAGGACCGGCAACAGGGTGTAGAGGACGGAGACGGCGACGACCACGTTGACGGTCGCCCGGCCCAGCAGCCTGGGGCGGAGCAGGGAGCTGTCGGTGGCGCTCATCGGGCCTCCTCGGAGTCGGCGCGGCTGGTGAAGCGGGTGACGCCGTAGGACAGGGCGATGGTGCACACCAGCAGGACCACCGAGGCGGCCGCGGCGAGGCTGTAGTTGTTGCGGGTGAAGGCCGCGTCGTAGATGTACATGCTGGGCGAGAACCGCGAGTTGATCATCGGGGAGGACTGGCTGAGCAGCATCGGCTCGGTGAACAGCTGGAGCGCCCAGATCAGGGTGAAGATCGCGACCATCACGATGGAGGCCCGCACCAGCGGTGTCTTGACCTGGAGGGCGGTGCGCACCGGCCCGGCGCCGTCGACGACGGACGCCTCGATCACCTCGCGCGGCACGGCCTGGAGGGCGGCGTAGAAGACCACCATGTTGTAGCCCAGGTTGCTCCACAGGGCGATGTTCACGATGGACGGGAGGACCGTGTGCACGCCCAGGAAGTCGATCGTGATGTCGCCCTTCGCGAACAGCTCGATGACCGGGCTGATGCCGGGCGTGTACAGGTACAGCCAGATCAGCGCCGCGATGATGCCGGGCACCGCGTGCGGCAGGAAGAGGCCGAGTTGGGCGAGGGCGCGCAGCCGGACCACGCCGGAGTCGAGCAGCAGGGCGAGCGCGAGGGCGCCGACGACCATCAGCGGGATGTAGATGAGGCAGTACAGGGCGACCGTGCCGAGCCCGCCGAGGAAGGTGGGGTCGGTGAGGACGGCCGCGTAGGAGCGCAGTCCGACGAAGACCGTGCGCTCGGGGCCGAAGCCGAGACCGGGCTGGTCGTCGCTGAAGAAGCTGAGGTAGACGGCGGTGCCGACGGGAATCAGGAAGACGGTGACCAGCAGGGCGAAGAACGGCGTCATGAGGACGCCTGCGGCGGTCAGTTGACGGCGTTTGGCCGCTCTGCGGGCACGCAGCCCGGAGGCGGGGCCGTCCGGGGCGGTGGCGCGGGACGTGCCGGTCACCACCCGTGCGGGGGTCGTCGTGGTCATGGGGGTGTCACCTGCCTTTCGTCGGCTCAGGTGCTGCGCTGGGTGGTGGACAGGCCGAGGGCCTTGAGATCGGGCATGGTGCCCTCCTGCGCGGTGCGCAGCGACTCGACGAGGCTGCCCTGGCCGCCGCTGACGCGGGCGAAGGAGTCCTGCATGACCTTCTGGGTGGCGCTCATCCGCGGGCCCCAGAGCCACTGGTCGCCGATCTTCTCGGCCTCCTGCTCGAACAGGGCGTAGATGTCCTGACCGCCGTAGTACGAGCGGTCGAAGGCCTCTCGGCCCACCGCGACCAGGCCGGGCGCGGCCGGGTACTGGCTACTGGTGCCGCTGGAGAGCCGGGCACGCAGGGCGTCGGGATGGGAGACCTGCCACTCGATGAACTCCATCGCGGCCTCCGGGTGCTCGCTGTCCTCGGTGACGGCGAAGGTCGAGCCGCCGTGGGTGCCGGCCGAGGGGCTGCCGGTGTCCCACTGCGGCAGCGGCGCGATCCGCCACTGGCCCTTCTGGCCGGGCCGCGCGTTCATCTGGGCGCCGGCGTCCCAGGCGCCGCTGAGGCGGGTCAGGACCAGCCCGTTGCCGATCTGCGCGTCGGACTGCCTGCTCTCGACGGCGTTCATGAAGACGTCGTCCCGGTCGATCAGCCGCTGCCAGTACTCGGCGACCCGCCGGGAGGGCGCGTCGGCCAGCGAGACGTTCCAGGCGCCCTTCGAGGTGTCGAACCACTGGGCGCCCGCCTGCCAGGCGTAGCAGGCGAACTGGGTCATCCCGTCGGTGGGGAAGAGCACCAGGCGGCGGTCGGGCGCCTTGCGGCGTACCGTCGCGGCCTGCTCGGCGAACTCGTCCCAGGTGCGGGCGACTTCCAGCCCGTAGCGGTCGAACAGGTCGGCGCGGTAGTGCATCACCATGGGCTCGACGTCCAGCGGCACCGCGAACACCCGGCGTTCGAAGGTGGTCAGGCCGAGCGCCTGCGGCAGCAGCTTGCGGCGCAGGCCGTCGCTCATCAGGTCGGTGATGTCGCGGGCGACGCCGTCGATGGCGAATCCGGGGACCTGCGGATACTCGAGGGTGGCGACGTCGGGCGCGTTTCCGGCCCGGGCGGCGTTGCTGAGCTTGGCGTAACCGCCCTGTCCACCGGAGGGGATCTGCTGGAACTCCACCTGGATGGTGCGGTGCGTGCGGTTGAACGCGTCGACCACCTCCTGGCTGCCGCGCAGGGCGGACCAGAAGGTGATGCGCGTGGTGGTGCCCGTGCGGGCCGACGATGCGCCGTTCCCCCCACTGCAGGCGCTCGCGGCTCCTGCCAGGGGTAGGGCGGTCATCGCGGCGAGCACGGAGCGACGGCTGGGTCGTCCGGGCATGGCGCCTCCGCGGCTCCTGCGGGTCCGCGTCGGTGCGGACACGACTCTTCGAGACACCGGAATCCTGAACGCCCTGACTCAAACGGTCAATAGATCGATCAGAAGAAAATGAAACGCTCAAACGCTCATTCGGCGACTGGTTCGGTCAACCGGTCCGTCGATCCGCGCACCATCAGCCGCGGCAGGAGCTCCACCCGCCGGCCCGGCCGGCTGCCGGGCGCCCCGGCCAGCCGCTCCAGCAGCAGCTCCGCCGCCGCGTGCCCGACCTCGGCCTTCGGCGGCGACACGGCGGTCAGCGGCGGCGAGGCCAGACCGGCCACCACATCGTCGTACGCGACCACCGAGCAGTCCTCCGGCACCCGCACCCCCTCCTCCGCGAGCCGCTGCACGACCATCAGCGCGTCCACGTCGCCGTGCAGCACCATCGCGGTCGCCCCCACCTTGCGCATCAGCGCCGGCAGTTCGGCCATCTCGTCCCCGGAGTACGGCCCGTCGGCCCCGGCCTCCCGTGCGACCAGCGTCCACGCCCAGCGCTCCACCAGGGGATGCGCCCCGGCGATCCCGGTGAACGCGGCGCGCAGCGAGCGGGCGGTGGGGCTGTCGTGCCGGGTGGCGAACACCATGCGCCGGTGCCCCAGCCCCACCAGGTGCTCCACCGCCAGGTGCGCGCCGTACCAGTGGTCCGAGCACACCGAGTCCAGGGCGTGCAGTGCGCTGCCGCGCCACGGGCGCCGCTCCATCAGCACCGTCGGCACCCCGACCCCGGCCAGCCACTCGTGGTCGGCCTCCTCGTCGGCCCGGCCGCGCCAGCGCGGGGCGATCAGCAGTCCGTCCGCGCCGTCCGCCAGCGCCCGCTCCACCAGTGGGCGTTCGGCACCGGACGCCTGCGGCGCCAGGTGCAGGGCCATGCGCACTCCCGCCCGCTCCAGCACCGTGCGGGCCCCGTGCAGGGTCTCGGTCAGGTACGAGTGCCGCACGGGCACGACCACGGCCACCCGGTCCCCGGCCGCCGGAACCGCCTCGGCGACGATTTCCCGGGCCGGCAGCGTCGACCGCACGACCCCGTGCCCGCGGCTCAGTCTGCCCTCGCGCGTCAGCTCCTCTACGTCCCGGCGCACGGTGACCACCGAGACCTGCAACTCGTCGGCGAGGTCACGCACCCGCGCGGTGCCGCGCGCCTGGACCGCCGCCAGTATCCGCTGGCGCCTGAGATCGACCGGCTCCCGCATCAGGTCTCCCCACCCGAGAATGTTCGTTTGAGCGATTCTGCGCCATCATAACGATCGCTCGCCCCGGGTGCCGGTGTCCCTACGGTTCAGGGTCGGAGAGGAGGGGGCCCAGCGGGCCCAGGTCGAGGTTCAGGTCGGAGCGGCTCAGACCGTGCTGGGCGCACAGGTCGTCCATGCGCTCGTCGAGCAGCATGAGCGCCGTGCCCAGCCGGTCCTCCTGCTCCGCGCTCAGCGTTCCCTCGTCGAAGCGGCGCACGGCCTGGCGCTCCATGAGCTGGCGCAGCAGTTCCACCACGGTGAGGACCAGCGCGGCGAGATCGTTGGTGACCCGCTCGGGGTCCAGGTCGAGGGCGTGGGCGGCACGGCCCCGGGGCCCGGTCACAGCGGCCCGCTGTCCGGCCAGGGGGCGGGCACCCGCTCGTTCACCGACGACAGCAGCGCGTGCAGGGAGATCCGCACCAGCGGCACGTCGGCGACAGCCAGGACCAGGTCGCCGCTGACCACGACACCGGTCGCCAGCACCCGGTCCAGCAGGTCGACCAGGGGAACCCCGACCGGTGCGTACGGCTCCGGGCCGCCCCAGGGCACGGGGGCCGGGCCCGGCGTACGGGCGTCCGGGACGGTCATGAAGGGACCTCCTCCTGCGGGTCGGCCCGCGGGTCCTCGTCCCAGCGGGCGAAGGAGTACGGGATCCACGGCCCCGAGGCCTCCACGCGCACCGCCGGGTGCCCGCCGGCGGTGAACCGGGCCAGGGCCGCGGTGAAGTCGGCGCGCCGCGCCTCCGTCACCAGGTAGGCCGCGTTGAGCAGTTGGGGGTCCCGGCGGCCGGTCAGCCGCTCGCTCTGCGGGCGGTGCCGCGTCGCGGCGACGGCGTGGCACCGCAGTGCCGCGTCGACGGCCTCCGCCTCGGCCAGCGCCCGCCCGCGTGCACCCTGCTGCTCGCGCCGCCGTGCGCTGACCCGGCTGAGGTAGGCGCGTCCCCCGCCGCCGGAGCCGGTGGGGGCGCCGGGGCCGGTGTCCCCGGGGGCCTCGGGCGCGGCCTCGGCGGCGTGCACCTTCACCGCCCACTCCGTACGGTCCCGGAGACGGTCCAGCAGGGTGTCCAGCACCGGCTGCCGGGCGGTCACCGCCCGCGCGGCGGTCAGGTCGCCGCGGTACAGCGTCGCCATCGGCAGCGGTACGACGGGGCCCCGCCCCGCCGCGGCCTCGACGCCCCGGTGATGGGCGCGGGCGCAGCGCTCCAGGTCGTCCGGCCGGTTGAGGCGCTCGGCCAGCGCCGCCTCGTCGAACAGGGCCGCGGGGACGTCCTGCACGATCAGGCACAGGCCGCCCACGCTCAGGACGCGCAGCGGACCGCCCTCCTCGTGCCCCCTGGCCGCCGCCAGACCGGCCGGGTCGGGCGGCGTGCGGGTGACGGCGAAGGCGCACACGAGGCCGGTGGCCGCCGGTCCTGCGGGGGTCGCACTCATCGCACGGCTCCCGTCGTCTCCTCGGCGGCCCCCTCCAGGGCGTCGAGGCGCTCCCGCAGCCGCGCGTTCTCCTCGGCGAGCGCATCCCGCGCGGCCCGGGACGACAGTGCCGGATCGGTCTCCCACCAGTCGATGCCCGCCTTCTTGGCGGTGTCCACGGAGGCGATGAACAACCGCAGCCGGATCGTCAGCAGTTCGATGTCGAGCAGGTCGATCTTGATGTCGCCGGCGATGACGATGCCCTTGTCGAGGACCCGTTCGAGGAGGTCCGCGAGGCTGCCGGAAGGGGGCCCGTAAGGCTCTGTCCCCGGGCCCGGGTACCGGTGGTCGAGCTCGGTCACCGTCCGCTCCCCGCGACGGCGGCGTCAGCGACGCGGACGGGCACGTTCGTCGTCCTCGTCGTCTTCCTCGTCCGCATACGGCTCCTCCTCGTCGTACTCACCTTCCTCGTCGTCCTCGTACTCGTCCTCGGCGTCCTCGGCGTCCTTGGAGTCGTCGGCGGCGTCGGTGTCCTCCTCCTCCAGCGCCTCCTCGTGGCTCTTGACCACCTCGCCGTCGCGGATCTCGCCGCGCCAGCCCTCGACCTCCTCGCCGTCCGTCAGGGACACGTGCCGCGCGAAGTGCTTCAGGTCCAGCCGCAGCCGGCGCCCCTGGGCGCGCCACAGGTTCCCGGTCTTCTCGAAGAAGCCCGCCGGGTAGTACTCGACGACCACGACGACCCGGGTCAGCCGGGGTGCCAGTTCGTGGAAGGTGACGACTCCGTTGGTGCTGCCCTTGGCGCCCTCGGAGGTCCAGGCGATCCGCTGGTCGGGGATCTGCTCCTGGACGGTCGCCTTCCAACTGCGGGTCGAGAAGGCGATCTTGGCGGTCCAGTCCGAGGTCACCTCGTCGTGCGGGCTGACGCTCTGGACGCCCTTGGTGAAGCCGCTGAAGTCCCGGAGCTGGGTCCACTGGTCGTAGACGGTGCGCAGGGGGACGCCGATGTCGACGGTCTCCATGATGTGCGTCGCCTTGACGCTGCCGCCGCCGCTCTTCGAACCGCCGCCGCCACCTGAGGAACCGCCGCCACCTGAGGAACCGCCGCCACCTGAGGAACCACCGCCACCTGAGGAACCGCCGCCATCTGTGGAACCGCCGCCGTCGGCGGACTCGGTCAGGCGGTCCGTCAGGGACCCGATCCGTTCCCCCGCCCTGCCGACGAGTCTGTGCCCCGCGGCGGAGAGGTAGCCGCCCAGGGCGTCCTTGAGGTCGCCGAGAGGCGACGGTCCGCCGTCGCCCTGCCGGTCGGGAGTCATGCGCGCCCACCTCCGTGCCTGTCGCCCGGGCCCGCCGTCCGCTTCGCCGGTGCGGTCTTCTTCGAGGCCGCCTTCTTCGCCGTCTTCTTCGCCGGCGGCGCCGCCTTGCGCGGCGGGGCCTTCTTGGCCGTCTTCCGGGGTGGTGCCGGTGCGGGCCGCCGGTCCTCCTCCCGGTCCTCCTCGTCGAAGTAGGCGTCCTCGTCCGGAGCCTCCTCGTCCCAGGAGTCGTCGTAGCCGTCCCGGGCGTCGTCCCGTGGGCCTTCGCCGGTGAGCGCGTCGGTACGGTCGCGGAGACTGTCCGCGAGGCCGGTGAGCCGGCGGTTCGCCGCGGCGGTGACGGCCGCGCGTCCGGCGGACAGCAGCTCGCCCCGGACCTGGTCGCTCAACTCCTGGAACTGCGGTGCCCGTTGCAGGCTTCCCAGTCCCTGGCCGAGCACCTGGCCGGGGGAGAGGCCGACGCGTCGGCCCACCAGGTAGGAGCCGACCGCGAAGGCGAGCTTGGCCTTCTTCGTGCGCCCCAGGAGATATCCGCCCGCCACGGCAGCCGCCATGGCCGTCCTGTTGTCGTTCATACGTGTCGTCTCCGCGCTGGATTCGTGGTGTTCGTGGGTCCGGTGGGCCGGGCCGGGCGTTCGAGGAGGGTGAGCAGCCGTTCCTCCTCGCGTTCGAAGGCCGCCTCGTCGACGGCGCCCTCGTCCAAGGCCCGGTTGAGCGCGGCCAGCCGCGCCTGTACGGCGCGCGGGTCGTGGGCCTGGCGCCGGGCCTCCTGGAGCAGGTGGTCGGCGATCCACGCCGTGCCGCGCACCGGTGCCAGGGGCAGCAGGAGGAGACCGCTCACGATGCCCACGCGGTCACCGGCCGGCCGGCGTCGCGGGGGCCGGGTCGACGAAGCTGTAGCAGGGCAGAGGCCCGGTCACGCTGAGGGCCAGCCGGTCACCGCAGGCGCGGGCCCGCGCCGCCACCGCCTCCCTGAACCGCGCCTCGTCGGCCGCGCGCAGCAGGAACGACGCGCTGAGCACCTGCTCGTCGTCGGTCGTGCCCCGGACCGTACGCACGGCCAGCGGGGCCAGCTGGTCGACGACCTCCCGGGCCGCGCGCCGTGCCTCGCGGCGCACACCGAGGGCGATCGCCTCACCCAGCCGCACGTTGGCCTCGTAGTCTGGCCGCCGCCGGGTCCGCAGGGCCAGGGTGCGCAGCTTGTCGTCCCGGCGTACCAGATCGGCGAAGTGGCCGGGCACCACCGTGCCCTTGACGTTGAGTTCCACGCACCCCCGCACCGTGTCGAGCTGTGCCGCCAAGTGAGCGGCGTCCGACCGCAGTTGGGAGAGCAGGGTGTCGGACCGCGGGCTGAGGACCGCGAACCGCATGGGCAGCACCGGCCCCTGGGCCGCCAGTTCGTCCAGGACGGCCTGGTGGGCCAGCAGGTCACGGCGCCGGGGCCGCAGCCGCGGGGGCGCGTCGGACACCGCGGCGCACAGTCCGGCCCCGGTGAGCAGCCGTACCGGGGCGCCGTCGACGCCGGCGGAGCGGGGGGTGCGGACCCCGGCGGGGGCGATGCCGTAGACGTACAGGGCCTTGAGGGCGGACGCCGGTGCGTCGGCCGTGTCGGTGGTGGCGGGCGCGGTCATCGGTCCTCCTCCTCGGTGCGCCGGCGGGGGCGGGAACGGGGGCGGTCGTCCTCGTCGCGGGGGCGTGCGGCGGGCCGGCTCCGGGGCCGCTGAGCGCTCCTGCCGCGCTCCGCGTGTTCGCGGGGACGGGCTTCGGAGTCCGCCTCTTCCTCGGGCTCGGGCTCGTGCTCCGGCGCGAGGACGTCGCGCACCTTGTCGGTCAGGGAGCGTGCCGTCCGTCTGGCGCCCGCCCTGCCCACGGTCTTGGCCACCGGGCTCCCGAACATCTCGGGCACGGTCTTGGACCGCACGTCGTGCTCCAGGTCCAGCCGGTTGCAGGCCTCGGCGAACCGGAGGTAGGTGTCGACGCTCGCGACCACGATGCGTGCGTCCACCTTGAGGATCTCGATGCCGACGAGGGAGACGCGCACGAAGACGTCGATCACCATGCCGCGGTCGAGGATGAGTTCGAGGACGTCGTAGAGGGTTCCGGCGCGGGGCGCGCAGACGACCTCGTCGTCGTAGGTGATCATGCGGGGGTCCTTCCGGATGCGGGCCTCGCGGCCCGCTCACTGGTCCTGGGCACCACGCCGGTAGCGCGCGATCCTGCGGTACTGGACCAGGTCGCCCGCCGGGTCCAACTCGACCTCGTAGGTGGCGAGCAGACTGGTGGTGTCGGGGATGCGTGCCACCTCCAGCACGTCCACGTTGACGATCCAGCCGCCGTCCTCGCTCCGGCAGACCGCGGAGACCCCTTCGAGGTGGTGCCGGATCAGCTCCGACAGGGCGTCGGCGGCGCGCCGGGCGGCGTCCCGGGCGTCCCGCACGTCACGCTCGCGCGTGGTCGTGGAAGTGGTGCGGTGCCGTCGCCCGCCAGGTTCTGTCATGTGCCCACTGTGACCGTGGGACCCCGGTTCCCGCGTGTGCAGTTACCCCGTTCGGGGCTGCCCCGTACGCCGGCAGTGCAGGAAGAGGTGCGGCTCGGGCCGGGCGTCCGGGTGGGCCGGGGTGAACATCGTGGCCTCCTGCGCCAGCACCTCCAGGCCGGACTCCTCCGCCAGGTCGATCAGCTCCTGCGCGGGGAAGCTGGTGACGCGCACCGGCTGACCCATGAAGGTGGCGTCGACGCCCTCCACGTCCAGCGGCACGGTGGCCAGGACCAGGTAGCCCCCCGGCTTCAGCAACCGCACCAGGTGCCGTACGAGGCCCTTCTGCTCCTCCCGGTCCAGCTGGAGCAGGGAGAAGTACACGCAGACGGCGTCGAACGAGGCGTCCGCCAGCGGCACGTCGCGGATGTCGGCGCACCGGAAGGTGGCGGCCGGCACCTGCCGAGCGGCCAGCTCCACCATGACCGGGGAGACGTCGACGCCCAGCACCTCGTGCCCGGCGTCCGCGAGGGTCTCGGCGGTGGGCCGGCCCGTGCCGCTGCCCACGTCCAGCACCCGGCTGCCCGGCGCGAGCCGCGCCAGCAGCCACTCCAGCGAGTGGCGGTGCGTCTTCGACCCGGCGAACGCCTTCTCGTACTCGACGCCCAGCGCGTCGAACGCGGCGGCGGCCCGTGGGCGTTCCCGGTCGTCGGTCACGGCGTTCCCTTCGGTGCGGTGAGCCGGTGCCCGGGCATCGTTCCACCGGGAGCGAGCCCCCACAAGGGGCCCTTCGGGCGACAGACGCCACCGGACGCGCCGGCCCTCGTCGGTGCCCCGCACCGTCCCCGGCTCGGCCATCCGGTGTGTACGGCTGCCTTGACGCGGTCCGGCAGCACCTTGTCCGCCACCCCCTGGGCCCTGGTCCTCGCCGAGCCGGTGACCAGCTTCCCGCGGCCCTTCATGACGGCGTCGAACGCCTACGGGCCGGACCGACCGCTCACCTCGGACGGGCCCCGTCCAGGGCCAGGTCCACCAGTCCCCGGACGAGTACGTCTTCCAGCGGCGCCCCGCTGAGCAGCACCCGCACGAACAGCGGACCGCTGACCGCCTCGATCAGCAGCCCGGGATCGGTGTCCGCCGCCAGCTCGCCCCGTTCGACGCCCCGCCGGACCATCACCACGGCACGGCCGAGACGCTCGCTCCAGTAGGGGCCGCGCCGGTCCTCCAGGGTGTCGTCCCGCTCGACGCTCAGCCGCAGCAGCGCCCGGCCCTGCGCGGTGCCCAGGAGCCGGGCCAGCGCGGAGAAGAACGCCAGCAGGTCGTCCCGGACCCGCCCGGTGTCCGGGACCGGCAGCGCGGCGTCCAGCTCCGTGGTCAGCGCGTCCAGGATCAGGTTCTCGCGGGTGCCCCACCGCCGGTACACGGAGGTCTCGTGCACCCCGGCCGCGCGGGCCACGGCGCCGACCGTCGCGCCCGCCAGGCCCTGGCTCGACAGCAGGTCCACCGCGGCGGCCAGCACGGCCCTGCGCATGCGCTCCCCCCGGCGGCGCAGGGGCGGGGCGACGGGTTCCGGTGAGCTCATCGGACCAGCGTAAAGCAAGTCGTCCTGCGTTGGGTGTACGGTTAACGCAAGTCGACCTGCGATGGACCGCCGGGGGCCGTCCGGGGTCGCCACCGCACCGAGGAGGTCCCGTCATGGCGCAGATGCTCGCCGCCCGCCTGCACGTCCCGAGCCGCACCCTGCGGCTGGAAGAGGTGCCCCGCCCGCAGCCCGGACCGGGGGAGGTGCTGGTCAAGGTCGAGGCGGCCGGCGTGTGCCTGTCCGACGTGCACCTCATCGACGGCACCCTCACCCCACTGCTCCTCAGGGGCGACACCGTCACCCTCGGCCACGAGGTCTCCGGCACCGTCGCCGAGACCGGGGCCGGTGTCACCGCCTGGTCACCGGGGCAGCGGGTCGTGCTGCACGCCGGTGAGACCCGGGGCGGCGTCGTCTACACCCGCGGTGTCGACTACGACGGCGGCTGGGCCGAGTACGCCCTCTCCGACGCCGACGCCATGACACCGCTGCCCGACACCATCCCCTTCGAGCAGGGCGCGATCATCCCGGACGCGGTGTCCACCCCCTGGGGCGCGATCACCGAGAGCGGGGCGGTCCGGCCCGCCGAGGCGGTCGGCGTGTGGGGCGTCGGCGGACTCGGTGTCCACGCCGTACAACTGCTCCGGGCGATCGGCGCCTGCCCGGTCATCGCCGTCGACCCGAGCCCCGTCGCCCGCGAACGCGCCCTTGCCGCCGGCGCCGACCTCGCCCTGGACTCCGCCGACCCCGAGCTGCGCCGCACGGTCCGGGAGGCGACCGCCGGCCTCGGGCTCGCCGCCGCCTTCGACTTCGCGGGCGTGCCGCCCGTGCGGGAGCAGGCGGTCTCCGTCCTCGCGCCCAAGGGACGGCTGGTCCTGGTGGGCCTGACCGACAAGCCGCTCACCGTCACCGACGGGACCCGCTTCAGCTACCTCCAGCAGCGCATCCTCGGCCACTACGGCTCCGACATGCCGGTGGCGCTGCCGCAGCTCCTGCGGCTGATCGAGGGCGGGCGGCTGGACTTCTCCGGTTCCGTCAGCGGGGTGCTGCCGCTCGCCGAGGCCGCCGCAGCGGTCGCGCGGCTGGAGAAGAAGGAGGGCGACCCGATCCGGCTGGTCCTGCGCCCGTGACGTGAGGGAAAGCTGAGAATTCCAGAGGCACTTGAACGCTCCTGCCCCCGGTTCCGTATGGAGCCGGGGGCATTTCACGTCCGAGTCCGTCACGACACAGGAGCACGCCTTGGGACACAACAGGCGCAGACGCCCGACCGGGGCGCGGCGCGCGACCTTCGGAGCGGTCGCGCTGATACTGGGGGGCAGCGGCCTGGTGGCCGTGAACGTGTTCGCCTCGGCGACGGAGTCCGGCAACGCCGCCGTCCCCCTGGGCGGTTCCGGAGTCGCGGCCACCGTCGACTGCCCCGACCTGACCGAACGCCTCACCGCCGTTCCCGAGCAGGCCAGGCCCGAGGTCGACACCGAACTCGCCCACCTCGACGAACAGATCGCCGCCGCCTACCGGGTCCTCCAGGACGCCGCCCGCACCGCGGACGACGGCACCCTCGACGAGGGCGCGATCCTCGACCCCCTGAAGAAGGAGCGCGCGGCGACGATCGGACGCATCGCCGCCGCTGTCGACAAGGCCGGAGACCGCCCCGAGGGCCTGGACGCCCTGGCCGAGTGCACCCTGCGCCGCACCGAGATCGCGTCGGGGGACGCGGGGAGCGGCGACCCGGACCAGCAGGGACAGGAGGAGGGGCAGGCGCAGGGCCAGAAGCAGGAACAGGGTCAGGGCCAGAGCCAGGAGCAGGGTCAGCAGGACGGCGCGGGCGAAGGGTCCGGTGACGGGCAGCAGCAGCCGGGCAACGGCGGACAGGCGGGCAACGGCCCCGTGGCGGCGGACTACGCCGACATCGAGTCCGTCCAGCCCGACGTGGTGCGGGCGCCCCGGCAGCAGAAGGCGGCCTCGACCGGCTCCTTCGCCACCAGCTGCGGAGTCAACGCCGAGGGCCGGTTCAACTCGGACAACCTGATCGCCGCCCCCGGCGTCGGCAACGGCGCCCACCACTTCCACGACTACGTCGGCAACCAGGCCAACGACGCCTTCGCGAGCGACGAGGACCTGGCCGCCGCCGACACCAGCTGTGCCGACCAGGGCGACAAGTCCTCGTACTACTGGCCCGTGCTACGGCTCCAGAACGGCACCGTCGAGCAGGACGCCCAGTCACCGGGCGGCGGCGTCGAGGGCAACGCGGGCGAGATCGTCACGCCGGCCGAGGTCACCCTCACCTTCGAGGGCAACGAGCGCGGCGAGGTCACGGAGATGCCGCGGCTGCTGCGCATCATCACCGGGGACGCCAAGGCGTTCGTCAACGGCAACACCAACGCGAACGCCTCCTGGAGCTGCACCGGGTTCGAGGACCGGCAGCTGAAGGACAAGTACCCGCTGTGCCCTCCGGGCAGTGACGTGGTGCGCACCTTCACCTTCCAGAGCTGCTGGGACGGCCGCAACACCGACAGCGCCAACCACCGTACCCACATGGCCTTCGCCGCCGCCGACGGCAGCTGCCCGGACGGGTTCCGGGCCGTTCCGCGACTGGTGCAGCGGGTCGTCTACGACGTGGCCGCGCCCAGCCTGGAGGACGGGGGCAGGACCGTTCCGCTGTTCGCCGTGGACTCCTTCCCGGAGCAGTTGCACAAGCCGGTCACCGACCACAGCGACTTCATCAACGTCTTCGACGAGGACCTGATGCGCGAGATGGTCGAGTGCATCAACTCCGGCCGCGAGTGCGGCCCGGACGCGCCTCCGGCGTCCGAGCCGGGCGAGGGCGAGGAGCAGCCCGGCGGCGAGGGCGGCGAGGACGGCGGCCAGACCGCCGAGCCCCCGGCCGAGCAGACCGCCACGGCCTCGGCACCCGCGGACACCGGCCAGGACGGCCAGGACCAGCAGGACGGCCGGGCAGGCGGGAAGAACGACGGGAAGGCCCCCGCCCAGAACGAGGAGCAGAACGAGGAGCGGAACGGAGGGCGGACCGGCGGGGACGCGCCCGCACCCCCGGGTGAGGGCAAGGACGCCGGTGCCTCCGCGAGCGCCGAGCCCAGGGCCGCGACGCCGGCCACCGACACCCCGGACGAGGTGAGCGGCGCCGCGGCCGCAACCGGGGCGACCGGGAACACCGGCAACGATGGCAACGCCGGCGGTGCCGGGCCGGCGTCCGAACCGCAGGCGCAGGGCGGGCTCGCCGAGACGGGTTCCGGGCTCGGCCTGTGGCCCGCGGCGATCGGCGGCGTGCTCTTCGCCGGTGGATGCGTGCTGCTGATCCGTTCCAGGCGGCGTGCGCTGTGACGACCGCGTCACCGGCATGACGACGGGTGGGCGGGGGAAGGTCCCCCGCCCACCCGCCGCGTCGAACGCGCCATCGCGGAACGGGAAGTGACTCGAATCGGGTGTTGCCAATTCCTTTACCCAGGCGCAGCCTGGTCTTCGAGTCGGCCTTGGGAGCGCTCCCACTCGCGCTCGCGATGTCGCCGCTCCATGCAGTCCCCCCACGCGAGAGAAGGACGTCATGATTTGTCATGATCACAACAATCAAAGGTCATCCGGAAGGACCCGCCGGGCGGCGACCCTCGCCCTCAGCACCCTGACCGCGGTCCTGCTCACCCTGATCCCCTGGAGCGGCACCGCTGTCGCCCACGGCTCGGTCGTCGACCCCGCCTCCCGCAACTACGGCTGCTGGGAACGCTGGGGCGACGACTTCCAGAACCCGGCCATGGCCGACGAGGACCCCATGTGCTGGCAGGCGTGGCAGGACAACCCCAACGCCATGTGGAACTGGAACGGCCTGTACCGCAACGGCTCGGCCGGTGACTTCCAGGCGGTCGTCCCCGACGGCCAGCTGTGCAGCGGCGGCCGGACCGAGAGCGGACGCTACAACTCCCTCGACGCCGTGGGCGCGTGGCAGACCACCGACGTCACCGACGACTTCACCGTCAAGCTCTACGACCAGGCCAGCCACGGCGCCGACTACTTCCTGGTCTACGTCACCAAGCAGGGCTTCGACCCCGCCACGCAGGCCCTGACCTGGGGAGACCTCCAGCAGGTCGCGCGCACGGGTAGCTACGGGCCCAGCCAGAACTACGAGATCCCGGTGAGCACCTCGGGACTGAGCGGCCGGCACGTCGTCTACACGATCTGGCAGGCGTCGCACATGGACCAGACGTACTTCCTGTGCAGCGACGTCGAGTTCGGCTGACCCGCGTCACTCCCCCCACATCCCCGCCGGGTGCGCCGCACCCGGCGGGGGCACCGGTCGTGCGACCGGTGCCCCCGAACCGCCCCGTGTCCGCTCCCGGGTGCGGTATACGTCCCCTCATGGACTACTACGACCTGGGTGGCCACGGGCGCCCCGTGACGACCTCGTCGCCCGAGGCCCAGCGGTGGTTCGACCGCGGGTTGGTGTGGACGTACGCCTTCCATCACGAGGAGGCCGTCGCGTGCTTCGAGACCGCCGCCGCGGCCGACCCGGACTGCGCCATGGCCCACTGGGGCATCGCCCACGCGCTCGGCCCCAACTACAACAAGCCCTGGGATGCCTTCGACAGCGAGGAGCTGACCCGGACCGTCGACCGCACCCACGCCGCCGTCGAACGCGCCCACGGCCTGGCGGGCCGGGCCACTCCGGTCGAGCGGGCCCTGATCGGCGCCCTGCGCGCCCGCTACCCGCAGGCGAGCGCCGTCGAGGACTGCTCGGTGTGGAACGCGCCGTACGCCGACAGCATGCGCGCCGTGTACGAACTGGCCCCCGACGACCTGGACGTGGCCACCCTCTACGCGGACGCCCTGATGAACCTGACGCCCTGGCGGCTGTGGGACCTGCGCACCGGGCTGCCCGCCGAGGGCGCGCGCACCCTGGCGGCGAAGGAGGTGCTGGACCGGGCCCTGGCCGCCGACGGAGGCCGCGACCACCCCGGCGTACTGCACCTCTGCATCCACCTGATGGAGATGTCGCCCACCCCCGAGGCGGCCCTCACGGTCGCCGACCGGCTGCGCGGCCTGGTCCCGGACGCGGGACATCTCCTGCACATGCCGTCGCACCTCGAAGTGCTGTGCGGCGACTACCGCCGCGTGGTGTCGGACAACGAGGCCGCGATCGCCGCCGACGAGAAGTACCGCGCTCGGTCGGGGGCGATGAACTTCTACACCCTCTACCGCGCGCACAACCACCACTTCAGGATCTACGGGGCGATGTTCCTGGGGCAGTACCGGGTCGCCCTCGACACCGCGGCTCGCCTGGAGGCGTCCGTTCCCGAGGAACTGCTGCGGGTGGAGAGCCCGCCGATGGCCGACTGGCTCGAGGGCTTCCTGGCCATGCGGGTGCACGTCCTGATCCGCTTCGGCCGCTGGGCGGACATCCTCGCCCTGCCCCGGCCGGCCGACCCCCGCCTGTACTGCGTGACGACCGCGATGCTGCACTACGCCCGCGGCGTCGCCCTCTCGGCCACCGGCCGGATCGCGCAGGCGGAGACAGAACGCGAACTGTTCCGCGAGGCCGTCGCCCGGGTGCCGGAGTCCCGGACGCTGTTCAACAACACCTGTGCCGACATCCTCGCCATCGCCTCGGCCATGCTCGACGGCGAACTGGAGTACCGCAGGGGCGACCACGCCGCCGCCTTCGCCGCCCTGGAACGCTCGATCGAGCTGGACGACAGCCTCCCCTACGACGAGCCCTGGGGGTGGATGCAGCCCACCCGGCACGCCTACGGCGCCCTGCTCCTGGAACAGGGCCGGATCACCGAGGCCGAGGCGGTCTACCGGGCCGACCTGGGCCTGGACGACACCCTGCCCCGCCCGCTCCAGCACCCGAACAACGTCTGGGCGCTGCACGGGCTCCACGAGTGCCTGGTGCGGCTGGGCAGGGCGGGCCAGGCGCGGATCGTGGCGCAGCAGCTGAAGCTCGCCGCCGCGCTGGCGGACGTACCGGTCGAGGCGTCCTGCTTCTGCCGGCTCGACACCTTCCCGGCCGCCGGTGGCGGGTCCGGCTGCTGCGCCACGGACCACTGAGTCCGCCGGGCCCGTTCCGGGGCACGGGACCGGGACGCGCGTCAGACGTTGACGCCGAAGTCCGCGGCGATGCCGGCGAGGCCCGAGGCGTAGCCCTGCCCGACGGCCCGGAACTTCCACTCGGCGCCGTGCCGGTACAGCTCGCCGAAGACCATCGCGGTCTCGGTCGAGGCGTCCTCGGACAGGTCGTAGCGGGCGAGCTCCTGGTTGTTCGCCTGGTTGACGACCCGGATGAAGGCGTTGCGGACCTGGCCGAAGCTCTGGCCGCGGTTCTCCGCGTCGTGGATGGACACCGGGAAGACGATCCGGTCCACCTCGGCCGGGACCGTGGCGAGGTTCACCTTGACCGCTTCGTCGTCGCCCTCGCCCTCACCGGTGAGGTTGTCACCGGTGTGCTCGACCGAGCCGTCCGGGCTGGTGAGGTTGTTGTAGAAGACGAAGTGCCCGTCCGAGATCACCTTGCCCGACGCGTCGAGGAGCAGCGCGGACGCGTCGAGGTCGTAGTCGGTGCCGGTCGTGGTGCGCACGTCCCAGCCCAGACCCACCAGCACGGCGGTCAGGCCGGGCGCCTCCTTGCTGAGCGAGACGTTGCCGCCCTTGGCCAGGGAAACTCCCACGGTGTTCTCCTTCGTCCTCGTCGTGTTCGCTGCGTTCCGGGTACCCGCTGTCAATCTACAGCACTGTAGAAGAAAGGCTTCTATACGATGTCGCTCCGGAAGACGATCGGCGGCGGAAGGAGGCGGGCCGTGACGGATGACCGGCGTCCGCGGCGACGGGGCCAGGGCGAGCTGGAAGGGCTGGTGCTGTCCGCGCTGCGTGAGGCGGACGGCCCCGCGACGGCCGGCTGGGTGCAGGAGCGCCTCGGCGGCGACCTCGCCTACACCACGGTGATCACGATCCTGACCCGGCTCCTCGAGAAGGGCGCCGTCAGCCGTGAGCGCGCGGGCCGGTCCTTCGCCTGGACACCCGCCTCGGACCAGGCGGGCCTGGCCGCGCGGAAGATGCGCAAGGTGCTGGACGCGGAGAGCGACCGGGAAGCGGTTCTGGCCAGCTTCGTCACGGGCCTCGACCCCGACGACGAGCGGCTGCTGCGCGAACTGCTCGGACAGGCGCGCGCCGCGGAGGACGGCTGACACCGTTATGGGGGTCTTCGTCTTCCTGCCGCTGGTCCTGCCGCTGACGGCGTGGCCGATCGCCAGGCTCGCCGAGCAGCACCTGCACCCGCGGACCGCGACCAGGCTGCTCACCGCCGTCGCCGCCGTGATGGCTCTGTGCAGCACCGTGTGCCTGGCCCTGGTGATGGTGGTCGGCACCGCGCAACTGCCCGGCAACCCGCTGCCCGACGGCTGGTCGGACCCCGAGGTGCGGGCGGCGGTGCCCTACGACGAGGTCGTCGGCAAGGCGGCCATTCCCGCGCTCTGCGCCGTGGTCGCGGCCTCGGCACGGGCCCTGTGGCGGCACGGCAGGGTGCGCCGCCGCGCCCACCGCGCACTGGCCGGGCTGCCGGGCACGGGGGTGGCCGTACTGCCGGACGACGTGCCCTACGCGTACGCGCTGCCCGGGGGACGCCGGGACCGCGTGGTGGTGAGCACGGCCCTGCTCGACTGCCTCGAACCGGGCGAGCGGCGCGCCCTGTTCGCCCATGAGCGCGCCCACCTCGCCGCCGGTCACCACCGCTTCCTCCTCGCCGTCCGGCTCGCCGCGCTGGCCAACCCGTTCCTGCGCCCCCTGCGGACGGCCGTGTCCTACACGGCGGAGCGGTGGGCGGACGAGGCGGCCGCACGGGCGGTCGGTGACCGTCGCGCGGTGGCGACCGCGATCGGCAAGGCGGCCCTCGTCTCCCGCGGCACCCCCGTCGCCACCCTCGCCGGCCTCGCGGCGCCCGGCCCGGTGCCGCGCCGGGTGGCTGCCCTGCTGGGGCCCGCTCCCACCGTCCGCACCTGGCCCCCGGTGTTCACCTCGGTGGGTCTGGCCGCGTGGGCGGCGGCCGCCGGAACCGCAGTCTCGGCGATGTCCTCCGCGAACGCCGCCGTCACGATGTTCCTCATCCTGCGGGCCGCGACGCCGTTCTGAGCGCCCTTCACTCCCTGACGCGAGCCGGCGGGGAAACGCGCAGGTCACAGAAGTGCCGCCGGAACTTCCTCACTCGATCGGGTGAGTGACCCATCCGGAACGGGGCCCGCTCCGGATTCCCCGTGTGAGGGAAGAACCGAGACCACGCAGACAGCGAACCGGCGGCTGACCCCGGATCCGGGTCGGCCGGTCGCCGCGTAACGGCATCGCGCACTCGGCGACCCGCCGCACACCACTTCGACTCCGCACCACTGCTCAGCACCACTACCACTCAGCACCACTGCCGCGACCACTGCTCCGTACCGACGCAGCCTCGTGCTGCCCGTTTTCAGGGAGATCCTCCATGAACGCCCGTATCCGCCACTCCGCTGTCGCCGTCGTCGCGGCCGCCGTCCTGCCCCTGTCCCTGGCCGCCTGTTCCGACGACGGCGACAGCGGCTCCTCGGACTCCGCCCAGGCCGCCTCCTCGGCCCCGGCGACGGGCGACGACCAGTCGGCCGACAGCTCCGGCGGCGCGGCGGACACCGACGAGCCGTTCGGCCCGGCCTGCTCCACGGTGCCGAAGGAGGGCGCCGGTTCGTTCGGCGGCATGGCCAAGGACCCGGTCGCCACGGCCGCCTCGAACAACCCGGCCCTGTCCACGCCGGTGTCGGCGGTGAAGAAGGCCGGTCTGGTCGACACGCTCAACAACGCCGAGAACATCACCGTGTTCGCGCCGACCAACGACGCCTTCGCCAAGATCCCGAAGGCCGACCTGGACAAGGTCCTGAACGACAAGGCGATGCTCACCGGCATCCTGACCTACCACGTCGTGGGCCAGAAGCTCGCGCCCGCGGACCTGGAGAACGGCACCTTCGACACGCTGCGGAAGTCCCGGCTGACCACCTCGGGCTCGGACGAGTCGTACAAGGTCAACCACTCCGCCAAGGTCGTCTGCGGCAACGTGAAGACCGCGAACGCCGACGTCCACATCATCGACACTGTCCTCATGCCGAAGAGCTGAGGCGCGCGAACGGGTGTGGCGGCCCAAGAAGGCCGGGGGAGCGGGCCGGGCAGCGGCCCGCCCCCCCCCGGCGGGGCGGTGACCCTGTGGTAGCTTGCGCAAGCCAGTCGAACCCACCTGGTGGGTCAGGGAATCCGGTGCGAATCCGGAGCTGACGCGCAGCGGTGAGGGGGACGGGCGGGACACGGGCCACTGGGCGGCGTACGCCGTCCGGGAAGGCGTCCCGTCCGGTCGATCCCGAGTCCGAAGACCTGCTGGCACCCGTGCCGCGTGCGGCGCGGGCCGCATCGTACGGACGGGCTTCGCGCATGAGCCCTCGACGCCAGAGGATCCTCCCTTGCCCGCAGCACGCCCCGTCGGCTCCCGACGACTCCTCCCTTCCCACCGCGCCCTGCGCGGTCCCGCCCTGCTCCTGTCCGGTGCCCTGCTGGTCTCCGGCTGCGGGTCCGGCGCGGCCACCGACGACGCGGCCGCCCCGGCCGGTTACCCGCGCACCGTCCGTGACTGCGGGCGCGACGTCCGGGTCGACGCGCCGCCGCGCCGGGCGGTCTCCCTCAACCAGGGCACCACGGAGATCCTGCTCGCGCTCGGCCTCGCCGACCGCATGGCGGGCACCGCCACCTGGACCGATCCGGTCATGAAGGGACTGGAGAAGGCGAACGCCGGCGTCCCCCGGCTCGCCGACGACATGCCGTCCTTCGAGACGGTCCTGGACGCCGAACCCGACTTCGTCGCCGCCTCCTTCGCCTCCACGCTCGGCACCGGCGGCGTGGCCACCCGCGAGCGGTTCACCCAACTCGGGGTGCCGGCCTACCTGTCCCCGTCCGACTGCGTCGGCAAGGACAACGGCGGCGACGGCGACGGTGTCCGGGACCAGCCCCTCACCCTGGACACGGTCTACGGCGAAGTCCGCGACCTCGCCAGCCTCTTCGGTGTCGAACAGCGCGGCGAGAAGCTCGTCGCCGACCTCAGGTCCCGGGTTGGCACGGCGACGTCCGGCATCGACGCCTCCGGTGTCACCCTCATGTACTGGTTCGCCAACTCCACCTCCCCGTACCTGGCGGGCTGCTGCGGCGCCCCCGGCGTCATCACCCGCGCGGTCGGCGCCCGGAACGCCATGGACGACACCCACGAGGAGTGGCCCCAGGCGGGCTGGGAGACCGTCGCCGACCGGGACCCCGACGTCCTGGTCCTCGGCGACCTCACGCGCAAGTCCCAGACGGCCGAGACGGCCGCGAAGAAGATCGAGTTCCTGGAGTCCAACCCCGTGACCAGGAACATGACCGCCGTCCGAGAGAAGCGCTACGTACTGCTCAGCGGGCAGGCCATGAACCCCACCATCCGAACCGTCGAGGGCGTGGAACAGGTGGCGGCGGCCCTGCGCGAGTTCGGGCTCGCCAAGTGACGTCCGCGAGCCGGGCCGCCTCGGGCTCGGCGTCCGTCCCCGGCATACGCGCGCCCCGCCGCGCGCCCCTGGTGTGGACGGCGGCCGGGACCGTCGCCCTGTGCGCCTCCGTGGCCGTAGCCGTCACCATCGGCCCGGCGGACATCGGCGTCGCCGACGTGTGGTCCGTGATCGCCGCCCACCTCGGTGCCGGCACCGGCGCCGGGGACGTGACGCCGATCCGCGACGGCATCGTCTGGGACCTGCGGCTGCCCCGCACCCTCCTCGCGGCGGTGTGCGGTGCGGGACTCGCCGTGTGCGGGGCCGTGCTCCAGTCGCTGCTGCGCAACCCGCTCGCCGACCCCTTCGTGCTCGGCGTCTCCTCCGGCGCCTCGACCGGCGCCGTCCTGGTCGTCGTGCTCGGCGTGGGAGGCGGCGCGCTCTCCGTCCCCGGCGGGGCGTTCATCGGGGCGGTCTGCTCCTTCGCGCTGGTGATGCTGCTCAGTCACAGCCTCGGCGGCGGCACGGACCGGGTGGTGCTCGCGGGCGTGGCGGCGATGCAGCTGTTCTCCGCGCTCACCTCCTTCGTGGTGATGACCGCGGCCGACGCCGAGACCACCCGCGGTGTGCTGTTCTGGCTGCTCGGCTCGCTCGGCGGCGCGGGCTGGAGCGACGTAGGTGCCGGTGCGGCGGTCCTGTCGCTGGTCCTGGCCGTGTGTCTCGGTCACGCCAGGACGCTGGACGCCTTCGCCTTCGGTCAGGACGCGGCGGCCGCGCTCGGCGTCCACGTGACCCGGACCCGGCTGGTGCTGCTGTGCGCCACCGCCCTGCTCACCGCCGCCCTGGTCGCCTCGGCCGGCGCGATCGGCTTCGTCGGCCTGGTGCTGCCGCACGCGGTACGGGCGCTCACCGGACCCGGACACGCCCGGCTGCTGCCCGTCTGCGCGCTCGCCGGCGCCGTTTTCCTGGTGTGGGTCGACACCCTGGCCCGTACCGTCCTCGAACCGCAGGAGGTTCCGGTGGGCGTGGTGACCTCGCTGATCGGCGTGCCGGCCTTCGTGCTGGTGCTGTACCGCACCGGGAGGGCACGGTGACCCTGAACGCCGAGCGGGTCTCCCGCACCGCGGGCGGCCGGCTGATCCTGGACGGCGTCGACCTGAGCCCTCGGGCCGGTGCCATGACGGGCCTGCTCGGCCCCAACGGCTCCGGCAAGTCCACCCTGTTGCGGCTGCTGGCCGGGGTGCTCGCCCCGGCCTCGGGCCGCGTCACCCTCGACGGGCGCCCCCTGGACCGGGTGAGCCGCCGGGACGTCGCCCGGCGCGTGGCCTTGGTCGAACAGCAGACGGACACCCAGGTGGAACTGACGGTCCGGGACGTCGTCCGGCTCGGCCGCATCCCGCACCGCCGCGCCTGGACGCCCGCCTCGGCGGCCGACGAGGAGGCGGTCAGCGACGCCCTGGAGCGCACCGGTCTGACCGGTCGGGCCGACCGGCTGTGGCACACGCTCTCCGGAGGTGAGCGCCAACGCGTCCAGATCGCCCGCGCCCTCGCCCAACAGCCGCGTGAACTCCTGCTCGACGAACCGACCAACCACCTCGACATCCAGCACCAGCTGGACGTGCTGGCCCTCGTCGCCGCCCTGCCCGTCACCAGCGTGGTCGCCCTCCACGACCTCAACCTCGCCGCGATGTACTGCGACCACCTCGTCGTCCTCTCCCAGGGGAGAGTCGTGGCCTGCGGCGAACCGGCGGAGGTCCTGACAAAGGACCTGGTCGCGAAGGTCTACCGGGTCGACGCCCGGATCACCCGCGCCGGCCCGGACGACCGCCCGCACGTGCGCTTCCTGGGCACACTGCCGGGCTAGGGTCCGTCCGAGGGGCCACCGGGCCGAGACGTGCCCGGGAGAAGGTCAGCCGTCCATCAGGCCGGCGGCGAGCGTGGCCCCCAGCTCCCAGCAGGCCTCCAGGTCGGCCTTGCCGGGCTCACCGGTCACGTTCACCGAGGGCGCCGCACGCTGCCAGCCGAGCCCGGTGGTGACCGACTCGATGCCGCGCACCGCGCCCGTGGTGTCGCTGCCCCCGTGCACGTAGTAGCCGAAGGGGCGGCCGCGCGTCTCGTCGAGGCAGGGGTAGTAGACCTGGTCGAAGAAGTGCTTGAGCGCACCGGACATGTACCCCAGGTTGGCCGGGGTGCCCAGCAGGTACCCGTCGGCCTCCAGCACGTCGACGGCCGTGGCCGCCAGCGCCGCCCGCCGGACCACCCGCACCCCTTCGATCTCGGGGGCGCTCGCCCCGGACACGACGGATTCCAGCATCGCCCGGCAGTTCGGCGACGGCGTGTGATGCACGATCAGCAAAGTGGCCACACCGGCAGCCTGCCGCCCCGCACCCTCCGACCGCAAACGGACACCACGGCACCCTGAAGGTGCACCCCGCCGCCGTCGGCGGACGGCCTACTCGTCGGGCGCCCCCGTCTCGGTCAGCTCGCCGCCGGCCAGCCGCAGCCAGCGGTCGACGCCGATCCCCCGCAGGAACCGCCGGTCGTGACTGACGACCACGAAGGCTCCCCGGTAGGAGTTCAGGGCGCTCTCCAACTGGCCCACACTGACGAGGTCCAGGTTGTTCGTCGGCTCGTCCAGGAGCAGCAGGTGCGGGGCCGGTTCCGCGCACAGGACGCAGGCCAGCGTGGCCCGCAGCCGCTCGCCACCGGAGAGCACCCCGACGGGCAGCTGGGCGCGGGCGCCCCGGAAGAGGAAGCGGGCGAGGAGGTTCATCCGCTCGGCCTCCGGCCGGTCCGGGGCCCAGGCGGCGAAGTTCTCCGCGACGGTGCGCTCGTCGTCCAGCAGGTCCAGCCGCTGGGAAAGGTACGCGACGCGCCCGTCGGCCTGCCTGATCTCGCCGTCCTCCGGCACCAGGCCGCCGTCGACCAGGCGCAGCAGCGTGCTCTTGCCCGTGCCGTTGGCTCCCGTCAGCGCGATCCGCTCGGGGCCGCGGACCGTCAGGTCGACGCCCCGGTCCCCGAAGACGTTCTTGTCACCGAGCCGGATCCGCAGCCGCTCACCGAGGAAGAGGGTGCGTCCGGCGGGCACCCGGGTCTCCGGCAGGTCCAGCGTGAGGCTCTGCTCCTCGCGCAGTGACCGCTCCGCCTCGTCCAGCCGCGCCTTCGCCTCACCGACCCGGTGGGCATGGGTCTGGCCCGCCCGGCCGGCGGACTCCTGGGCCCCGCGCTTCATGGTGCCCGCGAAGATCCGGGGAAGGCCGGCGTTCTTGAGGTTGCGGGCGGCGTTGCTCGCCCGGCGGTCGGCGCGCTCGCGGGCCTGCTGCAACTCCCGCTTCTCCCGCTTCAGCTCCTGCTCCGCGTTGCGGACGTTCTTCTCGGCGACTTCCTGCTCGGCGCGGACGGCTTCCTCGTACTCGGTGAAGTTGCCGCCGTAGAAGCGCAGTTCACCACCGTCGAGTTCGGCGATGCGCTCCATGCGGTCGAGCAGCTCCCGGTCGTGGCTGACCAGCAGCAGGCAGCCGTTGTAGTCCATCAGCACGTCGTGGAGCCTGCCGCGGGCGTCCGCGTCGAGGTTGTTGGTGGGCTCGTCGAGAAGGAGCACGTCGGGCCGCTTCAGCAGTTGGGCGGCGAGCCCGAGGGAGACGATCTGGCCACCGCTCAGCGTGCTCAGCCGCCGGTCCAGGGCGAGCGTGCCGAGCCCCAGACGGTCGAGCTGGGCGCGGGTGCGCTCCTCGACGTCCCAGTCGTCACCGATGGTGGCGAAGTGCTCCTCGGCCACGTCACCGGACTCCACGGCGTCGATGGCCCGGATCACGGCGTCGACGCCGAGTACCTCGGCCACGGTGAGGCCTCCCGTCAGGGGGAGGGCCTGCGGCAGGTGGCCGAGGACGCCGGACACCGCCACGGAACCGCCGGTGGGCCGCAGCTCACCGGCGATCAGCTTGAGCAGGGTGGACTTGCCGGAACCGTTGGGGGCCACCAGGCCGGTACGGCCCACGCCCACGGTGAAGGACAGATCCTGGAAGACGGGGGTGTCGTCGGGCCAGGAGAAGGACAGGTGGGAACAGCGGACAGCGGCGTCGGACATGGAGACGACCTCGTGGCGGTGAGGGGCAGAGATCAGACCTCTGCCCGGGAGGAGGACAGGGAGAAGGGAACGACGACGGGGCCACTGCGACGGCGCTCGAACACGCCCGCTGCGGCCTACCGGAACCGGGTCTCACCCGGAGATGTCGTCGTCACCCACCATGTCCGCGACTCCCTCGCTGCACGATCAACGTCTCCACCAGCCTAGCAGCCGGGTTCCCGCACCGGCTCGGGAAAGGACCCGGTCGGGGTGCACCGCCCCGCCCGGCCGCCACGTACGGGTCCGGGGCCCTGCCGGTCCCGGCCTGGGCCGGAACGGTCGTGCGGGCGGTGGGGACGGCCTTGGAGGCCGTCGGGCACGCCCGGCTACCTGCCTGTCGGCGGCAGCGGGAAGCGACTCTTTGAGCGGCACACGGCGGACCGCCCGGGACGGGCCGAGTACGCGGCCCCACCCCGTCAGGCCGGCATGCCCAGCAGCGCGATCGGGTCGGAGGTCGGCTGCTTCGAGCCGCCCGCCGGTTCGACCATGATGCCCACGCCCGTCGCACCGTCGACGGCGCCCTCCATCAGCACCGCCCGACTCGTGCCGCCGGTCTCCATCAGGCCCGCCGAGCGCATCGTGCCGTGGTCGTCGAACCAGAGCTGGTACACCTTGCCCCACGGCGGTTCGGCCAGCCCCGAGGCGAGGAAGACCGCCCGGTCCCGGCGTTCGGAGACGACCAGCGTCCCGCTCGCCCCGCCGGCCAGCCGCGCCGTACGGGACTCGGCGTCCGGCGCCGCCAGCACCCCGGCGAGGGTCTCGGCCCGCTGCTCGGCCTGCGCGGCCCGCTGCCCGGCGTCCTGCGCGCGTTCGTACTGCCACACCGCCGTGCCGCCGAGGCCCGCCGCCGCGGCCAGACAGGCGGCCAGCGCCCAGCGGGCCATGCCGCGGTCCGCGGATTGGTCACGGCCCGCGGATTGGTCACGGTCCGCGTGGAACCGGGGTGACGCCTTCCGACGCCCACCTTCCCACGGGTAGAGTGGCCGCCGTTCGCGTTCGATCGTGCTCCAGGGGAGCGGGAGGAAAGGGAGGTGAGGTTGATGACCGTGCTCGACGCCGTCCTTCGCGACGCCCGGATCTCCCTCGCGTCCCGAGCGGCGGCCTGACCCCGCCTCCCACGAACGCACACCAGAAACGGACTTCCATCCCGTCATGTCCCCTTCCCGGAATTCCTGGAACACCCGCGCCGAGACCGGCGCCGACGTCCCCGTCATCCGCGACATCGTCCGCGCCGCCTTCCCCACGCCGGAAGAGGCCGCCCTCGTCGACGCGCTGCGCGCCGACCCCGGGGCCTGGATCGAGGGCCTGTCCCTCGTCGCGGTCGACGACGCCGACCGCCCGGCCGGCCACGCCCTGCTGACCCGCTGCCACATCGGGGACAGCCCCGCGCTGTGCCTGGCACCCGTCGCCGTCCGGCCCGAGCACCAGAGGAGCGGCGCCGGTACGGCCGCCGTCCGCGCCGCGCTCGCCGCCGCCGGGCGTCTCGGCGAACGCCACGTCGTCGTCCTCGGACACCCCGAGTACTACCCCCGGTTCGGCTTCGGCCGGGCCTGCGCCTACGGCATCGGGCTGAGCATCGACGTCCCGGACGAGGCGCTGATGGCCCTCACCCTGGACGCGGCCCACCCGCTGCCCGCCGGCACCGTCCGGTACGCGGCGCCGTTCGGCATCTGATCCGGCACGCAGGGTGGCGGCGGGAGTCTCTTCCGCCGCCACCCTGCATTTCTTCGGCGCAACCCCTTGACCCGACGCCCGCCGTCCTTCACATTGCTTGTTAATGCGCATTAGGTAATGCGCATTAACTCGACGGAGAGGAGCGGTGGTGGCGAAGGAAGCCGCAGGGCGGGCCAGGCCGGGGAGGACCCCCGCGCCGGCCGGCCGGCGGGCCCGGCCCCGGCAGGCGGAGGTGGCCAGGCTCGCCGGTGTCTCGCAGGCGACGGTGTCCCTGGTGCTGTCCGGACGGGACATCGCGACCGGCCGGCCGATCTCGGCGGAGACCCGCGCGAAGGTCCTGGACGCCGCACACAGCCTCGGCTACGTCCCCGACCCCGCCGCCAGCCGGCTCGCCGCCGCCCGCAACAACCTGCTCGGCGTCTTCAGCTTCACCGCGACCTTCCCGACCGACGTGCGGCACTCGTACTACCCGTTCCTCGTCGGCGTCGAGCAGGAAGCCGCCGCGCAGGGCTACGACCTGGTGCTGTTCACCGGGTCGAGCACCGGGGGCGCGGGCGCGGGGGGAGCCGGCGCGCTCAACCGGGTACGGCTGGCGGACGGCTGCCTCTTCCTGGGCCGCCACGCTCCCGCCGACGAACTGCGCCGACTGGTCGCCGACGACTTCCCCGTCGTCCATGTCGGCCGGTGCGACGAGCCGGCGGGCCTCGCCTGGGTGGGTGCCGACTACGTCAGCGCCAGCCGCGAGGTCGTCACCACACTCGCCGGGCTCGGTCACCGGCGCGTCCTCCTCGTCCGCGAGGACGACGACGCCCCCGCCTCCACCGACCGTGAACGCGGCTTCCTGGACGGGCTCCTGGCCGGCGGCCTGCCCGCCGGACCCGACGCCGTGTTCCGCTCCGGCGACCCGCGCGCCGACCTCACCGCCGACCGGGTCCGCGCCTGGGTGGCCGACGGCGTCACCGCCTTCGTCGCCGAGGAGACCGACACCGGCGCGGCCTGGCGGGCCCTGCGCGCCGCCGTCGACGCGGCCGGTCTGGACTGCCCCGGCCAGGTGTCGCTCGCGCTGCTCGGCAGCCCGCCCGCCGACCTCGCGGACGAACCGGCGCCGATGGGCTTCGACATCCCGCGCCCCGCACTGGGCGCCGAGGCCGTACGACTGCTCGCCGCCCGCATCGCCGGACAGCCCGCCGAGGGCACCCTCGTCGCCTGCGCCTTCAGGCCGGGCACGACCGCCGGCCCACCGGCCGCCCTCTGAACCCACCCCGCCCACAGCACCGACCGCACCACCTAAGGAGCAGCAGCGTGATACCGGAACCCGACATCCTCGTCGTCGGCGGCGGACTCGGCGGCGTCGCCGCGGCCCTCGCCGCCTGCCGGGCCGGCCGCAGCGTCGTCCTGACCGAGGAGACGGACTGGATCGGCGGCCAGCTCACCAGCCAGGCCGTGCCGCCCGACGAGCACCCGTGGGTCGAACAGTTCGGCACCACCGCCACCTACCGGCGACTGCGCGAGGGCATCCGCCAGTACTACCGGCAGTGGTACCCCCTGCGCGCCGAGGCCGCCGCCCTCACCGACCTCAACCCGGGCGCCGGCCGGGTCAGCAAGCTCTGCCACGAGCCGCGCGTCGCCCTCGCCGTCCTGGAGGGCATGCTCGCCCCGCACCGGGCGGCCGGACGGCTCACCGTCCTCACCGAGCACCGGCCGGTGGCCGCCGAGGCCGACAACGATGTCGTGCGCGCCGTCACCCTGGAGGACCTCCGCGACGGCACCCGCCGCACCGTCCCCGCGCGCTACGTCCTGGACGCCACCGAGACCGGTGAACTGCTCCACCTCGCCGGCGTCGAGCACGTCAACGGCGCCGAGTCGCGGGCCGAGTTCGACGAACCGCACGCCCCCGACCAGGCCCAGCCGGGCAACCAGCAGGGCATCACCGTCTGCTTCGCCCTCTCCCACCACGAGGGTGAGGACCACACCATCGACCGTCCCGCCGACTACGACTTCTGGCGCGACTACAAGCCCGACTTCTGGCCGGGACCGCTGCTCGGCTTCGAGGCCCCCGACCCGCGCACCCTGGAGCCGGTGCCGCGCACCTTCGAACCCAACCCCGACCTCGACCCGCTCGCCGTCAGCGCCGACCAGAGCGCCGACGCGGGCGACAAGGAACTGTGGGGTTTCCGCCGCATCCTCGCCCGCAAGCTGCACACCGACGGCGCCTTCGACTCCGACATCACCCTCGTGAACTGGCCGCTCAACGACTACTGGCTGAAGCCCTACATCGGCCAGGAGACCGAAGCCCTGCGCGAGGCACGGCAGTTGTCCCTGTCGGTGCTGTACTGGCTGCAGACCGAGGCGCCCCGCACCGACGGCGGCACCGGCTTCCCCGGGCTGCGGCCGCGCCCCGACGTGACCGGCACCGCCGACGGCCTCGCCAAGGCGGCCTACGTCCGCGAGTCCCGCCGTATCAAGGCCGTCACCACTGTCACCGAGCACGACGTCTCCATCGACCTGCTCGGACCCTACGGCCGCACCCGCCACCGCGACTCCGTGGGCGTCGGCAACTACCGCATCGACCTGCACCCCTCCACCGGCGGCGACGGCTACGTCGACATCGGCTCCGTCCCCTTCGAGATCCCGCTCGGCGCGCTCGTCCCGCGCCGGGTGCGCAACCTGCTGCCGGCCGGCAAGAACCTGGGCACCACCCACATCACCAACGGCTGCTACCGGCTGCACCCGGTGGAGTGGAACGTCGGCGAGGTCGCCGGAGCCCTCGCCGCCCACTGCCTCGCCGAGGACGTCGAGCCGCACCAGGTGCAGGCCGAGGACAAGAGGTTCGAGGAGTTCGCCAAGGTGCTCGACCGCGACGGCGTACAGCGTCACTGGCCCGACGTCAGGGGCTACTGAACGACCCCGTGCGGGACGGCAGTTCGGGCGGGGCAGCACCACCTGCCCCGCCCGGTGACCGCCCGCGCGTGGACCGACCCAGCACAAGGAGGTGCCCGGACATGACCACCCACCGCATCCGCGTCGGCATCGACGTGGGCGGAACCTTCACCGACGCCGTGGCGGTCGACGCCACGACGCTCCGGCTCGTGGGCCAGGTGAAGGTCCCCACGAGTCACCATCACGAGGACGGTGTCGCGCACGGCATCGTCGAGGCGCTCGACCGGCTGCTGAAGCAGACCGGACACGCACCCGCCGACGTGGCCTTCCTGGCACACGGCACCACCCAGGCTACCAACGCCCTGCTGGAGGGCGACGTCGCCACCGTCGGCCTGCTCGGCATCGGCACCGGCGGCGGAACGTACTTCACCCGCAGGCTCGCCACCCTCGCCAAGCTCGAACTCACCCCCGGCAAGCGGCTGCCGCTGCACTACGCGCACGTGCCCGACCCCGAGGACGCGCCCGCCGTACGGGCCGCCGTCGAACAGCTCACCGCCGCCGGCGCCCAGGCCCTGGTGGCCAGCGAGCCCTTCGGCGTCGACCGGCCCGAGGGCGAGGAGGCGGTCGCCGAGGCGGCCCGCGCCACCGGCCTGCCGACCACCGCCGCGCACGAGATCACCTCCCTGTACGGGCTGCGCAAACGCACCCGCACCGCCGTCGTCAACGCGGCGATCCTGCCGCGCATGCTGGCCACCGCCGACCTCGTCGACGCCTCCATCACCAAGGCCGGTGTCACCGCGCCGCTGATGGTGATGCGCTGCGACGGGGGAGTGATGTCCCTGGACGAGATGCGCCGCAGGCCCCTGCTGACCGTGCTGTCCGGGCCGGCCGCCGGGGTCGCCGGGGCGCTGATGCAGGAACGGGTCAGCGAGGGCGTGTTCCTGGAGACCGGCGGCACCTCGACCGACATCAGCGTCGTCAGGCGCGGCAAGGTCGCGGTACGGCACGCCGTCCTGCTCGGCCGGGCCTCCTACCTCAACGCCCTGGACGTCCGTACCGTCGGCGTCGGCGGCGGCTCCATGGTGCGCGTCTCGGGTGGCCGGGTCACCGGCACCGGACCGCGCAGCGCGCACATCGCCGGGCTGCCGTACGCCTGTTACGCCGACCCGGCCGACCTGCGGGACGCCAAGCTGACCACGATCAGTCCGCTGCCCGGCGACCCCGCCGACTACGCCGTCCTGGACGCGGCGGGCGGCCGGTTCGCCCTCACCATGACCTGCGCCGCCAACGCGCTGGGCCGGGTCCCCGAAGGGGACTTCGCCCACGCCGACCCCGACACCGCCCGCGCCGCGCTGGCCCCGCTCGCCGCCGCCCTCGGCACCGACGTGCCCACCGCCGCCGCCCGGCTGCTGGACGCCGGCACCGACCAGGTGAAGGCCGTCGTGGACGACCTGGTGCGCGAGTACCGCCTCGACACCGACACCGCGGTCCTGGTCGGCGGGGGCGGCGGCGCCGCCTCGGTCACCCCGCACCTGGCCGCCTCCTCCGGCATGACCGGCCGCATCGCCCGGCACAACGAGGTCATCAGCCCCATCGGCGTCGCCCTCGCCCTGGTCCGCGAGCAGGTCGAGCGGATCGTGCCGGGCGCCACCCAGGAGCAGATCCTCGCCGTCCGCGCCGAGGCCGAGCGCGCCGTGGTCGAACAGGGCGCCGCCGCCGACGGCGTCGAGGTCGAGGTCACCGTCGACCCGCAGACCAACGTCGTACGCGCCATCGCCACCGGTGCCACCGAACTGCGCACCCAGGACCGGGCCCACCGGGCCGACGACGCCGAGCGCCTGCGGCTGGCCGCCACCAGCCTCAAGACCGACCCGTCGAAGGTGCACGTCCTCGCGGGCACCCCCGCGCACACCGTCTACGGCACCGAGGTCCACCGCCGCTTCCGGCCCGTCCGCCACCCGGTGCGGGTCGTCGACGCCGACGGGGTCGTACGCCACCACGCACCCGACGCCCGGGTCGAGGCGACCACCGTCGCCGCCGCCCCCGAGGTGCTCGCCAAGCTGGTCGCCGAGAACACCTCCTACGGCGACGGAGGCGTCCGCGCCCCCGCCGTGCGGCTGCTGCTCGGCTCCCGCATCGCCGACCTCTCCGGCGTCCTGGACCCGCAGCCGCTGCTCGCGCTGGCCCGCAGCGAACTGCGCTCCCGCGCCGCCGACGAACCGGTGGTCGCCGTACTGGAGGTGCGCGAATGACCGTGTCACAGGCGCCGGTGACGGCCGGCCTCGCCGCCACCGACGACATCGGCTGGGCGGTGCGGCTGCTGGCCGCCACCCCCACCCACGAGCACCGCGACCCGGAGCTGCTGTGCCGGTGGGCGAGGGCGGCGGACGCGTTCGGTTCCGCCCTCGCACCCGTGCCGTGCGAGGCCCGGATAGTCGAGCGCGACGGCGGCCTCGAACTCGGCCTGCTCGCCCGGTACACCTCCAGACCGCCCACCGTCGAGCTGTACACCGACACCATCGAACGCGCCGAACGGGTCGTCGACACCCGTGGCTGGCGCGACTGGTACCCGCCCGGCTCCGTACGGGCGGCCGCCCTCGCCCACGAGGCGGTGCACGTCCACCTGCATCACGGCCCCGCGAAGGCCGAGCTGAAGCGCGCCCTCGGCCACAGCGCCCTGCGCCTGGGCCGGCTGCGCGTCCCCGGTCATGTCGCCGGGGCCGAGGAGGTGGCCGCGCACGCCTACGCCCGCACCGTCTGCGGACTTGGCCGCAGCCCTCTCCTGCTGACCGCCGCCCTGGCCGCCGAGACCGAGGCCGGGACGGCATCCGGGACCACCCCACCACCCGCACGTGACGCAAGAAGAGAGAACTGACCCATGGGTGTCGTCATCCTCCTCGTCATGGCGGCCGGCGTCGCCGCGATGCTCACCCGCAAGCTCCCCACCGCCTTCGCGCTGGTGCTGCTCGCCGTGGTCATCGCCTTCCTCTCCGGCGCGCCCCTGACCGGCAAGAACAGCGTCCTGGACACGGTGCTCCAGGAGGGCGCCCCGGCGCTCGCGGCGACGATGGTCGCCATCATCCTCGGCTCCTGGCTCGGCAAGCTGCTCGACGAGACCGGCATCGCCGGCACCCTCGTGCGCAAGATCGTCGAGTTCGGCGGCGACCGGCCCACCGTCGTCGCCCTCGGGGTCCTCGCCGTCTCCGCGCTCGTCGGCACCGTCACCGGCTCGGCGCCGGCCGCGATGCTGGCCGGCATCATCGGCATCCCCGCGATGGTCGCCGTCGGCGTGCCCAAGGTGACCGCCGCGGGCACGGTGCTGATGGGCATCGCGGTCGGCGTCCCCTTCGAACTGCCGGTCTGGCAGTTCTTCTCCACCGCTCTCGACCTGCCCGTCGACACCGTCCGCGGCTTCATGGTGAAGCTGTTCCCGTTCGCACTGGTCGCCGCCGTCGCCTACGTCGTCATCGAGAACCGGCGGCGCGGCACCGAGCACGCCTGGTCGCTCAAGTCGGTCTCCGCCCGCCCGGTCCCGCGCCGCGAACGCCTCGGCGACGCCCCCTGGTATGCGCTGCTCGCCCCCGTGGTCCCGCTGGTCCTGGCCCTCGGCCTGGACGTGGCCATCATCCCCTCGATGCTGGCCGGTGTGCTCTACGCGCTGTTCACCACCACCCGGCCCGGCGAGATGAACAAGCGGCTGCTGCGCACCCTGTACGGCGGCTTCGAGGTGGCCGCGGCGCCGCTGGCCCTGTTCGTGGCCATCGGCATCCTGCTCGCGGCCGTCAAACTCCCCGGCGCGGTCGACGCGCTGGAGCCGCTGATGAAGGCGGTCAGCCCGCAGAACCCGGTGCTCTTCGTCATCGTCTTCACCGTGCTGGTGCCGCTGTGCCTGTACCGCGGCCCGCTCAACGTGTTCGGGCTCGGCGCGGGCATCGCGGGCGTCCTCATCGCCACCGGCATCTACCCGGCCGTCGCCGTCCTCGGCATGGCCACCTCGTACAACCAGGTCTTCGGCGTCGCCGACCCGACCAGCACCCAGACCGTGTGGGCCGCGCAGTACGCGGGCGTCAGCCCACAGCAGGTCATGGTCCGCACCCTGCCCTACGTGTGGCTGGTCGCCCTGGGCGGCATGTGCGTCACCGCCGCCCTGTACCTGTGACATCCCCCCTCACCCAGGAGTCGACATGCACGAGCCGCACCTCGACCGCCGTCTGTTCCTGAAGGGCACGGCCGCCACCGGCGCCGCCCTCGCGCTGGGCGCCGCCGCCGTGCCCACCGCCTCCGCCGCGCCCGGCGGCTTCCCCGACTACACCTACGTCCGCACCCTGCTGACGCCGTCCCAGCTCGCCTACAACCCCACCGGCGAGATCATCTTCCCGACCGTCCGCGGCGTCTACGACCGGCTGCCCGCGAGCGGCCGGCTGGGCCGCTACTACCTCTACTACGCCCCGCACGACGCCCCCGGCGGCATCTGCCTGGCCTACGGCGACTCCCTGGAGGGCCCCTTCACGGAGTACCCGCACAACCCGATCGTCTCCCACCAATGGTCGCCGCACTACTCCGTCAGCCACGTCTCCTCGCCGCACGTGATGTGGCACGCGGGGAACAAGGAGATGTGGCTGTACTTCCACGGCGAGAACACCACGACCAGGCTCGCCCGCTCGTTCGACGGCATCCACTTCACCTACGACAAGGTCGTGCTGAACACCTCGATGCTGCCGTCCGGCACCACCGAGACCTCCTACGCCCGGGTCTTCCCGCACGAACTGCCCTCGCGCGGCGCGCACTACGTCATGGTCTTCATGCTCAACAACACCACCAACCACCGCGACATCGGCTGGGGCTGGTCCGCCGACGGCCGCACCTGGACGTTCGCCCAGGAGCCCCTGGTCCGCCACGGCGACGTCGGCGCGGTCAACGTCGGCGGCCCGCACCTGCTGCACCGGAACAACAGCACGTACGTCGTCTACAACAAGGACAAGGAGAGCGGCGGCGACCTGATGATCACGGAGGTCGGCAACGACTTCTCCCGGCGCGACCACCTCGGTGTCTTCTACAACTCCCGTGCCTCGGCGCCGGAGAACGGCCGCGCGGCCTCCCCGTCCTTCGGCACCGACCACGGCGTCCCGTACATGATCTACGAGGCGGGGGAGCGGCTGGCCGGTTCGATCGCGATGGCCCGCGGCTGACCCCGGGTCCGTCGCCGCACACGGCAGCGGGGCCGCCCGTCCGACCGGACGGGCGGCCCCGCTGTGTTCCCGCCGGGTGCCTCAGGCGACGACCGGGTCCTTGTCGGTCGGCGCCGTGGGGCCCTCGCCGGCCTCCTCGGCCAGGCGCTCCATGCCGCTGGTGGTCTTCAGCGGCTTCTCCTTGATGAACACGACGGCGACCAGCGCGAGCACCGCGAACGGCGTGGCGACCAGGAACAGGTCGGCCGTGGCGACGGCGTAGGCGTGCTCGATGACCGTCCGCATCGGAGCGGGCAGCGTGGACATGTCCGGGACGCTGCCCTCGCCCGAGCCGCCACCGCCACCGGGGACGGTGACACCCGCGTCGCTGAGCCCCTTGGCCGTCTCGCTGGCGACCCGGTTGGCGAGGATCGCGCCGAGAACGCTGACGCCGATGGTGCCGCCCATGCTGCGGAAGAACGACAGCACGGAGGTCGCGGCGCCCAGGTCGGTGGCGGCCACGTCGTTCTGGGCGGCCAGCACCAGGTTCTGCATCAGCATGCCGACGCCGACACCCAGGATCGCCATGTAGAGGCTGAGCAGACCGAAGCTGGTCTTCGCGTCGATCGTGGCCAGCAGCGCGAGGCCGACGGCCATGATCACCGCGCCCGCCACCAGGTACCGCTTCCACTTGCCGGTCCGGCTGATCACCTGTCCGGCGACGGTGGACGACACCAGCAGGCCGAGGATCATCGGCAGGCTCATCAGACCCGCGACGGTCGGCGACTTGCCCAGGGAGATCTGGAAGTACTGCGAGAGGAAGACCGTCCCGCCGAACATGGCGACACCGACCAGGAGGCTGGCGACGGTGGTCAGGGTGACCGTGCGGTTCTTGAAGATGCCGAGCGGGATCACCGGCTCGGGCGTGCGGGACTCGACGAACACCGCCGCGACCAGCAGCAGTACGCCGCCGCCCGTGAGGGCACCGGTCTGCCAGGACGCCCAGTCGAACTCGTTGCCGGCCAGCGACACCCAGATCAGCAGGGCGCAGACCCCGGCGACGATCAGGAACGCGCCGAGCCAGTCGATGCGGGCCTCGCGCTTCACCGTGGGCAGGCGCAGGGTGCGCTGCAGCAGGGCGATGGCGAGCAGCGCGAACGGCACGCCGATGAAGAAGCACCAGCGCCAGCCCAGCCACGAGGTGTCCACCAGGACACCGCCGACCAGCGGTCCGGCCACGGTGCCCACGGCGAAGACGGCACCGAAGATGCCGGCGTACTTGCCCAGCTGGCGGGGAGGGATGACGGAGGCCATCACGACCTGGGCGAGCGCGGTCAGACCGCCCGCGCCGATGCCCTGCACCACCCGGCTGAAGATCAGCAGGCCGACGCCGTGCGAGAAGCCGGCCAGCAGCGAGCCGACTACGAACATGCCCAGCGACAGCTGGAGCAGCAGCTTCTTGTTGAAGAGGTCGGACAGCTTGCCCCACAGGGGCACCGTCGCGGTCATCGCCAGCAGTTCGGAGGTGACGACCCAGGTGTAGGACGACTGGCTGGCGCCCAGGTCGGCGATGATCGTGGGCAGCGCGTTGGCCACGACCGTGCCGGCCAGGATCGCGACGAACATGCCGGCCATCAGGCCCGACATGGCCTGGAGTATCTGCCGGTGGGTCATCGAGGTGGGAGGCGCGTCGGCGGGCGCCTGGGTAGCGGTCACGGCATCTCTTTCGTGTGGTGGGTCCTGATGGGTCGCGAGCCCGGCGCGGAGGCTACGCGGAGGGGGCCGGGAGTCCGGCGGCGAGGAGGGTGAACACCTCGTGGAAGACGTCGAGGAAGGCGGCTTCCTCCTGGTGGGCGGACCAGTGGTCCATGCTGGTGCGCACCGCGGCGCCCGCCACCGCGGCCAGCAGGCGCGGGTAGAGCCCGGGCCCGGCCCCGCCCGTGCCGCCGTCCCCGCGCAGGCGCAGGGCGATGGCGTCGGCCAGGTCCGCCTCGGCCGCCATGTGGGCCCCGACGCCGCGCGCCAGGAGGTGCGGGGAGGCGTGCAGGACCTGGGCGTGCAGTCGCCACAGCTCGTGCTGCTGTTCCGCCTCGGCCAGCTCCGTCGCCATGGCCTCGCGCAGGGCCGCCAGCGGGGAGAGTTCGGCCGGTGCTTCCAGGACGGCGCGCCGCATGCGTGCGCCCGCGTCCGCGTCGATGACCACGAAGGCGTCGTCGCGGCTGTCGAAGTAGTTGAAGAAGGTACGCACGGACACCCCGGCGGCGGCGCTGATCGCCTCGACGGTGACCTTCTCCGCCCCGTGTTCGGCGGCGAGACGTACCGCGGCCTCGGCCAGAGCGGCACGTGTGGCCCGCTTCTTCCGCTCCCGCAGACCGCCCCCCGCGGCACCTTTCTCCGACATAAGTTGCATGGTATGCAAAGATGCACGACATGCAAAATTGACGGCCGACCCCCCCGTGAAGGGATCGGCGCCCGTCGGTTCGCCGCGCGGATCAGCCCGCCGGTCGTGCCGGCGTCCCCTCGAAGGGGACGGTCGCCCGTGCGCCGGGAGCCAGGAACAGCCCGCCACGAATCCGGCGGCGAAGCGGGCCCGCCGGGCCGCCGTACCGGAGTCGAGCGAGAGGTTCGGACAACTCCTGTGTACGACGCCGAAGTTGGGGTAGCCGCTGCACCAGCACGGTCGACACCGGGGTCGGCGCCGGTGACGGCCGTGCTGTTCTCGTCACGCGCCGCCGCCCGCCGCCCCGCGGCAGCCGCACTCCGCGGCACCGGCGCTCCGTGACCCGTTCGGAGCACCACGTGAGCCGAACGGCCCTCTCGGGTACCCGCCCGGTCGGCGCAGGGTTGGGATGTGCACGGGCACTCCGTGCCCGCGCGCCCCGACCGGCTGTCCCGACACGGAAGGACCACCGATGTCCGTCGACACGCAGCAGGCGCCCCCAGAGCCCACCGACGAGGAGCTCGCCGCCCTGGACGCCCACTGGCGCGCCGCGAACTACCTCGCCGTCGGCCAGATCTACCTGATGGCCAACCCCCTGCTGGCCGAACCCCTGCGCCCCGAGCACGTCAAGCCGCGCCTGCTCGGCCACTGGGGCACCTCACCCGGCCTCAACCTGGTCCACACCCACCTCAACCGGGTCATCAAGGCCCGCGACCTCGACGCCCTGTGCGTCTGGGGCCCCGGCCACGGCGGTCCCGCCGTGCTGGCCAACGCATGGCTGGAGGGCTCGTACACCGAGACCTATCCGGACATCACCCGGGACGCGGCCGGCATGGCCCGGCTGTTCAAGCAGTTCTCCTTCCCCGGCGGCGTACCGAGCCATGTCGCGCCCGAGACGCCGGGCTCGATCCACGAGGGCGGCGAACTGGGCTACGCGCTCTCGCACGCCTACGGCGCCGCCTTCGACCACCCGGACCTGGTGGTCGCCTGCGTGATCGGCGACGGCGAGGCGGAGACCGGCCCGCTGGCGACGTCCTGGCACTCCAACAAGTTCCTCGACCCGGTGCACGACGGAGCCGTCCTGCCGATCCTGCACCTCAACGGCTACAAGATCGCCAACCCGACGGTGCTCGCCCGCCTCCCCGAGGGCGAGCTGGACGAGCTCCTGCGCGGCTACGGCCACGACCCGATCCACGTCACCGGCGACGACCCCGCCGCCGTCCACCGCGCCATGGCCCGCGCCATGGACACCGCCCTGGACCGCGTCGCCGCGATCCAACGGGCCGCCCGCGAGGAGGGCGCCGGCGGCCGCCCCCGCTGGCCGGTGATCGTCCTGCGCACCCCCAAGGGCTGGACCGGCCCCGCCGAGGTCGACGGACTGCCCGTGGAGAACACCTGGCGCGCCCACCAGGTGCCCCTGTCCGCCGTCCGCACCAACCCCGAGCACCTCGCGCAGCTGGAGCAGTGGCTGCGCTCCTACCGCCCCGAGGAACTGTTCGACGACGCCGGAGCCCCGCGGCCCGCCGTCCTCGCCGCCGTCCCCGAGGGACCGCGCCGCCTGGGCGCCACCCCCTTCGCCAACGGCGGCCTCCTCCTGCGCGAGCTGCCCATGCCCGCGCTGGAGAAGTACGCCGTGCCCGTCGACGAACCCGGCGCGAGCATGCACGAGCCCACCCGGGTCCTCGGCGACCTGCTCCGCGACGTCATGGACGCCACCACCGACCGGCGCGACTTCCGCCTCGTCGGCCCCGACGAGACCGCCTCCAACCGGCTCCAGGCCGTCTACGCCGCCAGCGGCAAGGCCTGGCAGGAGCGGACGCTGCCCGTCGACGAGGACCTGGACCGGCACGGCCGCGTGATGGAGATCCTGTCCGAACACACCTGCCAGGGCTGGCTGGAGGGCTACCTCCTGACCGGCCGGCACGGACTGTTCTCGTGCTACGAGGCCTTCGTCCACATCGTCGACTCGATGGTCAACCAGCACGTCAAATGGCTGCGCGTCACCCGCCGCCTGCCCTGGCGCGCGCCCATCGCCTCCCTCAACTACCTGCTCACCTCCCACGTGTGGCGCCAGGACCACAACGGCTTCTCCCACCAGGACCCCGGCTTCGTCGACCACATCCTCAACAAGAGCCCCGAGGCCGTACGCGTCTACCTGCCGCCGGACGCCAACACCCTGCTCTCCGTCGCCGACCACGCCCTGCGCAGCCGCGACTACGTCAACGTGATCGTCGCCGGCAAACAGCCCTGCTTCGACTGGCTGACCATGGAACAGGCGAAGGCGCACTGCGCGCGCGGCGCGGGCATCTGGGACTGGGCCGGCACCGAGGACGGCACCCGCGAACCCGACGTGGTGCTCGCCTGCGCGGGCGACGTACCGACCCAGGAGATCCTGGCCGCCGCCCAGCTGATCCGCCACCACCTGCCGGAACTCGCCGTGCGCGTCGTCAACGTCGTGGACATCGCCCGCCTGTTGCCCAGCGGCGAACACCCGCACGGCATGAGCGACTTCGAGTACGACGGCCTGTTCACCGCCGACCGGCCGGTGATCTTCGCCTACCACGGCTACCCCTGGCTGATCCACCGGCTCGCCTACCGGCGCACCGGCCACGCCCATCTTCACGTGCGGGGCTACAAGGAGATCGGGACCACCACCACGCCGTTCGACATGGTGGTCGGCAACGACCTAGACCGCTACCGCCTCGTCATGGACGTCATCGACCGCGTGCCCGGCCTCGCCGTGCGCGCGGCGGCGGTACGGCAGCGGATGGAGGACGCCCGGCAGCGCCACCACGAGTGGATCCGCGAACACGGCGTGGACCTGCCCGAGGTCGCCGACTGGACCTGGGAGGCCCCGCGGTGACCGCGACGCCGTCGACCTGGGACTACGTCCACTACGACGCCGCCGAGGAGCGGCTGCGGGAGTCCCTGTGCACCCTCGGCAACGGCTATTTCGCCACCCGCGGCGCGCTGCCCGAGTGCGCCGCCGACGACGTGCACTACCCGGGCACCTACGTGGCCGGCTGCTACAACCGCCTCACCTCCGCCGTCGCGGGGCGCGAGGTGGAGAACGAGGACATGGTCAACCTCCCCAACTGGCTGCCGCTGCGCTTCAGGACCGCCGGAGGGGACTGGCTCACGCCGGACACGGGGAAGGTGCTCGACCACCGTCAGACCGTGCACCTGGACTCGGGCGTCCTGGAACGCCTCACCCGCTTCGGGCTCGACGGGGATCGCCTGCTGTCCGTGCGCCAGCTGCGCCTGGTGCACATGGCCGATCCCCACCTGGCCGCCCTGCGCACGGAGTTCACCGTCGAGGGCGGCCCGGCCGACCTGGAGGTGGAGGCGGCCCTCGACGGCGGCGTCACCAACGCCGGGGTGCCGCGGTACCGGGACCTCGACGGCCACCACCTCACCCACGTGCACACCGACAGCACCGACGACACGGTGTGGCTGCGCTGCCGGACCCGCACCTCGGACATCCGGATCGGCATGGCCGCCCGCACCACCGCGGACGCGCCGGTCACCTCGGCCCGCGAGCACCTGTGCGTCACCCAGCGCGCCGCCCTGCGCGCCGAACCGGGCCGCACCGTCACCGTCGACAAGGTCGTGGCCCTGCACACCTCACGCGACCCGGCGATCAGCGACCCGCTCCAGGCCGCCGTCGACCGGGTGGCCGAAGCCCCCGGCTTCGACGACCTGCTGGTGACGCACCGTGCCGCCTGGGGCCAGTTGTGGCGCCGCGCCGAACTGGACGTCCCCGGGGAGGCGGGCAGCATCCTGCGCCTGCACCTCTTCCACGTGCTGCAGACCCTCTCCCCGCACACCGCCGACCTCGACGTGGGCGTACCGGCGCGCGGACTGCACGGAGAGGCCTACCGCGGCCACGTCTTCTGGGACGAGCTGTTCGTCCTGCCCTACCTGAACCTGCACTTCCCGGAGGTCTCCCGCGCCCTGCTGCACTACCGGCACCGCCGCCTGGAGAAGGCCAGGGCCGCGGCCCGCGCGATCGGCAGGCGCGGCGCGCTCTACCCCTGGCAGAGCGGCAGCGACGGCCGCGAGGAGACCCAGCAACTGCACCTCAACCCGCGCTCGGGCCGCTGGCTCCCCGACCACTCCCACCTCCAGCACCACGTGGGCTCCGCCATCGCGTACAACGTGTGGCAGTACTGCGAGGCCAGCGGCGACGCCGAGTTCCTGCACACCAAGGGCGCCGAGATGCTGCTGCAGATCGCGCGCTTCTGGGCCGACTCCGCCACCTGGGACGAGCGCCTCGGGCGGCACCGCATCCGGGGTGTCGTCGGCCCCGACGAGTACCACGAGGCCTATCCGGGTGCCGACCGGCCGGGCCTGGACGACAACGCCTACACCAACGTCACCGCCGCCTGGGTGCTGGCCCGCACCCTCGAAGTCCTCGCCGACCTGCCCGAGCCCCGACGCCGGGAACTCGTCGAGCGGACCGCCCTGGACGACGCGGAACTGGAACAGTGGGACAGCGTCTCCCGCACCCTCCACGTCCCTTTCCACGAGGGCGTCGTCAGCCAGTTCGAGGGGTACGGCGACCTCGCCGAACTCGACTGGGCGGGCTACCGCGAGCGGTACGGGGACATCCGGCGCCTCGACCGTCTCCTGGAGGCCGAGAACGACAGCGTCAACAACTACCAGGCGTCCAAACAGGCCGACGTGCTCATGCTGGGCCACCTGTTCTCCCCGGCCGAACTCCGCTCCCTGTTCCGGCGGTTGGGCTACAGCCTCGACGAGCGGACCTGGCAGCGCACCGTCGACCACTACCTGGCCCGCACCAGCCACGGCTCCACCCTCAGCGGACTCGTCCACGGCTGGATCCTGGCCCGCGCCCGCCGCGCCGACGCCTGGACGTACGTCCAGGAGGCGCTCAAGGGCGACGTCGCCGACCTCCAGGGCGGCACCACCGGCGAGGGCATCCACCTCGGTGCCATGGCGGGCACCCTGGACCTCGTCCAGCGCGGCCTGACCGGCCTGGAGACCCGTGCGGGCGCCCTGTGGCTGGACCCGGTACCGCTGCCGGAACTGTCGTCGTACGGGTTCTCCGTGCGCTACCAGGGCCACTGGGGCGTGCGGCTGCGGCTGGAGCACGGCCGGCTGGAGATCGCCGTGCCCGCCGCCGGACCGCTGCCGATCGACGTCCGGCTGCCCGACCGCGAGGTGCGCCTCCAGCCGGGCGACACCTGCCGGCTGGTGCTGCCGGACTGACCGGCAGCACGCCGGCCCGCCGGCCCGTCAGCCGGGCAGGGGGTAGGTCACCGTGCGGGGGGACCCGTCCGGCCTGCCGTCGGTGTAGGTGAGGGTGATCCGGGTGAAGTGCCGTTGGCCCGTGCCCTGTTCCCCGTCCGTCGGCATGTCGAGCCGCACGGTCACCGGGTAGGAGTGGAAGGCGCCCGCGGCGCAGTACGGGTCGCAGTCGTTGACGGCGTTCGTGCCCCGGCCCACGGCGGCCTGCGGGTCCCAGCGGAACCAGCGCAGGGAGACCAGGCGGCTGTTGCCGTCCCCGCAGGCGAGCACGTACGCGTCGGGTCCGATCTGCGGCTGCCCGGAGCAGTCGACCAGCACCGGGTCCTGCGACTGCCGGCTGTGTGCCGCGGGCTGCGCCGACGGCGCGGCGGAGGCCGTGCCCAGGGGTATTGCGAGCGCGGCGGCGGCACAGAGTGTGACCGCTGCCCTCATCGGGTTCCTGCCCATGTCTGCTCCCGCCGTCTCGGGGGCGCTTGTCCGCGCTTTCCCCTTTGCTCCGTCCTTCTCCGTCCTTCTCCGTCCTTCTCCGTCGTTCCGTGGTTCTTCTCCGTTCCGACCGTACGACCGAGTCCGTGAACGCACCACTCGTACGGAGCAGCGGCCCGGGCCCCCGGGGCCCCCGGGGCCCCCGGGGGCCCCGGCCGCCGCGCCGGCCCCGGCCCGCGCGGTTCGTGCGACAAGACGCCGATTGCATCCCCCGGGTGGTGCTCGCCGCGGCCCGCAACCGCCGTCCCCGCCCCGGTGTCTCATGACGTCAAGAACGGCGACCCAACCAGGCGACCCATCACGTGGAGGACCGCGGTATGCACACGACGACTGCTCCGACCGCCGCCGCCCCGACGCACTCGTACGCCCGCGACACGGGCGACTACCTGCTCCAGCCGCCCGACCCCGCCCGGCGCGTCCCCTGCCGTGTCGACCCCGTCGACCTGCGCCGCCTCGACCTGCTCGCCCTGCTGACCGCAGCCGGCATCGCGCCCTCGGCCGGGGACCGGGCCGCCATCGAGCAGCTCAGCGTGCTCCCCGGCAGTGTGCACACGGCACTGCGCCGGTGGCTGGAGCAGGCGTACGGGTTCTGCCGCTGAGGCCCTGCCCCTGACGTCCTGCCCCGCCGTCGCGCCGCAGGGGGTCAGAAGTCGACGGGGTCGCGCACCAGCGGACACGTCATGCAGTGCCCGCCACCGCGCCCCCGGCCCAGTTCCGCGCCCACGATGGTGTGGACCTCCACCCGGGCCTCGCGCAGCAGCGCGTTGGTCAGGGTGTTGCGGTCGTAGGTGAACACCACACCGGGTTCCACCGCGACGGCGTTGTTGCCGCTGTCCCACTGCTGGCGCTCGGAGGCGTAGGCGTCGCCGCCCGTCTCCACCACCCGCAGCTTCGGCAGTCCGAGCGCCTTGGCGACGACGTCGACGAAAGGTGTCGTCCCCTCGTCGACCACGTCGAAGCCGGGGGCCCGGTCGCCGGGGCGCAGCGAGAAGGTGTGCACCGCGTCCATGATGCGGGGGTAGAGGGTCACCACGTCGCGGTCGGCGAAGGTGAAGACCGTGTCCAGGTGCATCGCGGACCGCAGTTTCGGCATCCCGGCGACGACGACGTGCTCGGCGGCGCCGTTGCGGAACAGCGCGGCGGCGACCTGGGTGATGGCCTGCCGGGAGGTGCGCTCGCTCATGCCCATGAGGACGACCCCGTTGCCCACCGGCATGATGTCGCCGCCCTCGAAGGTGGCCTGGCCCCAGTCCCGCTCGGGGTCGCCCCACCACACCGTCGAGCCCTTGAAGTCGGGGTGGAAGGTGTAGATCGCCTTCATCAGCAGCGTCTCGTCGTGCCGTGCGGACCAGTACAGCGGATTGAGGGTGAGACCCCCGTACAGCCAGCAGGTGGTGTCGCGCGTGTACAGGGTGTTGGGCAGCGGCGGCATCAGGTACTCGCGGGCGCCGGTGGACTCGCGGGCCAGCGCGAGGTGCGGGGAGCGGAAGTCCTCCGGCAGGTCGGTGGTGGCGAGCCCGCCGACGAGGTACTCGGCGAGTTCCCGCGGCGAGAGGGTCTCCAGATAGGCGCGGGTCTCGTCGATGAGGCCGATGCCGACCTGGTTGGCGACGATCTTGCGGTCCAGGAGCCACGCCTTGGCCTCCGGAATCGCCATGATCTGCGCGAGCAGGTCGTGCAGCTCCACCACCTCCACCCCGCGCCGGCGCAGTTCACCGACGAAGGCGGCATGGTCGCGCTGGGCGTTCTCCACCCACATGACGTCGTCGAAGAGCAGCTCGTCGGAGTTGGTGGGGGTCAGCCGCCGGTGCGCCAGTCCGGGGGAGCACACCAGGACCTTGCGCAGCCTGCCGACCTCGGAATGGACGCCGAGCGCGGGCGTCGCGGCGCTCTCGTTGCTGGTCACACGGCCTCCTTGGGGGATGCGGTACGAGGCGGGGAAACGAACGGGGGGAATGGCTCACAGGCTGATCCACCCGGCCACCAGGGCGACGAGGCCGAGCACCGCGCCGGTCACGGAGACGGCCAGGACGACGAGTTCCCCGGGCGAGAACAGCCGACGGCCCTGCTCGCGGCGGGCCATCACGAACAGGACGGTCGCCGGGGCGTACACGATGAACGACACCAGGACGAACTTCAGGCCCGCCGCGTACAGCAGGAACGCGGTGTACAGCGTGGCGACGACCCCGACGGCCAGCTCGCGCCGCGAGGTGCGGCCGCCCTCGGTCAGCGGATCGTCCCGGCTGCCGATCCGCACCGCGAAGGCCGCCGCCAGCAGATACGGGATCAGGGACAGGGCGCTGGTCAGGTTGAGCGCGAAGTCGAAGGCGTCGCTGGAGAAGCTGGTGGCGACCAGCACCACCTGGGTGAGCAGCGAGGACATCAGCAGGGCCGGTACCGGCACGTCGGCGGCGTTGGCGCGGCGCAGGAAGCGCGGCATGTCGTCGTCCTTGGCCGCGACGAACAGCACCTCGGCCGCCATCAGCGTCCAGGCCAGATAGGCGCCCAGGACCGACACGATCAGGCCGACGCTGATGAACACCCGGCCCCAGGTGCCGACGGCCGCCTCCAGGACGCCCGCCATGGACGGCTGGCGCAGGTCGGCGATCTCGGCCATCGGCATGATGCCGTACGACACGATGGTCACCGACGCGAAGACGGCGAAGACGCTGAGGAAGCCGAGCACCGTCGCCCGGCCCACGTCGGAGCGGCGCCGGGCGTGCCGGGAGTAGACGCTGGCGCCCTCGACGCCGAGGAACACGAAGACGGTCGCCAGCATGGTGCCGCGCACCTGTGAGAACAGGGAGCCGGCGTAGTCGGCACCGCCGAAGTTGTCCGCGAAGACACCCGGTTCGAAGTACACCAGGGCCAGGACGACGAAGAAGACGATGGGGACGAGCTTGGCCACCGTGACGATCCGGTTGATGGCCGTCGCCTCCTTCACCCCGCGCCGGATCAGCCAGAAGAACGCCCACAGCCCGGCGGAGGACAGCACGACCGCCACGGCCGTGTCCCCGTCGCCCAGCTCCGGCCAGACCGCCCCGGCGGTCGACATGATCAGGACCCAGTAGGTCACGTTGCCCACACACGAACTGGCCCAGTAGCCGAAGGCGGCGAAGAAGCCCAGGTACTCGCCGAAACCCGCCTTGGCGTACGCGTACACACCGGCGTCGAGGTCGGGTCTGCGCACGGCGAGGGACTGGAAGACGAAAGCCAGCGTCAGCATGCCGGTGCCCGCGATCGCCCAGGCGATCAGCGCGCCCGCGACGCCGGTCTCCTCGGCGAAGCGCGCCGGCAGCGAGAACACCCCGGCGCCCACCATCGACCCGACGACCATGGCGGTCAGGGTGAACAGCCCCACCTTCGCGGTGGGCGGGGTCTCGCGGTCGACGTCGGAAGCAGCGGCCTGCGACATGCCGTCCCTCCGGGTGGACCGTTCGATTGGGACCACTGTGCATCAGGTGGGCGCTTCGGGCATCTCGGTCAGCCGTGCAGGGCGAGGTACGGGGCGAGTGCGAACAGCGTCGCGATCAGGACGTACTTCAGCCGGCGCGTGGGCAGCGCGTGGGCGATCCGCCAGCCCAGCAGCACCCCCGCCAGCTCGGGCACGCCGACCAGCACCGCCAGCGGCCAGTCGACGGCTCCCTGGGCCAGGTAACCCACCGTTCCCACCCCGGCGATGACGACGGACTGCGCCTGGGCCGAGGCGAGGGACTCCAGCAGGGGCACGCCCAGGGCGACCAGCAGCGGGACGGTCAGCATCGGTCCGCCGATGCCGACGACCCCGGCCGCGACGGCCACCGCGCCGCCCAGCCCCGCCACCACCGCCGTCGGCGGGTGTGCCCGCGGGGAGGCCGGACGGCGACGCTCGCGGAACCACACCAGGCCCGCCACCCCCGCCACGAACCCCGCGAGCACCAGCCCGAACATCCGCTCGGACACGTACGAGTTGGCCAGGACGCCGAGCGGGGTGCCGGCAACCGCGGTCACGGCCAGGACCAGCGCGGTGTGCCGGGTCCCCGGCTCGCGCAGCTGCCCGGAGCGGGTGTAGGCGGCGGTCGCGAGGACTCCGGTGGCGACATGGGTGACGATGGCCGTCCCGGCGACCTCCGCCGGCGTCAGACCGGTGAGGGCGAACAGGCCGATGGTGGGCAGCACCCCGCCCGGTCCGACGGCGGTGATGCCCACCCCGCCGACCAGACCCAGCAGCCCCAGCGCCACCAGCACGGGCAGACTCGCACCGGCCATCGCCGGCCTCCTCTCAGGTGGTCCGCGGCCCACCACGCCGGAGCGTGGCGCGCAGGGTCATCCGGTCCGCGCGGATGCGGATCGACTCGGTGTCCACCGGCCGACCGTCCGCCAGCCGGGTCAGCCGCTCCAGGGCGAACACCGCCGCCCCGGGCTCGATCCCCAGCAACCCGGCTGTGCCGGGGTCCGCGTTGACCGCGTGCACGGCCACCTCCGCCCGCCCGAGCCGGACGCCCGCGGCCTCCTCGATCAGGCCGAACACGTCCCGCTCCCGCAGGTCTCCGGCGAGCACGGCACGGCCGATGCCGGCGGTCAGGTAGCTGGTGTCCAGCGAGAAGGGCAGCCCGTCCAGCCACCGCAGCCGCTCCACGTACACCCCGCCCGCCCCGGACGGCACCTCCAGGCGGGCGGCGATCGCGGCGGGCAGCACCGGCACCTCCGCGGCGACCCGCACCTCGTTGGTCACGGTGCCGCGTCCGGTCAGCTCCTCGGCCAGCCCGGTCAGCCGGTCCAGACCGTGCCCGTACTTCGGCAGCAGCACCGTGGTCCCGACCCCGCGCCGCCGGGTGATCAGACCTTCTTCGCGCAGCAGGGCCAGGGCGTCCCGCACGGCGTTGCGCGAGGCGCCGAACCGGCGGCCCAGGTCCCGTTCGTCGGGCAGCGTGCCGGCGGCGAAGGCACCGTCCGTGATCTGCTGCCGCAGTACGTCGGCCAGCTGCCGGGCCCGCTCGGCGCGCGGCCGTCCCCCGTGGTGGTCCATGCCGCTCACGGTAACCCGCACCATGTTTCGCCGAAGTTACGCCACCCGCGTTGACCTGCGGAAATGGCTGACCTGCGGGTTCGTGGGGGAGCGCGGCGCGCTTCGCCACCCGGTCCGCTGGACGCTCACTGCGCGGTGCGCAGATCCGCGCCGCGCCGGGCCAGGTGCAGCACGCCCACCACGATCAGTGCCACACCGAGCAGCTGGGGCACGACCCACCAGTCGCCCCGTACGTCCTCCCGGTACAGGACCACGCCGAGCAGCAGGCTCACCGTCGCGTCGCCCAGCGTGAGGGCGGGCTGCGAGGCGACCAGCGGACCGCCCTGCATGGCGTGCTCCAGCAGCAGCACGGCACACACCCCGGCCGCCGCGAAGCCGTAGGTCTGCCAGGCGGTGAAGAAGCCCACCAGGCCGTCGGAGTCCAGGACGCGCATGGAGTCCTTCATCAGACCGGCCGTCAGCGCGTAACACACCGCCGTGGCCGCGCCGAGGCAACCGGCGCGGGCCTTGCCGACAGGGCGCTTCAGGCCGGCGGCGGCCAGCAGTACGGCCGCCCCGGCACAGGCCGCCAGCGCCGGCACCCAGCGGTCCAGGGGCACGTCGGCCTCGCCGCCGTCCGGCGCGGCCGAGGCCAGTGCGACACCGAGCCCCACCACCACCCCGCCCACGGCGAGCCACATGACCTGCGGCAGCCGGTTGCCGGTCAGCAGCGAGGCCAGCAGCAGGGCCAGCGGAAGCTCCAGCACGAACAGGGGCTGTACGAGTGACAGCGGCCCCGTCGCCAGGGCGACCGCCTGCCCCACACCGGCCACCACGACGGCCAGCATGCCGCCGAGCCACACGGGGCGCCGCAACAGGTCGAGGACGAGTCCGGGGCGGAACCCCTGGGACTGCGGCACACTCAGCGCGGCGCGCCGCTGGAGCACGGTGGCCAGCGCGTTGCTGAAGGCGGCGAGCAGTGCGAAGAGCACCGGCAGTACAACACCCATCCACCGATACTCACCCCGATCTCCCCCGGCCGCGCGCCGCGTCACGCCCGGGGTGCCGGGGTCCGCTCAGCTGCCGCTCGGCGCGGAGGGGGCCTCGGCCGCGGCGTCCTGCTTCGGCTCGGGCGCGGCGGCCTCGGTGGCGGTGTAGTAGACCGAGGTGCCCTGCTTGGTGCGCTGGGCCTGGTTCTTGGCGACGAGTCCCTCGAGCGTGGTGCGCACGACCGTGGTCTTGACGGTACGTCCGGAGTGGGCCTCGCCCAGGGCCGTGGTGACCTCGGCGGCGGACCGCGGCTCGCGCTGCCCGGCGAGGTGTTCGCGCACCAGCTCCACCAGGGTCGGCCGGTCGGCGTCCCGCGCCGCCGCCTTCTTCGCCGCGGGCTTCCCGGCGGTCTTGGTGGCGGGCTTCCCGGCGGTCTTGGCGGCAGACTTGGCGGCCGTCTTGGCGGGTGCCTTGTCCACCGTCTTGGCGGATGTCTTCGCGGGCGCCTTGTCGGCGGTCTTGGCGGCCGTCCCGGTGGTCGTCGTGGCGGTCGCCCCGGCGGCCTTCTTCGCCGTCGTCTTCGAGGCCGCCGCGCGCTTGGGCGCGGTGGTGGCCTTCTTGCTCCGCGTCGCCTTGCCGGTGGCCGGCCGCGGGGCGGCACCGCCGCGCGGTGCCGGCACCGTGGCGGCCTCGGTCGCGGCGGCGGACTGCGGCGGCGAGGTGATGCCGAGGGCCTGCTGCATGTTCACCAGCAGGGCGTGGTCGTGCTGGAGCGCGGCCAGTTGCTGCTGGAGAGCCGTGATCTCCGCGCTGACACGTTCCTGCTCCTTGACGTTGCGCTCCAGGTCGTCGGTCACCTGGACGCTGTACTGCGACGCCAGTTCCGTGGCGGACTGCATCGTGCTCTCGGACATGTGTGGACTCTCCTTGGTTCGCGGCCGTGAAGGCTGACGCGCAGCCCTCAGTTGATGCCCTGTTCGCTGCCGAGTCGGTATACCACGTATGGCCACCGTCGTGGTATGTGCCGCCGCAACCCCGTGCAGGTGTTCGGACCGCGGAGCGGGGCGGTCACCCGCCCTCGGGCACCTCCACGACCTTCCCGTGCTCGTCGACGGTATGTGTCTGCCAGTAGGTGTCCCACTTGTCGCCGACGTGTTCCGGGACCTTGCCCTCGGGGTAGCGGGTGTAACCCTGGGGCGGCTCCTCGCCGTTGGGCACACACGCACTGCCCGTGCCACCGATGCTCAGGACCGGGTACTCACCGCCGCCGCAGCTGGCCTCCTGAATGGAGCAGCCGGTCAGCACCGCGGCGGCGGCCACACAGGCCAGGACGAGACCGCGGACGGACCGTCCGGTGCGGACGGCGGACGCGGCCGACGGTCGGTGAAACGGATGGGTGGTACGCACGGTTGACTCCCTGGTGGGGGTGGCTGGTGCGGCAAGCGTCCCCCGGCGGGGGGAAGCGCCTCATGAGTACGAGTACTCAATCGGACGAGCCGTATTACCTGTCCCGGCCGGCGAGACGGTCCACCCGGCGTGCGCTCGCCCGTGCCTCCCGCTCGGCTCCCGCGACGGCGTCCGCGGCCGAACGGTCCCGCTCCTCGGCCTCGTGCCGTTCCCGTTCGGCCCGGTCGAGGTCCTCGTGTGCCGCGCGCAGCCGCTCCGCGGCGGCGGCCACCGTCTCGCGGGCCCGGCACAGTTCGTCGTCGGCCCGGCGCAGTGACTCCCGCGCGTCGGCCTGCTCGGCGCGTGCGTCCCGCAGGTGCCCCTCGGCCCGCTCGGCCTCCTGCTCGGCCCGCTCCAGTTCCTCACGCCGTCTGCGGCGCCGCTCGGCGAGTTCGTCCCTCGCCCGGGTGCCGGTGGCGGTACGGCGGGACTTCGGGCGTACTGCCGCCCCTGGTTCGCTCCGGGCGGGTTCCGCCGGAGCGGTGCCCGAGGGAAAGGCCGAGGGCGGGGTCAGGGAGACCTCCAGGCGTCCCCCGGCCCATCGCTCGGCCGCCTCCGGGTCCGCGAGGACCGCGCGCAGGGTCGACTCGACCTCCCGCTGCGCCGCCGGGGAGAGCCGCTGCCCGGTCTCGCCGGCGAGCTGTGCGGCCTGCCGGGAGAGGGCGGCGACGATCCGCCGGCGCTGCGCCGAGAGTTCCTTGAGCCCGGTGGCGTCCAGGGTGCGGTGTGCCTCGCGCAGTGCCTGCCCCAGCTCCAGGAACCGCCGGGTCTCCTCGGGTCGGGAGCGGGTCAGCAGATTCGCCGCCCAGGCGCCGAGCGTGGGCCTGCGGGCGGCGTGGATGCGGCGGGCGTCCTCCTTGCGGCCGGCCGTTCTGGCGGCCGCGGCGCGTTCCTCACGACGGGAGACGAAGGCGGAGGGAGGCGTGGTGTACAGCTCGTCCAGGACCTGCTCGACCGCTTCCGTGTCCTGGCCGCCCGAGTCCCGGCGACGCCCGCCCTTGCGCTGCATGGCCTCCGCCCTCCGTCCTCCGCCGTTCGTTCTCCGCCGTCCGTCCATCCGTCACCGTCCGTCCCTCGGCGTCGTTCGTGAGCCGTCGGGGCCGCCCCGGCGCCGGTGTGGCCTACTTCGCCACCGCCTCCACGTCGTCGTAGACGAGCAGGCCGTCCGACCGCAGCCGCACGCCCGGGGTGGGGGAGTGGGCCGTCAGCCGGCCGTCGTGCATGAGGTGGTCCGCGGGGGTGTCACGGGCCAGCACGGCGAAGTCGGCGATGAGGCGTCGGTGGCACCGCCACCACACCGACTCGCCGCACATGACCGCGGTGCGCTCGTGCGCCGCCCGGGCCAGCAACTCGTCCATCGCCTCGACGAACTCCGGCGACCGGGTGTGTCCCGCGTACGCGCGGAAGGACGCGTTGCGCCAGACGACGTCGGGCGAGTCGGGCGCGGGCTTGCGGAACCCGCCCAGGCGGCGCTCCCACCGGTAGGCGAGGCCCTCCTCGGGCATCCAGCGGGCCAGCCGGTCCCGCAGCAGGTCGGGGTCGCGGCGGCTGCCGGGGGCGGTCCTGACGTCGACCACGGAGGCGACACCGGCACCGCGCAGCAGTCCGGCCAGCTCCGCGCGGCCCGCGGTGCCGTGCCCGAACGTGACCAGGTGGGGCTGCGACATGCCGTCGCCGGTTCCCTCGCTGCCTGCGCCCATGCCCTCTGTCTACGGTCACCCGGGCGGCCCCGCGACCCGAGCGGGGCCCACCCGGGACACGGTGCCGGGCCGCCGGCCGTCAGCCGAAGGTGCGCCGGTAGGCGTGCGGGCTGACGCCGGTGGTGCGCTTGAAGCGGTCGCGGAAGGCCGTCGGCGAGCCGAAGCCGACCTGGGCGGCGATGCGTTCCACCGAGTGCTCCGTCGTCTCCAGCAGATGCTGCGCCTGGCGGACCCGGGCACGGTGCAGCCACTGGAGCGGGGTGCTGCCGGTCTGCTCGCGGAAGCGGCGGATCAGCGTCCGGGTGCTCATCCCGGCGTGCGCGGCGATGTCGGCGAGGGAGAGGTCGCGGGCCAGATTCTCGCGCAGCCAGGTCAGCAGGGGTTCGAGGGCGGAACCGCGGGGCACGGGCGGGTAGTCGTGGACGACGAACTGGGCCTGGCCGCCTTCGCGTTCGAGCGGCATCACCGACAGCCGGGCGGCGTGCGCGGCGACCGCCGAGCCGTAGTCGCGCCGGATCATGTGCAGGCACAGGTCCAGGCCCGCGGCGGCGCCTGCCGAGGTGAGGATCTGGCCGTTGTCGACGTACAGGACGTCCGGGTCGACGTCGATGCCCGGATGGGTGCCGGCCAGCGCTTTCGCGGCGATCCAGTGGGTGGTGGCCCGCAGCCCGTCCAGCAGCCCGGTGGCGGCCAGCGGGAAGGTGCCGGAGCAGATGGAGGCGATCCGTGTGCCGTTCCCGGCGGCCGTGCGCAGCGCGTCGCGGACGGCGGGGGAGAGCGGGTCGGTGGGGGTGGCCGTACCGGGCAGGATGATGGTGTCCGCCTCCCGCAGTCCGTCCAGTCCCCAGGGCGCGCGCATCGTGAACGCGCCGGCGTCGATCTCGGGGTGCTCGGCACACACCCGGATCCGGTAGCCGGGACGGCCGTCGGGGAGCCGGGTCCGGGTGAAGACCTCGATCGGGGTGGACAGGTCGAACGGGATCACCCGGTCCAGCGCGAGGACGGCGACGGTGTGCATGGCCGGAACGTACCTCCTGGTGGGGCGGCGATCGGCAGGGGTGGCGTTTTCCCGTTGGAAGCCGTCACTTCTGCCACGGAAGGCAGAGTAGGGATTCCTGTCACGATAAGCAATTTGCCTAAGGAGATTAGGTCAGTGCACAATCCATGAAGGGAGAAGCCGCTCACCCAGCCGCACCACCGCCGGAGACGACATGCGCAGCACGAACGACTGGATCACCACGCCCATCACCGCCGACCTCCTGCGGGGTGCCCTCGACCTGGAGCGCACCGAGCGCGGTCTGCTGCCCCACCGGCTGCCCGCCCGAGCCCGTGCGCAGAACAACGACGGACAGCTGGCCATGGCCGAGTCCCAGCCCTCCGGCGTACGCCTTGCCCTGCGCACCCGCGCCACCGCCCTCGAACTGGACACCCTGCCCACCAAGCGGGTCTACGCGGGTGTCCCGCCACGCCCGGACGGCGTCTACGACCTGCTCGTCGACGGGCGTCCGGCGGGCCGGGGCAGTGTCGCGGGTGGCAACGTCCTGACCATCGACATGACCACCGGCACCGCGGGCGTCGAGCCCGGTGAGGTGGGTACCCTCCGCTTCACGGACCTGCCCGAGGGCCGCAAGGACATCGAGATCTGGCTGCCGCACAACGAGACCACCGAACTCGTGGCCCTGCGCACCAACGCCCCCGTGGAGCCCGCCCCCGACCCGGGCCGCCGGGTCTGGCTGCACCACGGCAGCTCGATCAGCCACGGCTCCGACGCCGCGAGCCCCACCACCACGTGGCCCGCTCTCGCCGCCTCCCTCGGTGGCGTCGAGCTGATCAACCTGGGCCTGGGCGGCAGCGCGCTGCTCGACCCGTTCACCGCACGGGCCATGCGCGACACCCCCGCCGACCTGATCAGCGTCAAGATCGGCATCAACGTGGTCAACGCCGACCTCATGCGTTTGCGCGCCTTCGGCCCCGCCGTGCACGGGTTCCTGGACACCGTCCGGGAGGGCCACCCCACCGTCCCCCTGCTGGTCGTCTCGCCCATCCTGTGCCCCGTCCAGGAGGACACCCCCGGTCCCCTGGCCCCCGACTTCTCCGGCATCGCCGAGGGGCGACTGCGGTTCGTCGCCACGGGTGACCCGGCGGAACGCGCGAGCGGAAAACTGACCCTGAACGTCATCCGGGACGAGCTGTCCCGGATCGTCGCCCAACGGGCCGCCGACGACGAGAACCTGTACTACCTCGACGGCCGCGAGCTCTACGGGCAGACCGACGTGGCAGACCTGCCCCTGCCGGACAACGTCCACCCGGACGCCGCCACCCACCGCCTCATCGGCGAACGCTTCGCCGAGCTGGCCTTCGCCGACCGGGGCGCCTTCAGCGGCTGACCGCCATGAGCCCGTGCTCAGGACCCGACGACGACCGCGGCGAAGCGCCTGGCCACCTCGCGCCAGACCGCCTCGGCCGCGGGCTCGTCGCGTTCCGCCCGGCGGGCGAGTTCCACCGGGTCGAGACCCCGGGCCCGAAGCCGGCCGGCGTCCCACGACCTGACCCGGTCCGCCCCCGCCTCGGGGTGGAACTGCACGCCCCACGCCCGCTCACCGACCCGGAACGCCTGGTACGGACACCGCTCGCTCGACATGAGCCACGTCGCGCCGGGCGGCAGCGCGGTGACGGCGTCCTGGTGGTGCTCGATCGCCGTCACCCGCTCCGGAAGTCCGCCGAAGAGCGGATCGGCACCGGCCTCGGGGCGCAGGGTCAACGGGGTGCTGCCGAACTCCGGTTCACCGTGCTGCCCCCGCACCGTGCCGCCGGCGACCCGGGCGAGGAGCTGTCCGCCGAGGCAGATCCCGAAGACCGGGGCGCCCCGCTCCACCGCCTCGGCGACCAGGGCCCGGGTGGGGGCGAGCCAGGGAGCGCGCGCGTCGTCGTCGGGCAGGAAGCCACCGCCGAGCACCAGCACGCCGTCGTGCGCCGGACGCCGGGGGAGTGCCGCACCGGTGTACGCGTGCACCACGTCCAGTGCCACCCCGCCCGCGGCCAGCCAGTCGCCGAACCGGCCCGCCCCACCGCCCCGATGGTTCTGCACCACCAAGAGCCGCGACATCTGCCCACCCCGCTTCGCCTCGTCGCCGGACACGACCCCGCCGCCCGGGAAGCGGCGGGTCGTCCGCCCACCGTGTCACAGCACCGCCGCTCGACGCACCGGCTCCGGCCGGTGCTCCCGCCCGCCCCGGTGCGTGACGGGCCGGCTCAGCGGCGGGCCAGGTACAGGGACACGGCCTTGTGCAGCACCCTGTTCAGCGGATAATCCCACTCGCCGAGGTACTCGACGGCCTGTCCGCCCGCGCCGACCTTGAACCGGAGCAGTCCCAGCAGGTGGTTGTCCTCGTCCAGGGTGTCGGTGATGCCGCGGAAGTCGTAGACGGCCGCGCCCAGTTCACGGGCGTCGCACATCATCCGCCACTGCAGGGCGTTGTTGGGCTGCACCTCGCGCCGCCGGCTGGTGGACGCGCCGTAGGAGTACCAGACGTGTTCGCCGACCGTCAGCATCGTGGCCGCGGCGAGCACCTCCCCGTCGTGGTGGGCGAGGTACAGGCGCATGCGGTCCGGGTCCTCGGCCGTCAGCGCCTGCCACATCCGCCGGAAGTAGGCGAGGGGCCGCGGCACGAACCGGTCCCGGCGCGCGGTCTCCACGTACAGCTCGTAGAAGGTGGGCAGATCCTCCTCGTCTCCCCGGACGACCTTGACGCCGGCCTTCTCGGCCTTCTTGATGTTGCGCCGCCACTGCTGGTTGAAGCCGTTCTGCAGCTGCTCCAGCGACCGCCCGGCGAGCGGTACCTGGCACACGTGGCGCGGCTGGCCCGCGGCGAAGCCGTCCTCGCCGCCCGGCTCGGTGCGCCGCCAGCCCATCCGGCGCAGCCGCTCGGCGATGTCGTCCGCCCCGGGCTCGCGCACCGTCGCCTCCACGTCGCCCAGCCGCCGGGCCCCCGGGTCGGCGATCGCCGCCTTGACCGCGTCGGCGCTCCAGCGCCGTGCCACCACCGGCGGCCCCATCCGCACCGTGAACGCGCCGCGTTCCCTCAGGTGCGCGAGCATCGGCTCCAGCCACCGCTCCAGCCCGTCCGCCGTCCAGTCGATGACCGGGCCCTCGGGCAGGTAGGCCAGGTACCGCTTCAGCCGCGGCAGCGGCCGCAGGAGCACCAGCCCGGCGCCCACCAGCTCGCCGCCCTCGTCGAACCATCCCAGGCTCTCCGCCCGCCAGTCCGGCTTCACGTCGCCCCAGGAGGGGACTTGCAGGTGGCTCACGGAAGGCCGGGCCGTGACGAAGCGCAGATGCTCCTCGCGGGTGATCGGCTTCAGACGACAGCTCATGGGGGTCCCTCTGTTCGGCTTCGATCGACGGTTCGTCCGGTGGTGCGGCGGTGCGGCGGTGCGGCGGTGCGGCGGGGAGACGGCCGGCCGCGGGCGTGTCCGCCGTCCCGCTCACCTCACAGGGAACAACGACGGCGGCCGATCCGCGCGCTGTCGGCCGGCCGCCCACCCGTGTGCCCCGTCCGGCGCGCGGGGCCCCGGGCCGGATGGCAGCGTGGCGGGACCGGGCGGTGCGAGCGGGACGGACGGAGCGGACGGTCATGGCACGGGCGATCTGGACAGGGGTCATCACCTTCGGGCTGGTCTCGGTGCCCGTCGGCCTGTTCACGGCCACCGAGGACCACACGGTCCACTTCCACCAGTTGCAGCGCGGCACCTCGGACCGGATCCGCAACCGGCGGGTCAACGAGCGCACCGGCGAGGAGGTCGACGCCGCCGACATCGTCAAGGGATACGAGGTGGGCGAGGGCGAGTACGTCGTCGTGGAGCCCGGTGAACTCGACGAGATCGCGCCGGGACGCTCCCGCACCCTCGAGATCACCGACTTCGTGGACCTGGACCGGATCGAACCGGTCTACTTCGGCCGCACCTACTACCTCGCCCCGCGCGGCAAGGAGTACCTCAAGGTCTACGAACTGCTGCGCACCGCCCTCGCCGAGACGGGCAAGGCGGGTGTCGCCACCTTCGTCATGCGCAACCGGCAGTACCTGACCGTGCTGCGCGCCGAGGACAGGGTCCTGCTGCTCCAGACGCTGCACTGGGCCGACGAGGTCCGCGACCCCGTCGAGGAGCTTCCGGATCTGCCGTCGGACCGGGCCGGCCGGGGCAAGGAACTGGACATGGCGCTGCGTCTCGTCGACGCCCTCAGCGGCGACTGGGAGCCCGACCGCTACCAGGACACCTATCAGGAGAAGGTCCGCGAGCTGGTCCGGGCGAAGGCCGAGGGCGAGGAGATCGCCGTTGCCGAGGAGGCACCCGAGGCCACCAACGTCGTCGACCTGATGGACGTCCTGCGCGGCAGCCTGGAACAGGCGAAGGGCAGGGGCGGCGGCGCGGGCGACAAGAAGCCGCCCGCCTCGCGGAAGAAGGCCGCCGGGTCACGGGGGAAGGCCGCCGGGGCCCCTCGGCGGAGCGCACCGACGCGGGGCGAGCTGCGGGAGCTGAGCAAGACGGAGCTCTACCAGCGGGCCACCGAGCAGGACATCCCCGGCCGCTCGAAGATGAGCCGCCAGCAACTCGTCGACGCGCTCAGCGGAAGCGAGAGCCGCGGTCGCCGGAAGAAGAAGACGACCGCGGCCTGAGGCCGGACCACCGCTCAGGCGGTGCTGAGCATGCCTTCCCGCAGCCGGGTCAGCAGGCGCGAGATCAGCCGGGAGACGTGCATCTGGGAGACGCCGAGGCGCTCGCCGATGTCCTTCTGGGTGAGTTCCTCGACGAACCGCCAGTGGATGATCTGCCGGTCGCGCTCGTCCAGCTCGGCGATCATCGGGGCCAGGGCGTGGAAGTCGTCCACGAGCGCCAGGGCGGCGTCGTCGGCACCGATGAAGTCGGCGAGCGCCGACTCACCGTCCTCGCTGCCGCTGATGGCCGCGTCCAGGGAGGCGGAGTTGTAGCCGTTGGCCGCCAGCCGGGCCTCGACGACCTCGTCCTCCGGGAGGCTCATCAGCTCCGACAGCTCCTGGGTGGTGGGGTTGCGGCCCAGCCGGCTGCGCAGCTCCTCGGTGGCCCGGGCCAGCTGGACGCGGGCCTCCTGAAGACGCCGGGGCACGTGCACGGCCCACGAGGTGTCCCGGAAGAACCGCTTGATCTCCCCGACGATGTAGGGCACGGCGAAGGAGGTGAACTCGACCTCACGGGTCAGTTCGAACCGGTCGATGGCCTTGATCAGACCGATCATGCCGACCTGGACGATGTCCTCCATCTCCTCCGGCCCGCGGCTGCGGAACCGGCCGGCCGCGAAGCGGACCAGGGACATGTTCATCTCGATCAGCGTGTTGCGCGCGTACTGGTACTCGGGCGTGCCCTCCTCCAGCACCGTCAACTGCTCGAAGAACAGCTTCGACAACTCCCGCGCGTCCTTGGGCGCCACCTTGGACGGGTCCGCGATCTCCGGCATCTCCGCCGTGGCGTGCTCGGTGGCCTGTGCGGTCGTCGTCGTCATGATGTGCCCTCCCGGTAAATCGGTCGTCGTGTCACCTAGTCGGCCGACGACCCGTCGCCTACCCCGGCTCAGACCTCGCACACATGGCGGAGTGCCGCGATGTGTGCGAGGCCCGAGCGACGGTGCCTCACAAGCCCAGGTAGAAGCGGACCGCGGTGCCCTCGTCGCTCGTGTGGATCCGCACCAGATCGGCCACGTAGTGGACGAGCAGGAGGCCGCGGCCACCGATCTGCCCGCGCTCCGGGGGCCGCCGGCCGACGAGGGGATCCGTGAGCCGGCCCGCGTCGCGGACCTCGCACACCACCTGGCCCGCCTCGGCCCAGACCGCGACCGTTCCGTCGCCTCCGCCGTGGACGACGCTGTTGGTGATCAGCTCGGACACCGCGAGTTCCGCGTCCTGCAGCCGCCGCCCGGTCAGCCCGAGCGAGGCGGCCCGGTCGACCGCGAAACGGCGGGCCTCGGGCAGTTCCCCGGACCCGAAGGCCAGGGAACCGGCGTCGGGAACGGGCCCGAGCGGCTCGTTGTAACGGGTGACGACCGCGCGCCAGTCGTACTCCTCGCTGACCCGCTCACTCCCCCCGGTGATGACCGTCGGGTGGGTGACCAGGGCGTCCGCGAGCACGTCAGCGCCCAGCCGGGTCTCGTCGTACGGGCACAGGATCGTCGCGGGACGGCCCGCGAAGGCGGCGTTGATCAGCGCCTCGTGCTGGGCGCACGCCGGGTACTCCACGGCGCTGCGTCCGGCCCAGATGGGCTCGCCGATGATCCGCACCCGTGCCCGCGTGTGCGCGTCGGCGAACGCCCTCAGCACGCCCGGGATGATCCGGCCCGGGTTGCGCCCGGCCTCGGTCATGTCCAGGAAGGTGACGTCCCGGGCGTCCGTGCCGAGTCCCGCCCGGATCAGCTCCAGGTTGGGGCCGGGTACGGCCACCGCCACCGGTTCGTCCGCGGCCAGCCCGTCCCGTACGAACGCCACCGTCCGGTCGGTGTACTCGGCCGCCGAGCGGTAGAACAGCGCCGGATGGGTGAATGCCTCGTCGGTGGTCGCCGTGCTCATCGTGGCGCCACCTCGATCCGGTGCAGGGACGGCCAGAACAGGTCCAGTACCCGCGGCAGTTGCGGCGGCGGCCGCTCCACCACGACCCGGCCGACGGGCAGGTTCAGGGCCGTGACGGCCAGTGCCGTCACCCCGGCCACGTCGACGAACCGCACCCCCGACAGCTCCACGTAGGACACGTCCGTGTGCTGCCGGGACAGTTCGGTGAGAGCGTTCTCCCAGGAGAGCCGGGTGCTCACGTTGATCTCACCACTGGCCCGGATGCCGGGCCGGCCGGGCAAAGGACCCACGTCCAGCAGCGCACCGCTCCGGGTGCGGGCCGGGCCGTCCTCGGCGCCTGTGCCATCCACACTCGATCCCCTCCGGAACTCCACCGGGCACCCGCGGGAGCCCGGGCGCTTCTTCCGGCCAGGCAGCCTATCCCGACCGGGCGCCCTACGCCGGTGAGGGGACAGGCGGGCGACAGCGGGGCGAAGCGGGGAACAAGACACTGAGCGCGTCCTCGGAAGGGAAGACTGGGCATGTTTGAAGCCGAAAACATTCGTGACTGGCGCGGCCTCGATGTCGTGGACTACGACGGCCGCAAGATCGGAACCCTGGAGTCCATCTATTTCGACACCCTCACCGACCGGCCCGCGTTCGCGACGGTCACGATCGGTCTGCCGACCCGCCGGCGGCTGGTCTTCGTGCCGGTGGACAAGGCCACCGTAGGACCGTCCTACCTGAAGGTGACCTACGACAAGTCGCTGGTCAAGGACGCCCCCGGGATCGACCCGGACGGTGAGCTGGCCGCCGAGGACGAGGGCGCCGTCTTCGCCCACTATCACCTGCCCTACGAGCCGGGCAGCCGCGGCGAACGCCGCCTCGGCCGACGCTGAACCCGGGCGGTGGCGCGGCCACGCGGCCGGGCCACCGCCCCCGTCGCTGCCGGGTGGCCCGGCTAGGCGACTTCCGCGCCGCGTGCCGCCGCCTCCGTCTCGGACGTCGCACTGCCGGTGGCAAGGGAGCCGCCGGCGCTCTCCAGGTGGGCCCGCACGAACCACTGGAACTGCTCCAGGTCCCTGAGCTGGCCGATCAGGAGGTCCTCCGTGGCCGTGTCGATCTTGCCGGCCTCCTCGATCGCCGCGCGCATGCCCTCGACCACGCCGGTGTACACCACGTCGAGTGCGCCGAGATGGGCGATGGCGTCGGCCCGTCCGATGGAGTAGTCGTCCCACTTGCGTTCGGCCACCAGCGCCCCGGGCGTGCCCTGGGCCACCCCGCCGAGCGCGGCGATGCGCTCGGCGACGTCGTCGGCCATCTCGCGCACCTGGTCGACCTGGGGGTCGATCATCTCGTGGACCGCGATGAAGTGCGGACCCACCACGTTCCAGTGCACGTGCTTGAGGGTCAGATGCAGGTCGTTGAGGGCGTGCAGGCGCAGTCGCAGCACACCGATCAGCCGTCCTGCGGCCTCGCGCTCGATGCCGGGGACCGTGTACTTCGGGGTCAGGTCGTGCGTCATGGCGGACCTCAGCTCCTCATGCGTTTCGTACGTCGTTGCTCGTGCACGAATGCCCCGTATCGGCTCCGGCAGACATGCGCGGGGGGCCTCCGGATCAGGACGGCGGGGCCGGCAGGGGCATCGCGCCGAGCGCGCGCGCCGCGTGCACCAGGTTGGACGCCATGGCCCGGCCGGTGGAGACCGACCAGTCGTGACCGCGCTCGTCGTCGAGGAAGTCCGGACCCGGCCCGGGGCCCAGGTGCCAGTAGGTCCAGGCCTGCCCGGGGATGGTGTAGCCGAGGTCCGCGAGCCCGCCGCTGATCTCGCTGATGACGTGGTGGGCTCCGTCCTCGTTCCCGGTGACCAGGACACCGGCGACACGGTTGTAGGCGACCGGGCGGTCCTCGTCGTCGGTCTCGCCGAGCATGGCGTCCATGCGTTCCAGGACCCGCTGGGCGACGGAGGACGGGCGGCCGAGCCAGGTCGGCGACGCGATGACCAGGATCTCGGCGGCCAGCAGCTTCTCGTGCACGCCCGGCCAGTCGTCCCCGTCGCCCATGTCGGTCTCGACCCCCGGTTTCAGGTGGAGGTCGACGGCCCGTACGACGTCCACCTCCACCCCGTGGCCCTTGAGCGCCGCGATGACCGTGGCGGCGAGCGCCTCGGTGTTCGACGGCTGGGGGGAGGGTTTGAGAGTGCAGTTGATCACGAGTGCGCGCATGCCTCCCCGTGTTCCCCGGCGGACCCGACGCTATCGTCGGCCGTATGGCTGACGAGTGCTTCCGGCATCCACGGCTCGCCGCGCTCTACGACGTGCTCGAAACCGGCCGCGGCGACCTGGTCCCGTATCTGCGCATGGCCGAGGAGCTCGGCGCGCGGAGCGTGCTGGACATCGGCTGCGGAACCGGGGTGTTCGCCGTGCTGCTGGCCGACCGCGGCCTCGACGTCGTCGGTGTCGACCCCGCCGGGGCCAGCCTCGACGTGGCCCGCGGCAGGCCGGGCGCCGACCGGGTGCGCTGGATCGAGGGCGACGCCACCTCGCTCCCCCCGCTGCGCCTCGACCTCGCGACCATGACGGCGAACGTCGCCCAGGCGATCACCGACCGGACCTCGTGGCAGGGGACGCTGCGCGGCGCGTACGAGGCCCTGCGGCCCGGCGGACACCTCGTGTTCGAGACCCGGGACCCGGCCCGGCGCGCCTGGGAAAAGTGGACCCGCGAGCACACGCACCAGATCACGGAGGTACCCGGTACGGGCAGCGTCGAGAGCTGGTGCCGACTGCTGGACGTGAGCGGTCCGCTGGTCACCTTCCGGTGGACCTACGTCTTCGGCGCGGACGGCGAGGTGCTGACCTCCGACTCGACGCTGCGCTTCCGGGAGCGGGAGGAGGTGGCGGCCGACCTGGCCGGACAGGGGTACGTGGTACGGGAGGTGCGCGACGCCCCGGACCGGGCGGGACGGGAGTTCGTCTTCGTCGCGCGGCGTCCGGAGGCGGACGGACACTGACGCCGCCGGCACCGGAAGGCACCCCGGGAACCCGGCAGCCGACGCCGCCCCGTCACTGCCCGGTCACACCCATGACGCGGCGCCCTCCGGGCGGCCATCCTCGCCGCATGGCCCGTTTCCAGCACACCGTGACCCTCGTCCCCGTACCCCGCCGCTGGTGGGAGTCGTGCGTGGCCGCGCTGTACGACCTGGCGGAGGGCACGGACGCCGAGGAAGGGCGCCTGCGGCTGCCCGACGGACGTCCGCTGCCCGGTGTGGTCCTGGCACGGGGGAGGCACTTGGCGCCGGGCGCGCAGTACCGGCCCGTGCGCGAGGAGGACGGGGAACCGGACGCGGACCAGTGCCTCACCGTTGTCTCCTGGGACCGCCGCCGGGAGACGGCGCTGGAGGTCGTCACCCTCGACGACGACCCGGCCCACCCCGTCCGGCTGGTCTGCGCCCTCGGGCTCACGAGCGCCGAACGGCCCCGGGCGGCGTGGCTGTCGGCGACGCTGCGCCCGAGCGGTGACTCGTGGGCGAAGTACCTCGGCGGCACCGGACGCCTGCACATCGACCTCGGCCGGTGGTGGCAGGCGACGAGTCCCGGCCGGCCTCCGTCCCGCGCCCCGCTGAGCGGGACCGTGACGCATGTCCTCGCCCGTGTCTCGGTGACGGTCGTACCGCGCCCCGCCCCGGACGGAAGATGGCGGGTGACCGTGAGGGCACGGGTCAGGGGCCGCTCCTTCGCCCGCCCGCTGCTGCCCCTCGCCACGGCGGTGCTGGGGCGCCGCGCCCGGCGGGCCTGCGCCGATGCCCTGGAGCGCGCGGCGGCGGCATGGAACGCGCAAGTCCCCGAACTGGTCCGCAAGGACGGTGAGCGACTGGGTGCCGAGCTGGCCGACGCGCTCATCGGCCCGTGAGACGGCAGCCGGGCCTTCCCCTGCCCATCGGCGCGCGGAGGGCGCACGCGGGAAACGAGTGAGCCCTGTACGCGCCCCCTTCGTGGTACGGACAATCCCTGTGACCGTGATCACCCGGCGGAAGACGCGGTGTCGTCCGGCCGCCGACTCCCGGGAAGCAGGTCGATCGCCATGCTGTTGCGTCAGCCCACCACCGTGACCGAAGCGCAGGAGTGCATGGCGCAGGGCGCGGTGCCCATCGGCGGGGCCACCCTCGTGTGGGCCACCTGGCAGCGCGACGGTTTCCCGGAACTGGCCATGTCGCTGCGCGCGCTGCCGGAGGCGACCGTCGTCGGACCCGAGTCGCTGGGCGCGGCCGTGGTACTGCACCGCGTGGACGACCGGGTGCCCGAGGTGCTGCGCCGGGCGGCGGGCTCGGTCGGCACCGGAGCGGTACGCCGGACGGCCACGGTCGGCGGCAACCTCGTCGGCAGCAGCCTGCGCTGCCTGTTGCCCGCGGCCCTCGTGCTGGACGCCCGCGCCACGGTGCTGGGCCCGGACCGACCCTACGAGACCGATCTGGCCGAGGTGATGGCGAAGCGTCACCTGCTGCTCGGCCTGCGCTGGCGCACGCCGGTGGCCAGTGGCTACCGCAAGCAGCCCGCCGAAGCGGGTGGTCCGCCGCCCCTGGTGGTCGCCACCGCCGTGCACCTCGACGGCGACGGCCGGCACCGGCTGCGCGTCGCCGTCCGCGAGGGCTACGACGTGCTCAGCGAGGCCGTCGGGTGCGACGCGGGCGCCGACGGGGCCCTCGACGCCCTGGAGCGGACGGACCTCGGCGCGCTGCCCGTCGGGGCCCGGGACGTGGTGCGCGAACAGGTCGCCGACATACTGGGTCCCCGAGCCGGCCGCTGAACGCGACGGTCGGCTCGGGGACCCGGCGGATCGCGTCAGCCCTTGGCCAGGGCCTTGACGCGGTCCAACGCCCCGTTGAACTTGTCGTGGTCCCCGACGGTCGGTCCGGACGAGGTGTACTGCCACATCGTGTGGAAGTCCCAGCCGGCCGGGAGCGTCCCGGCGGTCGAGGCGTACCGGGCGATCCACAAGGGGTTGCTCGCGCCGAAACCGCTGTAGTTCCCGGTGCACTGCGTCCACCAGTTGGTGGAGGTGTAGATGACGGCGTGCCGGCCCGTGCGCTGCTCGTACCGGTCGAGGAAGGACCGGATCCAGCTCACCATCTGACTGTGCGTCCGCCCGTAGCAGGTGGCCCCGTACGGGTTGTACTCGATGTCGAGGACGCCCGGGAGCGTCTTGCCGTCCTTGGACCAGCCGCCGCCGTGGTCGACGAAGTAGTCGGCCTGGGCGGCGCCGCCGGCGGTGTCCGGGGTCGCGAAGTGGTACGCGCCGCGGACCATGCCGGCGTCGTACGAACCGCCGTACTGCTGGGCGAAGTAGGGGTTCCGGTAGGAGGTCCCCTCGGTGGCCTTCACATAGGCCCACCTCACGCCGCTCTTCCAGAGGGTCGACCAGGCGACGTTGCCCTGGTGGCTGGAGACGTCCACCCCCTCGGTCTGGGCGACGCGGGTGCCGACGGGGCGGCCCTGGACCCCTTCGTGGGCGAGGACGCCGGTGCCCATGTGGGCGGTGCCGCGAGCGGGCGTCCGGGTGTCGTCGGCGGAGGCGGTGGCCGGGACGGCGGCCAGGGTCAGGAGGAGTGACTGGGCGGCGAGGATGACGCCTGAGGTGAGCAGGCGTGAGTGGCGTTTCGCCACGGCTATGGGTCTGCGCATGGCACCCATCCGAACCGCAGTCGGGCCCCACCGCATCCCACAGTCGCCCAGACGGTGTTGGGGGTGGTCTCAGACCGACGCCCCTGAGACGGGCACGGCCTGTCCCGTGACCCGGGTGCGCGGATCGCGCGGGCTCACCTCGATCAGCAGCTCGCTGGGCCGGCCCATGTCCTCGCCCTGGCGGATCGCGATCGTGCCCGGCCGGGTGACCAGGCCCAGTTCGCGGAGGTAGCCGCCGAACGCCGCGGCCGCCGCACCCGTCGCCGGGTCCTCCACGACGCCGCCGACGGGGAACGGGTTGCGGGCGTGGTAGCGCTCGGCCGACTCGCGCCACACCAGGTCCACCGTCGTCCAGCCGTACCGCCGCATGACCTCGGCGAGCGCGTCGAAGTCGTAGTCGAGGTCGGCCAGCCGGGCCCGGGACGCCGCGGCGAGCACGAGGTGGTCGTTGCCCCCGAACGCGACATGGGCGGGCAGGGCGGGGTCCAGGTCGGCGGGAGTCCAGCCGAGCGCCCGGAGCGTGGCGTCGCGTTCGGCGGGCAGAGCCGGGCGCGAACGCGTCGGCACGCTGGTGAGGGTGGCCCGCACCGCTCCGTTCCCGTCGGCCGCGGTGGACACGGGGATCTCACCGGCGGGTGTGTCCAGGACGACCTCGCCGGGGCCCAGCCGCTCGGCGAGGGCGACGGCCAGCGCGACCGTCGCGTGCCCGCAGAACGCCACCTCGGCCAGCGGGCTGAAGTAGCGGACCCGGAACCGCCGTCGCTCCTCGTCGCCGCCGGTGACGAACGCGGTCTCGGAGTAGCCCACCTCGGCGGCGATCGCCAGCATCGCCGCGTCGTCCAGCCCGGAGGCGTCGAGGACCACTCCGGCGCGGTTCCCGCCCGCCGGGTCGTGGGTGAAGGCCGAGTAGCGCAGGATCTCTGTCGTCATGGCGGACACGCTGCCAGGTGTCGTCCGATCGTGTCCAACGATCGTTCACGATCCTCTCCATCGCGAAACCGCATATCCTGAGTCCGTGGACACCCGACTGCTGACGACCTTCACCGTGCTCGCCCGCACCGGCGGCTTCACCGCCGCCGCGGCCGAGCTGCACCTGGCCCAGTCCACGGTCACCGTGCACATCCGCACCCTGGAACGGGACCTCGGTGTGCGGCTCTTCGACCGCCTGCCCACCGGCGCGCTGCTCACCGACGCCGGCCGCCGCCTCCTGGAACGGGCCGAGGAGGTGCTCGACGCCGTGGCGCGGCTGCGGGCCGGGAGCGCGGAGGCCGGTGCCGTGTCGGGGCGGGTGGTGATCGGCAGCCCGGAGTCGCTGTGCGCCGGCCGCCTGCCGCAACTGGTCGCCGCGTTGCGCACGAGCCACCCCGAGGTGGACGTCCACCTGTACGCGGCCGGGACCCGGGAGAGCGTCGAGGGGCTGCGGTCCGGACGGCTCGACCTCGCCCTGCTGCTGGAGGAGGAGACGGAGTTCCCCGACGTGACCTCGGAGCCGGTCGGCCGCGAGCCGCTCGTCCTCGTCTCCGCGCCCGGACACCCCCTTGCCGCCCGGGAGCGCGCGGCGAGCTGGCCGGAGCTCGCCGGGGAGAGCTTCTTCCTGCTGGAGGAGGGCTGCTCCTACAGCGACGCGCTGGCCCGCCGGCTGCTGGAGGTGCCGGACGTCGGGCCCCGGCTGACCAGGTTCGGCAGTGTCGACGCGGCGCGCAACTGCGTCGCGGCCGGGCTGGGACTGGCCCTGCTGCCCCTGACCACGGTGACCGAGGAACTCCGGCGCGGGCGCCTGGTACGGGTCGAGGGGCCCGCGTTCCCGGACGCGCCGGTACGGCTCGCCCGGCACCGCAGGCGCTGGACGGCACCCGCCGCGCGGGAGGTCGCCCGGGCGCTCGCCCGCCATCTGGGCGACTGAGCGCAACTCACCCGGCGTCCTGCCCCGGACCTCTTCCCGGAACACCCGCCCCATGCAGAACGCCTGTACCACATCGGTGAGTTCGATTGGCGAGATGTCGGGAAAGTTCGCTCCTCGGTGGGGTCTGCGGCCGGTCCGGCATGCGCGGTCGACCCGGTGACTAGCATGAGCCGCAAGCCCGCCGGAGTGATCACCACTCACGGTGGCACGGCTCCGGCCCGCGGCCGACCCAGGTCGACCGGCCCTTTCCCCGCTCTCAAGGACCCGAGGGACCGCGGAATGTCAGTGTCTGCACCCCCCACCCCGCCCCGGACGCAGAAACCTCACCGCTCAACCCCAGCCGTCCCCCTGCTCGTGCTGCCGGCCGCCGCCGCGGCCGCCGGTGCCGCCTGGGCGGCCGCTCCCGAGACCGCCCGGAGCTGGACCGCCACCCTCGCCGTGACGTCCTGGCTGTGCGTGGCTGTGTCCGTCGTCCTCGGCTCCCACCTGATCGGACGGGCGCGCCGGACCGCGGCGGCCCGCCGGTCCGAGATCAGCGCCCTCAAGGCCCAGCTCGCGCAGGAGAACGCCGGGCTCGTGCACCTGGTCAACGTCGCGCTGCCGGGCATCGCCCAGCAGGTGCGCGACGGCACCGGCGCGGACGAGGCCGTCGCCGACACCGCCCCCGTCTCGGGCCCCCACCTGCGTCAGGTCGTGCAGAGCTTCGCCGTCCTGGTGGAGGACGCCGTACGGCACGCCGCGGACGCCGAGTCCCGGCGCCAGCAGGCACTGCGGGAGGCGCGCCGGGGCACCGCCGAGCTGGAGCACCTGACCAACAGCACCCTGCCCGCCGCGGTGGAGAAGCTGCGGGACGGCACCTCGGCGGAGATCGTCCTCGCTGAGCTGGAGTGGCCGCGCGGAGCACCGGCACGGGCCTGCGCCGAGCTGTTCGTCCGGGAACTGGCGCACAGCGAACGGCGCACCGCCGCCGCGCAGGCCGCCTCCGCCAAGTCCCTCAGCCGCGTCCAGGCGAAGGCCGTCAGCATGCTCGCCGACCTGAGGGACATGCAGGATCGCCACGGCGAGGAGGTCCTCGGAGACCTGCTGCGCCTGGACCACAGCACCTCGCAGCTCGGCCTCATCACCGACCGGCTGGCCCTCCTGATGGGCGGACGCTCCAGCCGGGCGTGGAACAGACCCATCGTGATGGAGAGCATCCTGCGCGGCGCCGTCGGCCGGATCGCCGCCTACCAGCGGGTGCGGATGCACTGCTCCACCGACGCCGCCATCTCCGGCTACGCGGCCGAGGGCGTCATGCACCTGCTGGCCGAACTCATGGACAACGCCGCCAACTTCTCGCCGCCCATCGACGAGGTCCACGTCTACGTGGAGGAACGTACCGCCGGAATCGTCATCACCATCGAGGACAGCGGCCTGAAGATGGCCGACGCCGCCATGCGCCACGCCGAACAGGCGGTGTCGGGGCGGATGAACGACCTGGCCTCGCTGCAGGGCACGCGCCTCGGCCTCGCCGTGGTGGGACGGCTGGCCGCCAAGTACGGCGTCGGCGTGAGCTACCGGCCCTCGTCCCGTGGCGGCACGGGCGTCGTCGTCCTGGTGCCGCCCCAACTGCTCGCCCAGCAGCGGGACCCGGGACCCGTGCTGACCGGCCGCACCTTCGGCGGGAGGGGCGCCTCCACCGTCCCCGGTCCCGCCCCGGCCGCGGAGAGCCCGGCGTTCACCCACCGCGTCCCGGACGTCCGCCCGGCACAGCGGACCGGCCTTCCCGAACAGGCGGTGCGCCCCGGCCCCGCGTCCGCCACGCCGGGCGGCCTGCCCATGCGCTCCCCAGGCCGCACGATGGCCGAGGCGGAGGCCGAGCGGGAACGCCGAGACCACCAGCGGCCGCCCGCCGACCCGGCCGCGTCGGCCTCCCGCGACGCCGGGGCCAGCTTCGGCGCCTTCCATCGCGGGCGCCGGTCAGGAGCGGCGGGCGGGACACCGGACTCCGAACCGCCCGCCCCGGGCTAGGCGACCGGGCCACGCCCCCCTCGCGCCCCCTCGCACCCGCGCCGCACGGCCCCGTACCGGTGCCCCGCCCCTCTTGCCCGTGTCGCTCGTGAGATTGGAGGAACGGGCCGGTGACCGCAGCACCTGCAACCACCGTCCCCGCACCCATCATGCAGACCACCGACAACAGCCTCACCTGGCTCCTGCAGAACCTCCTGGACCGCACCCCCGGCACCCGCCACGCCCTCGTCCTCTCGCGCGACGGCCTCAAGCTCTGCTGGACCGAACACCTCACCCTGGACCGTGCCGACCAGCTCGCCGCGATCTGCTCGGGCATCCAGGCCCTCGCCCAGGGCGCCTCCGTCGAGTTCGGCAACGGGACCGGCGGCGTCCGGCACTCCATGACCGAGTTCCACGGGGGCCTGCTGTTCATCGTGGAGGCGGGCGAGGGCGCGCACCTGGCCGTCGTCGCGGTGGAGGACGCCGATCCGGGCGTGGTGGGCCACCAGATGACCGAGCTGGTCGAGCAGATCGGTGAGCACCTCAGGGCCGAGCCGCGCCACGCCGTCCCCGGGGGCAGCCCGTCGTGACGCGCAGGCCCGTGGACACCGGCGCACCCGACCGGCTCTACACGGTCACGGGCGGGCGCAGCCGCGCCGACGACACGTTCGACCTCGTCACCCTGGTGGTCGCCGAGTGCGGGCCGTCGGCCGGCATGCAGTCGGAGCACGTCCGCATCCTCGACCTGTGCCGGCACCCCACGGCCGTGGTCGAGATCGCCGCCGAGCTGGCCCTGCCGATCACGGTGGTCCGCATCCTGCTCGGCGACCTGCTCGTCACCGGAAGCATCACCGCCCGCCACCCGCGCCTGGGGCAGACCGCCGCGTCGCACCCCGATACCGCCCTGCTCCAGGAGGTGCTCCATGGGCTCCGCAACCTCTGAATCCTCCGAACGGACCGCCGCCGGCTCGGCCCCGGCCTCCGCGGCGCCCGCCGCCTCCGGACGCAAGCCCCTGGCCGACGCCGCGGAGACCGGGCTGAAGATCGTCGTCGTGGGCGGCTTCGGAGTCGGCAAGACCACCCTCGTCCGCTCGGTGAGCGAGATCCGGCCGCTCAACACCGAAGAGGTCATGACCCAGGCCGGAGTCGGCGTCGACGAGACCGGCGGGGTCGTGTCCAAGACCACCACGACCGTGGCCTTCGACTTCGGCCGGATCAGTCTCAACGACCGCATGGTGCTGTACCTGTTCGGCGCGCCCGGACAGGAACGCTTCTGGTTCCTGTGGGACCGGCTGTTCTCCGGCACCCTCGGCGCGGTCGTCCTGGTCGACACCCGCCGCATGGACGACTCCTGGTACGCGATAGACCGGCTGGAGCACCACCGCACCCCGTTCGTGGTGGCCGTGAACCGCTTCGACGACGACACCGCCCGGCACTCCCTGGACGAGATCCGGCTGGCCCTCGCGCTGCCCGACAACGTGCCGCTGATCGACTGCGACGCGCGGGTGCGGACCTCGGGCAAGCACGTGCTGGTCACCCTCGTGGACCACCTCTACCAACTGGCCCTGGCCCAGGAGAGCGCATCGTGACCGACATCGACCCGTCACCCCACCCCGTCGCCGCGCCGGGCTGCCCCGCGCACCCCGACGCCGTACCGCTGGCCGGACTGGAGTACCAGCAGACGCCGTCGGAGCTGTACCGAGGGCTGCGGGCCGAACACGGCGCCGTCGCGCCCGTGCTCCTCGACGGCGGCATCCCCGCCTGGCTGGTCCTGGGCTACCCCGAGGTCAGCTACGTGACCAGCCACGACGAGCTGTTCGCCCGGGACTCGCGCCGCTGGAACCAGTGGGGCGGCATCCCGCCCGACTGGCCCCTTCTGCCCTACGTCGGACACCAGCCGTCCGTCCTGTTCACCGAGGGCGAGGAGCACCGGCGGCGGGCCGGCGTCATCACCCAGGCGCTGGCCGGCATCGACCAGTTCGAGCTGGCCCGGGACTGCAGACAGCTCGCCGACCGGCTCATCGCCGCCTTCGCCGGCAGCGGCCGGGCCGAGCTGATGAGCGGCTACGCGCACCCCCTGCCGATGCGCGCCGCCGTGCGCATGTGCGGGATGCCGCACACCGGGGCCGAGACCCAGCAGCTCGTCGAAGACCTGCGCATCTCCCTGGACGCGGCCGAGGGGGACGACCCGGTCGCAGCCTACACGCGCGTGGGAGAGCGCATCCACCGGCTGGTCCGCCACAAGCGCGAACGCCCCGGACCCGACGTCACCTCCCGCATGCTGACCCACCCGGCGGGACTGACCGACGAGGAGGTCGTCCAGGACCTGATCTCGGTCATCGCCGCCGCCCAGCAGCCCACCGCGAACTGGATCGGCAACACGCTGCGCCTGCTGCTCACCGACGAACGCTTCGCCCTGAACGTCTCCGGCGGCCGCCTCAGCGTGGGGGAGGCCCTCAACGAGGTGCTGTGGCTGGACACCCCCACGCAGAACTTCATCGGCCGCTGGGCCGTCAACGACACCCAGCTGGGCGGTCGGCAGATCCGGGCCGGCGACTGCCTCGTGCTCGGCCTCGCCGCGGCCAACACGGACCCGCAGCTCTGGCCCGAGGCACACGTCGGCGCCGAGAACTCCGCGCACCTGTCCTTCAGCAACGGCGAACACCGGTGCCCGTACCCGGCGCCGCTGCTCGCCGACGTCATCGCCCGCACCGCGGTCGAGACCCTGCTGGAACGCCTGCCCGACCTCGTACTCGCGGTCGAGCCGGAGGAGTTGACCTGGCGTCCGTCCATCTGGATGCGCGGTCTGACCACCCTGCCCGCGCTCTTCACCCCTGTGGTGGCCTGAGGACCCGCGCCGCCGCTCAGGCCACGGGCGTGAAGCGCACCGGCAGCGACTGCGGGCCCCGGGTGAACACGCCCCGCTCCACCACCTCGAAGCCGTCCTCGATCCGCAGGTCGGGCAGCGCGTCCAGGAGCTGTCCGACCCCGGTCTCGACCTCGGCCCTGGCCAGCAGCGCCCCGACGCAGAAGTGCCGGCCGAGCGCGAAGGCGAGGTGGTCGGCGGCGGCCGAGAAGGCGGTCGTCGTGGTGAGGTCGTCGCGCATGATGTCGAAGCGGTCCGGGTCGCGGTAGCGGCTCTCGTCCCGGTTGGCCGCGCCTATCAGACAGGTGACGGTGGCGCCGGCGGGTATCGTGCCGCCGCTGAGCGTGACGTCCGTCGCCGTCTGACGCATGATCATGTGGACCGGCGGGGTGTAGCGCAGCGTCTCGGCGAAGGCCCGCGGAATCAGGCTCCGGTCCTCGCGCACGGCCGCCAACTGCTCCGGGTGGGCCAGCAGGTTGGCGAAGATGCCGGCGATCGCCTTGTCGGTGGTCTCGCCGCCCGCCGCGAGCAGCAGACTGCAGAACGCCTTGATGTCCTCGTCGCTCATCCGGACCCCGTCCACCTCCGCGGCGCACAGGGTGGACAGCAGGTCGTCGCCGGGGTTCTCGCGCCGCTCCCGGATGATCGGGAACATGTACTCGGCGAACTCCACCCGGGTGCGCGCACCGGCCGCCGCGACCTCCTGGTCTCCGGAGAGGTTGCCGAGGAACGCGATGACCGAGGTGTACCAGCCGTGGAACCGGTCGTGGTCGGCCTTGTCCAGGCCCAGCATGTCCGCGATGACGTTGACGGGGAACCGGGTCGCGTAGTCGGCGACCAGGTCGGCGCGGCCGGTGTGCCGGAACGCGTCGATGAGTTCACGGGAGTTGCGCTCGATGACCGGCAGGAACCGCTCCTGGAGGTCGGCCCCGCGGAAGGCCGGGGCGACCAGGGCGCGCCGGACCGCGTGCTCCCGGCCGCTCAGCTGGAGGATCGTCCTGCCGTGCACGGGCTCGATCTGCCAGTCGTAGTTCTCCGTGGTGAACTGACCGGCGCGGTCCTTGAAGACGCGTTCCACGTCCTCGTAGCGCGAGACGATCCAGCTCTTCGTGGCCTCGTGCCGGATCAGGGGCGCGCTGTCCCGCATCATCCGGTAGACCGGATACGGGTTCGCCGCGAACTCGGGGGAGAGGATGTCGGGGACCTGCTGCGCGGTGGACATGGGACTCCTCGGTCGGCAACGGCATGGCCGCACCAGGCTATTGACGCGGCGGCACCTCCGACAGACCGCGCGGCGAGGCGGTTCGGGCCGGGTCAGGCCCCGCCGTCCACCGAGGCGCGCAGCCGGGCGCTGGCCATCCGCATGTGCTCGGCCATCGCCCGGTCCGCGGCCTCCGGATCGCGGGCCCGGATGGCCTGGAGCACCGCGTCGTGCTCGCACAGCGTGCCGCCGACGGTGCCCTCGATGTCGCTGACGCGCTCCATCCAGACCTGGAGCAGCGCCCGGATGCTGTGCAGGATGTCGCTGAGCACGGTGTTGCGGGCGATGCGGGCCGTCTCCAGGTGGAAGGCGATGTCGGCGTCGATGAACGCCGTGACGTCCCCGCCCGCGTCGCGCATGTGCTGGAGGTGCTCCTCCAGCCTGGCCACGTCCGCGTCGGTGGCCCGCTCCGCCGCGAGCCGGGCCGAGACGCCCTCCATGTACGTGCGGACCTCGACCAGGTCCTGTGTGCGCCGCTGGCCCAGCATCAGGCCCCAGTTGATCGCCCGGGGCAGGAACTCCGAGGTGCCCTCGCGGACGTAGGACCCCGAGCCGGGGCGGATCTCGATGATCCCGAGCACGTCCAGGGCCGACAGGGCCCCGCGCACGCTGGACCGGGCGACACCCAGGGCCTCGGCCAGCTGCCGCTCGGCGGGCAACCGGGTGCCGGGCTTGATGTCGCCGGCCGAGAGGTGGTCGAGGAGCCGCTTGGCGACCTCGCTGACGGACGACTCGCGCACTACGGGGCGCAGCAGCCGCGCGAGGTCGGGTGCGTCGGCGGAGCTGTGCTGATCAGGCTGACTGGTCACGGTCACCAGTGAACCAGATGCCGTACTCGCCTCGCTGACCAGGCAGTTCATCGCCTGCTCGGCCGCGGTTTGTCAAGAGTTGAGCCGTCGGGTGATCTATGACGCTCGCCACACTGGTAAATTGGTGACCAATTTGGTCCGGAGGCTTAGCGTGAAGGCGAACCGGTCGGCCGCCCCCGTGGCGGACCACCCGGAGTGACCCAACCCGGACGGAGTTGTCCGGGCGAGCCGAGGAGTCGCCCATGGGTGCCCAAGCGCCATCCGCGGCAGTCGAGAGAACTGCCATCAAGAAGGTCTCAGTACGTCTCGTGCCGTTCGTGGCGCTGATGTTCTTCGTGAACTACCTGGACCGCACGGCCGTCTCGTTCGCCGAACCGAACGGCATGGGACAGGACCTCGCCCTGACCGCCGCCCAGTTCGGCTTCGCGTCCGGGATCTTCTTCCTCGGCTACATCGTGCTCGAGGTCCCCAGCAACATGGCCCTGCACCGCTTCGGGGCCCGCCGCTGGCTGGCCAGGATCATGGTGACCTGGGGCATCGTCTCCCTCCTCTTCACCTGGGTCAGCAGCAGCGGCCAGCTCTACACGCTGCGCTTCCTGCTCGGCGTCGCCGAGGCCGGCTTCTTCCCCGGCGCCATCCTCTTCCTCAGCCAGTGGGTGCCCTCCCGCCACCGCACCAAGATCCTCGGCCTGTTCTACCTCGCCCAGCCGCTGACCACCGTCTTCGGCGCCCCGCTGGCGGGCTGGCTGATCGGCCGGCACGGACTGTTCGGGCTGGAGGGCTGGCGGGTGATGTTCCTGTTCGTCTCGCTGCCCGCGATCGCCCTGGGCGTCATCGCCTGGTTCTACCTGATCGACAAGCCCGCCGACGCCAAGTGGCTCACCCCCGCCGAGCGCGACTGGCTGACCGCGGAGCTCGCCGCCGAGAACGCGCAGAAGACCGGCCACGAGGGCAAGCACGCCAAGGGCGACCTCAGGAAGGCCTTCACCAGCGGACGCGTCTGGACCCTCGCCGCCGTCTACTTCGGCTTCGTCTACGGCCTGTACGCCCTGGCCTTCTTCCTGCCGACGATCATCAACGGCTTCCAGGACCAGTACGACACCACCTTCAGCGTCATGGACAAGGCCTGGATCACCGCCATCCCGTACCTGCCCGCCGCCGTCGTCCTCTTCTTCTGGACCCGGCACGCCACCCGCCACGGCACCCGCACCTGGCACGTGGCAGGCCCGGCCGTCGTCGGCGGCGTGTCCATCCCGCTCGCCCTCTACATGGGCTCCCCGACCGCCACCGTCGCCGTCATCACCGTGACCGCCTGCGCCATCTTCGCCGCGCTGCCCGTCTTCTGGTCGGTGCCCTCCCGCTTCCTGACCGGCGCCGCCGCCGCGGCCGGCATCGCCCTGATCAACACCGCGGGCAACGTCGCCGGATTCGCCTCCAGCTACATCACGGGCTGGCTCAAGGACTGGAGCGGCGCCTACTACCTGCCGCTCTACCTCGTCGGCTTCTTCATGCTGCTGTCCGCCGCGCTGATGATCCTGCTCGCCGCCCGCAACCGCACCGACGAGCCGGCCCCCGCTTCCGCACCCCAGGCCGAGGAGGCCCTGCGATGACCCGCCTGTTCAACGACCCGGCCGCCTTCGCCGACGAGGCGCTGGAGGGCTTCACCGCCGCCCACCGGCGCTGGGTCCGGCCGGTCACCGGCGGCGTCGTACGGGCCACCGCCACCCCGGCCGGCCAGGTCGCCGTGGTGATCGGCGGCGGCTCGGGCCACTACCCCGCGTTCTCCGGCCTGGTCGGCCGCGGTCTGGCCCACGGCGCGGCCGTCGGGAACGTCTTCGCCTCGCCCTCCGCCCGGCAGATCCACTCCGTGGCCAGGGCCGCGCACGGGGGCGGGGGAGTCCTGCTGATGTACGGCAACTACGCCGGTGACGTCCTGCACTTCGGACAGGCCGCCGAACGACTGGCCGCCGACGGCATCGAGACCCGGACGTTCGCCGTCGCCGACGACATCTCCAGCGCGGGCCCCGACGAGTCCGCCAAGCGCCGCGGCATCGCCGGTGACCTGCCCGTCTTCAAAGCGGCGGCGGCCGCGGCCGAGCAGGGCCTGCCTCTGCGGGAGGTGCTGCGCGTCGCCGAACGGGCGGGCGCCCGCACCCGCTCCTTCGGCATCGCCTTCTCCGGCTGCACGCTGCCCGGCGCCGACCATCCCCTGTTCACCGTCCCCGAGGCCCGGATGGCCGTCGGTCTGGGCATCCACGGCGAGCCCGGCATCGGCGAGGAGGCCTTGCCCACCGCCGACGAGGCGGCCCGGCTGCTGGTCGACACCCTGCTGAAGGAACTCCCCGAGGACGTCGCCGGCCCGGCGGGACAGCGTGCCGCGGTGATCCTCAACGGCCTCGGCTCCGTCAAGTACGAGGAGCTGTTCGTCGTCTACCGCAAGGTCGCGGCCCTGCTCGGCGACGCCGGAGTGGAGATCGTCGACCCCGAGGTCGGCGAACTGGTCACCAGCTTCGACATGGCAGGCATCTCGCTCACGCTGACCTGGCTGGACGACCGGCTGGAGGAGCTGTGGCGGGCCCCGGCCGACACGCCCGCCTACCGCAAGGGCGCCCTCGACGCCCCGGAGCCGGATCAGGACCGGACACCCGTGACCGCGGCCGCCCGGGACGCCGCCGCATCCGCGGACACCGCCGTACCCGCCGCCTCGGACGCCTCGCGCCGGACCGCCGCCACCGTGCTGGCCGCGCTGGACGCGGTGGCCCGGGTCGTCGACGCCCACGCCGACGAACTCGGCCGGATCGACGCCGTGGCCGGCGACGGCGACCACGGCATCGGCATGCGGCGCGGCTCCACCGCCGCCCTCCGGGCCGCCACCGACGCCCACGGGCTCGGCGCGGGCGCCGGTACCGTCCTCACCCGCGCCGCCGACGCCTGGGCCGACAAGGCGGGCGGCACCTCCGGCGCCCTGTGGGGCACGATCCTGCGCTCCCTCGGCACGGCCCTCGGCGACCGGGACGCCCCGGACGCCGCCCGCGTCGCCGAAGGCGTGACGGAGGCCTGTGCCGCCGTACGCAGGCTGGGCGGGGCCGAGGCCGGCGACAAGACCATGGTCGACGTCCTCGTGCCCTTCGCCGACACGCTGGCCGCCGGCACGGCCGAGGGCCTGGCCCTCGCCGAAGCCTGGGACCGGGCCGCCACCACCGCCACCGCGGCCGCCGCCGGGACCGCGGACCTGCTGCCCCGCAGGGGCCGGGCCCGCCCGCACGCCGAGAAGTCCCTCGGCACTCCCGACGCGGGAGCCCACTCACTCGCCCTGATCACCCGCGCCGTCCACGGCGCACTGCTCGACCACCACTGAGGAAAGCCGCCATGACCGACAAGCTCCGCATCGTCGTCGGCTCCGACGACGCCGGCCACCAGTACAAGGAAGTCCTCAAGCAGGACCTGCGCGCCAGCGCCCTGGTCGCCGAGGTCACCGACGTCGGCGTCGACGCCGACGGCCACACCGCCTACCCGAAGGTGGCCATCGCCGCCGCCGAGATGGTCGCCCGGGGCGAGGCCGACCGCGCCCTGCTCGTGTGCGGCACCGGCCTCGGCGTCGCCATCGCCGCCAACAAGGTCAAGGGCATCCGCGCCGTCACCGCCCACGACTCCTTCTCCGTCGAGCGGGCGATCCTCTCCAACAACGCCCAGGTGCTCACCTTCGGCCAGCGCGTCGTCGGCCTCGAACTCGCCCGCCGGCTGGCCGCCGAGTGGCTCACCTACCGCTTCGACGAGAGCTCCGCCTCGGCCGCCAAGGTCCAGCTGATGAGCGACTACGAGACCGCCGACGACGCCGGCGCGGCGGACGCGAACGCGGCCGGCGACGGGGCGGCCGCCTGATGCCCGCCCCCGCACCGTCGCCCGTGCTGCTGGGGGTGAGCCTCAAGATGTACTTCGGCCACCACCAGACGCTCAACTGGTCCCGCAGGATCGCCGCCCTCGCCGAGCACCACCCCGCCGTCACCTCCGGCGCCGCCCGCCTCTTCGTCCTCCCCGCCTTCCCGGCCCTGGTCCCCGCCACCGGCATCCTCGCCCCCTACGGCGTCGCCCTCGGCGCCCAGGACATCGCCACCGAGGACAGCGGCCCCTACACCGGTGAGGTCGGCGGCCCCGTCCTCAAGGAGATCGGCTGCCGCTACGCCGAGGTCGGCCACGCCGAGCGCCGCCGCCTGTACGGCGAGGGCGACACCGTGGTCGCCGCCAAGACCGCCGCCGCCCTGCGCAACGGCCTCACCCCCGTCCTGTGCGTCGGCGAACGCGACGAGGCCGACCCGGCCGACGCCGCCGCCCGCACGGTCGCCGAGGTCGAACGCCTGCTCGGCGGCCTGCGCGGCGCGGTCGTGCTCGCCTACGAACCCCAGTGGGCCATCGGCGCCCCCGAGCCCGCCTCCGCCGACCACATCGCGGCCGTGTGCACCGCGCTGCGCGGCTGGCTCGACTCCCACCCCGGGCACGCCGGTTCCACCGTCATCTACGGCGGCAGCGCGGGCCCCGGCCTGCTGACCCGGCTGGCCGGCACCGCCGAGGGCCTGTTCCTCGGCCGCTTCGCCCACGACCCGGCGAACGTGGAGGCGATCCTCGACGAGATCCGCTCCCCGGCCCCGGCGGCGGTGGCGTGATGGCGTACGGCATCAGCACCTACGCCTACTTCTGGCGCGTCTCGGACCGCGCCCCCGAGCCGATGAGCCTGCCGGAGATGCTCCGCGACACGGCGGAACTGGGCGGCGAGGTCTTCCAGATCTGCGACTACGCGCCCATCGAGTCCTACGACCGCGCGCGGCTCACCGACCTCCGCGACACCGCCGCGGACCTCGGACTGACCCTTGAACTCGGCACCCGGGGCGTCCGTCCCGAACACCTGCTCACCTACCTCGACATGGCGGGCGAACTGGGCGTCACCCTGGTCCGCTCCATGCTCAACACGGCCGGCCACCGTCCGGACACCACCGAGGCGGTGACGCTCCTGAAGGAGGCCGTGGCCCGCTACGCCGACGCGGGCGTCACCCTCGGCCTGGAGACCTACGAGCAGGTCGCCACCGACGACCTGGTGAGCGTCGTACGCGCCGTCGACGATCCACACCTCGGCATCGTCCTCGACCCCGGCAACAGCGTCGCCCGGCTGGAACGCCCCGCCGACGTGGTCCGCGCCACCGCGCCGTACGTGGTCAACATCCACGTCAAGGACTTCGCCTTCACCCGCCGCGACGGCTGGGTCGGCTTCACCTACGCCGGCTGCCCGCTCGGGGAGGGCCTCCTGGACCACGACGGCATGATCGCCGCCGTACACGCCGCCCGGCCGGGGGACCGCGGCGTCAACCAGATCGTGGAGCACTGGCTCCCGTGGCAGGACGAGGGCTACGACGCCACCGCCCGGCTCGAACACCAGTGGACGCAGCACAGCATCAACACCCTCCTGAGGAGCAAGTAATGGCCACCGAGATCCAGACCCGCGCCGACGTGCAGACCGTCGCCGTCATCGGGGCCGCCGGCAAGATGGGCCAGCGTGTCTCCAACAACCTGGTCGGGAGCGACTTCCGGGTGCTCTTCAGCGAGGCCTCGCCCAAGGGCCAGGAGCTGATCCGCGACCTCGGCCGGGAACTGACCGAATCCGCCGCCGCCGCGGCCGAGGCCGACGTCGTCATCCTCGCCGTGCCCGACGTGGTCCTCGGCAAGGTCTCCGAGGAACTCGTGCCGCTCATGAAGCCGGGCACCGTCGTCCTCACCCTCGACCCGGCCGCCGCCTACGCCGGACTGCTCTTCGCCCGCGACGACATCCACTACGCCTGCGCCCACCCCTGCCACCCCTCGGTGTTCCTGGAGCGCACCACCAAGGAGGAGTGGCAGGACACCTTCGGCGGCATCGCCGCCCCGCAGGAGGTCGTCGCCGCCTACGAAGGCGGGGACCCGGCCAAGCAGGAGCTCGCCGACTCCGTCGTCCGCGTCATGTACGCCCCGGTCGTCGACGTCCACTGGGTCACCGTCAAGCAGCTCGCCGTGCTGGAGCCGACCCTCGTGGAGACCATCGCCTGCATGGTCGGCGCCCTGCTCACCGAGGCCCTGCACGAGACCGTCCACACCGTCGGCGTCCCCGAGAAGGCGGCCCGCGCGATGCTGCTCGGCCACACCCAGGTCGCCCTCGCCAACACCCTGAAGGGCTCCAACCCCTTCTCGGACGCCTGCCTGATCGCCATGGACTACGGCCGGGAGTCCATCGTGCGCGAGGACTGGAAGAAGGTCTTCGACGACGAGGAACTGGACAAGGTCATCACGCGCATGCTGAAGATCAAGGAGATCAAGCGCTGACCGCACCGCACCCGAACGGACGACGCCGGAGCCCCGTACGGGCCTCCGGCGTCGCCGTCGTCAGGCGCGGGTGTCGAACTCGGCTCGCACCGTGAGCAGTTCGGAAAGGTCCGAGCCCACCGCCAGCTCGCGCGGGGCCGTGCCCCGGCGGAACAGCCGGGCGTCGCGCTCACCGCCGAGCACCGCCCGGTCGCCCTCGACCCGCAGCCACGAACCCTCCCGCAGGCCCAGCACGGGCACGTCGTTCTCCTCCAGGAACTCCGTGAGCCGCTGCTCGCGGGTCTCGCCCTTGTGCGTCGAGCCGGGGTCCGGGTCGAGGTAGTGCGGATTGATCTGGAACGGGACCAGCCCGAGCGTCTCGAAGGACGGCGGCTCGACGATCGGCATGTCGTTGGTGGTGCGCAGCGAGGGCGCCGCCATGTTGGTCCCGGCACTGGCCCCCATGTACGGCAGCCCGCCGCTCACGGCCTCGGTCAGCGCATCCCGCAGCCCCGTGCGGTACAGCGCGGCGAGCAGCCGGAAGGAGTTGCCGCCGCCGACGAACACGGCGTCCGCCTCGCCGAGCCGTGCGAGCGGGTCGCCGCCCTCGTGCACGCCCCGCACGTCGATCCCGGCGCCGGCGAGCGCGCCGCGGACCCGGGCGGTGTAGGCGTCGTGGTCGGCCAGCGCGTACGGGACGAAGGCCAGCCGGGCCCCGGCGGGCAGGAAGCCGGTCACGGTGTCGAGGGCGTGTTCCAGGTAGCCGCGGCCGTGCTGGGTGGAGTTGGACAGGAGCAGGAGGTTCACGGGGGTCTTCCTCGTCGACGGGGGTGGATCGGTGGTGCGTCAGGACGTACGGGGGGCGCGCGGGCGCCGGTGGTGCTGGGGCGGGTGGGTCAGGCGCTGCTCCAGCAGCCGGGCGGCGCGGCGCAGCACCTCCAGCCGGTCCTCGGGCCCCTCGGGGAAGCGCTCCTTGGCGGCGCCGAGGCTGAGGCTGCCGTAGGGCTCCGAGCCGAGGAACACCGGCATGGCGACCGTGCCGATGCCGGCGTCGTACTCGCCGACCGTCCAGGCGTAGCCCTGCGCGCGGACGGTGCGGAACTCGCGCTCCAGCTGGTCCGGGTCGGTGACCGTGCGCTCGGTGAAGCGCGCCATCGGGCGCCCGCGGAAGAGCCGGTGGCGCTGCTCGTCGGGCAGGAAGGCGTAGAACGACTTGCTGGTGGCGCCCGCGTGCGCCGGGTACAGCTCGCCGACCAGCGGGTAGTAGCGCAGCGGTCCTTCCTCGCCCTCGACGGCCGCGACACAGCGCATGTGGAAGCTGTCGGGCAGGCAGAAGAGCACCGTGTCCCCGGTGGCGGCCCGCAACTCCTGGAGCACCGGTTCGGCCAGCAGCTCCAGCGAGCCGGAACGCTCCCACAGCCGGCCCAGGCGCAGGGCGGCCGGGCCGATCCGGTAGCGGCGGGTCGCGGGGTCGGAGACCAGGAAACCGCGGCCCGCGAGAGTGGACAGCAGACGCTGGGCGACCGAGGTGTCCCAGCCGAACTCGGCGGCGATCTCGGTGACGCCCCAGTCCGGGCGGGTGCGCTCGAACGCCAGCAGCACCAGCAGGGCGCGGTCGACGGTCTGCAGCGCCCCGGCCGGCGTCCTGCGGTCCACGGGCTCCACCGGGCGACCGGACATGGCGGCTCCTCTCCCTCACATCTCAGCATGCAGACCCGTATTGCAGATAACGGGAAACAGTTGCGGACAACGCTAGTCCATCCCGAACCTGCTGGGAGCACCGCCCCCGGTGCGGATCAGGAGAACTGCCCATGTTGAAGTACGTCCTGGACCTCGTGGATCTGCTCGACGATCCCGACGTCGACGGCAAGCGCGTCGCCGCCCACCTCGACTCCGTAGCGGGCCCCGAGGGCTCCGGCGCCGAGGTCACCACCGTCACCGGCGAGCGCGGCTCGACGGACTTCGTGCTCGTACGGATACCGGGCCGGGCCGGCCGCGGCAGCGGCGGTTCCGCGCGGACGCTGGGCGTGGTGGGGCGGCTCGGCGGCGTCGGGGCGCGCCCGGAAGCCGTCGGGCTGGTCTCCGACGCGGACGGCGCGATCGCCGCGCTCGCCACGGCCGCGAAGCTGCTCGACATGCGGCGCCGGGGCGACGTGCTCGACGGTGACGTGATCGTGGCCACGCACATCTGCCCGAACGCCCCGACCGCGCCGCACGACCCGGTGCCGTTCATGGACTCGCCCGTCGACATCGCGACCATGAACCGGCACGAGGTCACCGGCGAGATGGAGGCCGTGCTCTCCGTCGACACCACCAAGGGCAACCGGATCATCAACCACAAGGGCCTCGCCCTGTCGCCCACCGTCAAGGAGGGCTGGGTGCTCAAGGTGAGCGAGCGGCTCGGTGAGCTGCTGGCCGTGGTGACCGGTGAGCCCTTGGTCACGTACCCCGTGACCACCCAGGACATCACCCCGTACGGTAACGGTGTACACCACATCAATTCGATCCTGCAGCCGGCCACGGCGACGGCCGCACCGGTGGTCGGTCTCGCGATCACCTCCGCGGCCGCGGTGCCCGGCTGCCAGACGGGCGCGAGCCACGAGACCGACATCGCGGCCGCCGCCCGGTTCGCCGTCGAGACCGCGAAGGCCTACGGCGGCGGACAGCTCGACTTCCACGACGACCAGGAGTTCGACGCCCTCGTGTCCCGCTACGGCTCGCTGACCCGGCTGCAGACCCTCGGCCGCGAACCCGGGGGGTCGTGATCATGGCCATGCACAAGAACCCCGCCGGAGAACCGGCGGCCTCGGCCCCGGGAGCCGTGGGCAGCGACGACTACGCCCTCTCCCGAGTCCCGCGCGACAAGCGGCTCGGCTTCTGGACCATGCTGCTGCAGTGGCTCGCGCAGTCCGGCTCCATCTCGCAGTTCACCCTCGGCGCCACCATCGGCGTCGGCATGACCTTCGGCGACGCGTTCCTCGCGTTCACCCTCGGCGCGGTGATCCTCGAAGTCGTGATCTTCGCGATCGGCCTTGCCGGCATGCGCGAGGGTCTGGCCACCCCGCTGCTCACCCGCTGGGCGGGCTTCGGCCGCAACGGCTCGGCACTGGTCAGCCTGGTCATCTCGGTCAGCCTCGTCGGCTGGTTCGGGGTACAGAACACGATCTTCGGCGACAGCGTGTCCGCGCTCGTCGGCGGTCCCTCCTGGCTGTGGTGCACGGCCGCCGGCGTCGCCATCACCGTGCTGGTCATCTTCGGTTTCCGGTACATGGCCGTCTTCGCGAAGATCGTCACGCCGCTGTTCTTCGCCATGGTCGCCTGGTCGGTCACCGACGCGCTGAGCGACCACTCGTTCTCCGAGCTGGTCCACTCCCCGGCACCCGGTGAGACCATCCCGCTCGCCGTCGCCGCGACCGCCATCGCGGGCGGCTTCATGACCGGCGCGATCGTCTCCCCGGAGATGACCCGCTACAACCGCAAGGGCAGCCACGTCTTCCTGCAGAGCGCCTCTTCGATGATCCTCTCCGAGTACATCGTCGGCCTGACCGGCGTGCTGCTCGGCCACATGGTCGGCAGCGGCCAGGTCTCCCAGATCGTGCTCTCCACCTCCGGTGTCTTCGGCGTCCTCGTCGTGCTGATGTCCACCGCGAAGATCAACGACTGGAACCTGTACGGCTCCTCGCTCGGCGTCGTGAACTTCTTCCAGGTCGTCTTCGGCAAGCGCGTGCACCGCGGCGCGGTCACCATCGTCCTCGGCATCGCGGGCACCCTGCTCTCCGCCGTCGGCATCATGACCCACTTCACCGACTTCCTCTCCGTGCTGGGCGTCGCCATCCCGCCGGTGGGCGGCATCATCGTCGCCGAGTACTGGGTGGTGCGCCGGATGCGGGCGCCCCTGGACGCCACCCGCGAGGCGGAGACCCTGCCCGCCACCTCGCCGACCTGGGTGCCGATGTCCCTGGTCATCTGGGCGGTCGCCTTCTGCGTCGGCAAGTTCTACGACGGCGGCATCCCCGCCCTGAACTCCCTGCTGACCGCCTTCGTCCTCTACTGCGTCCTCGGCCTCGCCGGCTGGATCAGGACGTACGGCACCACGGCCCTGGACGACACCACCGAACCCACCCCGGCGGCCGCCACCGGCACGGCCACCGTAGGAGCACCGTGAGCACCACCGTCCCCGGCCCCGTTCCGGCCGTTCCCGCCTCCGAGGAGGCGCAGCGGGAAGTCGTCGACCTCTGCGCGGAGCTGATCCGCTTCGACACCTCCAACCCCACCAGCGACGAGCGGGCCTGCGCCGACTGGGTCGTGAGCAGGCTCGCCGAGGCCGGCATCGCCTCCGAACTGGTGGAGAGCGCCCCGGGCCGCGCCAACGTCGTCGCCCGCATCCCGGGCACCGATCCGGCGCGCGGCGCCCTGCTGGTCCACGGCCACCTGGACGTCGTACCGGCCGACCCGGCCGAGTGGCGGGTGCCGCCGTTCTCCGGCGAGATCCGGGACGGCTACCTGTGGGGCCGCGGCGCCATCGACATGAAGGACACGGTGGCCGTCATGCTGGCCACCGCCCGCCACTTCGCCCGTACCGGCACCCGGCCCGCCCGCGAGATCGTCCTCGCCTTCCTCGCCGACGAGGAGGCCGGCGGCAAGTACGGCGCCCACTGGCTGGTCGAGCACCGGCCCGAGCTGTTCGCGGGCGTCACCGAGGCGATCGGCGAGGGCGGCGGCTTCAGCTACGCCCTGGACGACACCCGGCGCCTCTACCCGATCGAGAACGCCCAGCGGGGCATGGCCTGGATGGAGCTGACGGCGTCGGGCCGCGCCGGACACGGCTCCTCCCCGAACGACGAGAACGCCGTCACCGACCTCGCCGAGTCCCTCACCCGCATCGGCCGGCACACCTTCCCCGTCCGGCTGATCGAACCGGTACGCGCGCTGCTCGCCGAGGCCGCCCGCCTGAAGGGGATCGACCTCGACCTCGACGCCGACGACCTGGACGCCGAACTGGCCAAGCTCGGACATGTGGCCGACTTCATGCAGGTCGTGCTGCGCAACTCGGCCAACCCGACCATGTTCACGGCCGGCTACCAGACCAACGTCATCCCCGGCCGGGCCACGGCCCGCGTGGACGGCCGCTTCCTGCCGGGCCACGAGCAGGAGCTGATCGACACGATCGACGCGCTGCTCCTGCCCTCGGTGTCCCGCGAGTGGGTCAACCACGACATCGCCATGGAGACCGCCTTCGAGGGCCCGCTCGTCGACGCCATGTGCGCCGCCGTACGCGCCGAGGACCCCGACGGCCACCCCGTGCCCTACTGCAACCCGGGCGGCACGGACGCCAAGGCCTTCACCAAGCTCGACATCCGGTGCTTCGGCTTCAAGGGGCTCAAGCTGCCCCACGACCTCGACTACGGCCGCCTCTTCCACGGCGTCGACGAGCGGGTGCCGCTGGAGGGCCTGCGCTTCGGCGTACGGGTGATGACCCGGCTGTGGCAGGAGTGCTGACGCGCACGGCCGGTGGGGAATGCCCCGGCGGCTGCCGGCGTTGTGCGGCGTGACTGACATGCGCGGGACAGAACGGCAGCCCGCGCCGCGGTCGGAAGGAGCACCATGGCACGCAGCACCGCACGCCCGGTCGTCAGGCTGAAGTCGACCGCCGGGACCGGCGTCACCTACGTCACCCGCAAGAACCGCCTCAACGACCCCGACCGGCTCGTCCTGCGCAAGTACGACCCGGTGGCGGGGGAGCACGTGCCGTTCCGCGAGGAACGCTGAACGGCGCCCGACGAGCGAGGAGGCACTCATGAAGGTCCGCAACTCCCTGCGCGCCCTCAAGGCCAGGCCCGGCGCCCAGGTGGTGCGCCGCCGTGGCGTGACCTACGTGATCAACAAGAAGGACCCACGCTTCAAGGCCCGCCAGGGCTGAGCGTGCGCGCGTTCCACGGCCCGGCCCCGCGATCGGCGGGGCCGGGCCCTGGCGCGTACGGACGCGGCAGACGGGCGCAACCGGCGACGTCGACGCCGTAGCCACGGGCTGGGGGCGCCGAGCGGCCCCGCCGACCCGCGCCGCACGCCTCGCGGCATGCCCTGACACACTGCGGAGCGCGTCATCCGTCCCGTCCACAGGAGGACCTCGTCATGACCGAGCAGCCGCAGGCCCGCGTCGCGGGATACGAGCGCCGGTTCAACGCGCTCTTCGCCGAGTACTTCGACAGGCTGGGCACGGCACTGGACGCCCCGTCCTTCAGCCGCTTCACCCCGGACTGCGTCGAGTTGCTGCGCGACCTGTCGCTGCGCGGCGGCAAGCGGATGCGGGTCGTGCTGTTGCACGAGGCGGCGCGACTGGTGACCGCCGAGCCGGTGGAAGGGCTGGACGCCGCCGCGCTGAGCGTCGAACTGCTGCAGACCCACGGCCTGGTGCACGACGACCTCATCGACGACAGTGCCACCCGCAGGGGCGGACCCACGACGTACTACGCCTACCGGGAGAGGTTCCCCCACCACCCGCGGGCCGCGCTCGCCCTCACCGTGCTCGCGGGCGACCTGGCCCTCGCCCTCTCCCTGCGCGTGCTCCTGGAGGCCGAGCTGCCCGCCGAGGTGCGGCAGGCGATGGTCGAGGTCCAGACCCGGGCCGCGGCCGACACCTTCGTGGGCCAGATCGTCGACCTGGAACGCGACTTCACCGACACCGCCCCGGACGACGACGTGCTGCACGCCGTCGCCGACCACAAGTCGGCCCGCTACTCGGTCCTCGCCCCCCTGTGCCTCGGACTCCTGGCCGCGGGAGAGCAACCGGCCGCCCACGAAACGGAGTTGCGCGACTACGCCCGCCTGCTCGGCATCTGCGGACAGATGCGCGACGACTACCTGGACCTGTTCGGCGACGCGGAGGCGATGGGGAAGCCGACCGGTACCGACATCCGCGAGGGCCGGCACACGTACACCGTCGTCCGCCTGCTGTCGGCCGTGAGCGGCCCCGAGCGGGCCTTCGTGGAAAAGGCCTTGGGCGACCCCGCCTGCGCACCGGAGACCGTCGCCGAGATCCGCGCGATCGGCGAACGCGCAGGTGTCGACGACCGGATGCGCGCGGACATGCGGCAGTACGCCGAGCGGGCCCGCCAGGTGGCGGCCGGCTGGCGTCCGCGGTGGCGCGAGGACGCCGTCGCCTTCTTCGAGCGGCTGCCGCGGTGGAGCGTCGAGCGGACCTCCTGACACCTGTTCCCCACATCGCTCAAAGGGGTATTCGGGATCTTCCGCCCCGTCCCTCCGGTCATGCTCTGATCGGACGCGCCGTCGACCGGGCGCGTCCGTGACCACGTGACCACCTGGGGCGGAAGAATGACGCATTCGAGACGACGGGGGACGGGCGAGGACGACCGGGCCGTGCTGCTGGCCGCCGGACTCGCCGACCTGGCGGTGAGCACGATCGGCTCGGCGGTGGGCGGGCTGCGCGGGCTCCTCGGCCGCTCGGACACCGCCGACCTCGTACGGGAGGCGGAAGAGGACCTCCAGGCCCGGGGCAGGCTGGTCATGGACCGCTACGCGCACGTGCCACCCGCCCACCTGGAGGTTCTCGCCCGGCACGTGCGGGCGCGCCGGGCAGCCGACGACGGCGATGTCTGACCGCTGGGACCCGGCCGGCTTCAAGTCGCGCGTCGACGGCGTCCTGCGGGACTTCCTGGCCGAGGAGGCCGGTCACCTCGTGGCGGTCGACGAAGCCCTCGCTCCCGTGGCCGAGCGGCTGCGGGACTCGGCCGGGCACGGCAAACGGCTGCGCGCGGCCTTCTGCTACTGGGGCTGGCGGGGGGCCGGACAGCCGGAGAGCGACGCACTGGTCCGGGCGGCTGCCTCCATGGAACTGGTGCACGCCGCCGCGATCGTGCACGACGACCTCATCGACGACAGCGCCCTGCGCCACGGCCTGCCCACCGCCCACATGGCCCTGGAGGCCGTGCTCGCCCGGGACGGCCGCCCAGGGGCCCGGACGGCGGCGCGGTCCCTGGCCCTGCTGGTGGGAGATCACCTGATGGTCCTCGCGGGCCGCCTGTTCACCACCAGCGGTCTGCCTGCCGCCTATCTCGCCCGCGCCCGGGACCTGTGGACCGCGCTCGCCCGCGAACTCATCGCCGGCGAGTGCCTGGAGATCCTGCACACCGGCGGTTCGCCGGACACCGACACCTCCCTGAAGGTCGTCCGCTACAAGACCGCCAAGTACACCGTCGAGCACCCCCTGCTCATCGGTGGCCTGCTCGCCGGCGCCGCCCCCGCCCTGCGGGACACCTACCGGGCCTACGGCCTGCCGCTCGGCGAGGCGTTCCAGCTGCGCGACGACCTGCTCGGTCTGTTCGGGGACCAGGAACGCACCGGGAAGTCGGGTCTGGACGACCTGCGCGCCCACCGGCCCACCGCACTGCTGGCCGAGACCTGGAAGGCGGCCGACGCGACCCAACGGGCCTGGCTGGGCGCCCTGCTGGGCCGCGACGACCTGGACGCGACCCATCTGCGCGACGTGCGCCAGCTCATGCGGGAGCTGAAGGCACCGCAACGGATCGAGCAGCTGATCGCGACCCGCGTGGAGCGCGCCACCCGCGCCCTGGACGCCACCGGGACACCACCGCACGCGCGCCGGGCGCTGCGCGAACTCGCCCAGCAGGCCACCGACCGGACGCACTGACGAGGAGACCGCGATGCCCCCCACCGAGAAGTCGATGGACGCCCTGCGCCGCGACGGCGACGAACTGGCCGACGCCGTCGTCGCCACCCTGTTCGAACGCGGCGAGGTCGGCACGTTCAACTCCCTGATGCGTTACGTCTCCACCAGCGGCCAGGAACTCCCGGACGGCCTCCCGGGCGTCGCCCGGGAGTACCTGCGGGTGACCGGCACCCCGCCGGACTGGGTGGACTGGGACGAGATGGAGCGGGCCCGCCTGTTCTTCATCGACAACAACGTGCACATCTCCACCGCGCTGTCCTTCGCGTCCATGCCCGCCTGCTACGTCGTCCCGCACGTGGCCCGGCTGCTGTCGGCCACCCACGGTCTGAACTACCCCTCCAAACGGATGGCGGAGACCGGCCAGTTCACCGTCTACCTCATGCGGCCCGACGCGTTCGAGGCCGGGGGTCGCTTCATCCCGGCTGCCCAGAAGGTGCGCCTGCTGCACGCCGCCATCCGCCACCACCTGAAGCGGGAGAACCGCTGGGACACCGAGGCCCTCGGCGTACCGATCTGCCAGGAGGACATGATCGGCGGGCAGATGTTCTTCTCCCTGCTCGTCCTGGACAGCCTGCACCGACTCGGCGTCCACATGTCCGCCGAAGGCGCGGACGCCTACTACTACGCCTGGCGCGTCGTCGGTGCCATGCTCGGCGTCGACCAGGCGGCCGCCCCCACCACGCTCGACGAGGCACGCCGGTTCCTCGACCTGTACATGCTCCGCCACATGGGTCCCTCCGAGGAGGGCGCCCACCTCACCCGGCAACTGATCGACCTGTACGAGGAAGTCGTCCCCGGCACCCTCTTCGACCCGGTCGTCTCCGCCCTGATCCGCTACCTCGTCGGCGACACGTGCGCCGACTGGCTGGACGTCCCCCGCACGGCCTGGGACACCCTGGTCAAGGCAGCCCCGCACCTCCTCGGCGTCCTGGAGGCGATCGAGGACCGCTCACCGCTGGGCGCGTGGGCCCTGGACCGGCTCGGCCACCTCACCACGGCCCTCGAACTCTCCTCCCTCACGCGCGGACGCGTCATGCACTACGCCATCCCCGAGCAACTGAGAAAGGAGTACGGCGTCTCCGGTGCCGCTGCCCGCAGCCGCCGTTGGGCCCCGCCGCCCGCGACCGTCTCCTGAGCCACCGCACAGGCCGATCCGGTGCCACGGCCGACTGTCAGTGGGACCTCCTACGGTGTGATCAGTGGAACTCGCGGACACGCCGCGGGACCGGCCGGGGAGAGGTCTGCCATGTCGAGCACGTACCTGGAGCTGTCGCAGGACGACGGGAGCGCGCACAAGTTCTACGAAGTCACCGTCCAGGGACAGGTCGTGACGGTGCGCTACGGCAGGATCGGCGCGGCAGGACAGACCCAGACGTCGACCTTCCCCACCGCCCAGAAGGCGGAGGCCGCTGCCGCCAAGAAGATAGGCGAGAAGGTGCGCAAGGGCTACGAGCCCGCCGTGCCGGGACAGCGCGCGCCCCGCGCGGTCACCCGCCGGCAGGTGGCCTCCGCGCCGTCCACCGCCCGTGCGGTCGCACCGGTCCTGTGGCGGTTCCGCACCGGCTCCGCCGCCTTCGGCATCCACATCGACGAGGACAAGTGCTGGGTGGGCAACCAGGCGGGCGACGTCTACACCCTCGCCCACGGCGGGGAGGTCCTCGCCCGCTACCAACTGCCGGACGGCGTCAAGTGCCTGGTCGCCGACGACTTCTGGATCTACGCCGGCTGCGACGACGGCCGGGTGTACGACCTGTCGTCCAAACTGCCCTTCGCCGCCTACGACATCGCGGCCGACGTGGACATCTTCTGGCTCGACATCCACGAGGGCGTGCTGAACGTCGCGGACCGCGCCGGACGGCTCACCGTGATCGACCACGAGGACGAACACCAGTGGTCGCGCGGCGGACGCGGTGAGCACGCCTGGATGGTGCGCGCCGACGACCGGGCCGTCTACCACGGGCACACCCGCGGCGTGACCGCCCACTCCCCGGACGGCGGCGCCGAGTTGTGGCACACCCCCACCCAGGGGGCCGTGCTCTTCGGCTGGCAGGAGGACGACGCGGTCTACGCGGGCACCGCGCGGCACACGGTCCAGCGGCTGTCCAAGGCCACCGGTGCCGTTGAGGCGACGTACCACTGCGACAGCCCGGTGTACTCGTGCGCCACCTCTCCCGGTGGCCGGTTCGTCTTCGCCGGTGACTCCGCGTCCTCGGTGTACTGCTTCGACCGGGACGGCACCCGGCTGTGGAAGCTGGGCACGGGCGGCGGCTCCGCCCTGTCCATGCAGTACCGCGACGAGCGGCTGTTCCTCGTCACCACCGACGGTTCCCTGGTGTGCGTGGACGCGAGCGAGACGGCGGTGACGGCCGCCCAGCAGGGCTCGGTGCCCGTCGCCCGGGACGTCAAGCTCGCCGCCACCCTGCCGACGTACGCGCCCGCCACCGCCGCGGCCGCGGTGACGACCGTGACCGCGGCGCCCGCGGGCTCCGTCGTGGTGGAGTGCGTCCAGGAGAACGGCCGTACCCGGATCCACGTGGTGACGGAAGGGTACGACCGGTCCTGGAACGTCCAGTTCCCGAGGGCGATCCGGGAGCCGGGCGCGCGCTACGTGGTCGACGCGCTGCACGCCGCGTCGGGCGGTTTCTACCGGGTGCGCGGTGACATCAGGCGCCTTCGGTGACGGCACCCGGCGGTGTCAGGCGATCGAGGCCGCGATGACGGCGGAGACCGCGAGGTTGCAGGACGCCGTCACCCACACGGCCGGGTGCGGCTCCGGCTCGACCAGCGTCGCGCCCAGCCGCCCCGGGGTGATCAGGTCGACCACCAGGAAGGCCACCGCCATCATCACCAGGCCCAGCAGTCCGAACACGGCCGTGGAGACCAGGCCCTTGCCGAAGTCCTCGTACGTCGTCCATATGGAGGTGAAGACGATGCCGCCGATCCCGAGCAGCGCGGAGCTGAGCACCAGGGCGGCGTTGCGGTTGCGCTGCTCCCAGATCTGCCGGCCGAGCTTTCCGGGTGTCAGCACGTCCACCAGGACGATGCCGAGGACCAGGAGGACCAGACCCAGGCCGCCGTAGGCGGCGGCCCGGCCGAGTCCGTTGACGATGTCGCTCATGGCGTTGCCGGCTCCGTAGCGTGAGGGATCGTGAGTGATCGAGGTCAAGGCGCTGCAAAATCTAGCGCACCGGCCCCACCGCTCAAGAGGCGGTCCGCAGCGCGCGGTTGCGGCGCACGGAGGACCAGAAGGACGCGCCGATCAGGACCACGCCGACGAGCCCGGTGATGATTTCGTTGATCTCGTACTGGATGGTGACCAGCAGGATCAGCGACAGGGCGCCGATGGCGTAGTGCGCGCCGTGCTCCAGGTAGACGTAGTCGTCGAGGGTGCCCTGGCGGACCAGGTACACGGTCAGGGACCGCACGTACATGGCGCCGATGCCCAGGCCCAGGGCCATCAGGACGATGTCGTTGGTGATGGCGAAGGCGCCGATGACGCCGTCGAAGGAGAACGACGCGTCCAGGACCTCCAGGTAGAGGAACATGAAGAACGCCGCCTTGCCCGCCAGCCTGACGGGGGACCCGGACGGCCTCCCGGCCCGTTCCTCGTCCTCCTCCGCCTCCTGTTCACGCTCCTCCTCGTCCTCGAGCCGTTGCTCGAAGAAGCCGGAGAGGCCGCCCACGACCATGTAGGTGATCAGACCGGCGACGCCCGCCAGCAGGACCGTCTCCGCCTTGTCGGCATGCGCCCCGCCGTGCTGGTGGGCGTGGGCGCCGAAGGTGGTCGCGGAGACCAGCAGCACGATCAGGGCGATGCAGACCGACAGCATGTCGACCCTGCCGAGCTTGGCCAGTGGACGCTCCAGCCATCCCAGCCACTTGATCTCCCGGTCCTCGAAGACGAAGTCGAGGAAGATCATCATCAGGAACATGCCGCCGAAGGCCGCGATCGACGGATGGGCGTCCGTCACCAGCTCCTGGTAGCGGTCCTTGTCGGTGAGCGCCAGGTGCACCGCGTTCCAGGGACTCAGCCGGGCACTGATCGCCACGATCACCACCGGGAAGACCAGCCGCATGCCGAACACCGCGATCACGATGCCGACGGTGAGGAAGATCCGCTGCCAGAAGGCGTTCATCTTCTTCAGGATCCCGGCGTTGATCACCGCGTTGTCGAAGGACAGCGAGATCTCCAGGACGGACAGGATCGCCACGATGCCGAGGGCGGTCCAGCCGTCGTAGAGCACGCCCGCCGCCAGGCCGAGGGCCGTGACGGCGAAGGCCCAGCGGAACGTCTTCAAAAGCACCGGCCACTCATTCCTGTCGTCGCGCTGTACGGGGCGGCATCCCATGCCAGTGCCCGCCACGCACGTTGTTTACCACGCTGGAGTCGTTCGTTTCCTTGAGTGGTTCGTGTCTCAGGGAGTAGGTTCGCCGCCATGACGGCATCCCGGCACTCCCGGAATCCGGCCACCGCCGATGAGCTGCGTCGGGCGGGACTGCGGGTGACCGCCGCCCGCGTCGCGCTGCTCGAGACCGTACGGGCGGGGGATCACCTCGACGCCGAGGCGCTCACCTCCGGGGTGCGCCGACGCGTGGGACACGTCTCCCTCCAGGCCGTGTACGACGCCCTGCACGCCCTCACCGCGGCACGGCTCGTGCGCCGTATCGAACCGCCCGGCGGCCCGGCGCGGTTCGAGGGACGGGTCGGTGACAACCACCACCATGTCCTGTGCCGGTCCTGCGGTGCCCTCGCCGACGTCGACTGCGCCGTCGGCGACGCGCCCTGCCTGACCGCCTCCGACGACCGCGGCTTCGTGATAGACGAGGCCGAGGTCATCTACCGGGGCCTGTGCCCCGACTGCTCCACCCCCGGCAGTTCCCCAGCACCTTGATCCGCCCCGTCCGGAAGGATTCCCATGTCCGAGAACCACGACGCCATCGTGACCGACGCGAAGGCCGAGGAGACGGGCGGCTGCCCGGTCGCCCACGGACGCGCCGCCCACCCCACGCAGGGCGGCGGAAACCGTCAGTGGTGGCCGGAGCGGCTCAACCTGAAGATCCTCGCCAAGAACCCCGCCGTCGCCAACCCGCTGGGCGAGGAGTTCGACTACGCCGCGGCCTTCAACGCCCTCGACCTGCAGGCCGTGAAACGGGACATCGCCGAGGTGCTGACCACCTCGCAGGACTGGTGGCCCGCCGACTTCGGCAACTACGGCCCGCTGATGATCCGGATGGCCTGGCACAGCGCGGGCACCTACCGCATCAGCGACGGCCGCGGCGGCGCCGGCGCCGGCCAGCAGCGCTTCGCCCCGCTCAACAGCTGGCCGGACAACGGCAACCTCGACAAGGCCCGCCGCCTGCTGTGGCCGGTCAAGAAGAAGTACGGCCAGAACCTCTCCTGGGCCGACCTGCTGGTCCTCACCGGCAACGTCGCCCTGGAGACGATGGGCTTCGAGACCTTCGGTTTCGCCGGCGGCCGCGCCGACGTCTGGGAGGCCGAGGAGGACGTCTACTGGGGCCCCGAGACCACCTGGCTCGACGACCAGCGCTACACCGGCGACCGCGAGCTGGAGAACCCGCTCGGCGCCGTCCAGATGGGCCTGATCTACGTCAACCCGGAAGGCCCCAACGGCAACCCGGACCCGATCGCCGCCGCCCGCGACATCCGTGAGACATTCCGCCGCATGGCGATGAACGACGAGGAGACCGTCGCGCTGATCGCCGGCGGCCACACCTTCGGCAAGACCCACGGCGCCGGCCCGGCCGACGCCGTCGGCGACGACCCCGAGGCCGCCGCCATGGAGCAGCAGGGCCTCGGCTGGAAGAGCAGCCACGGCACGGGCAAGGGCGGCGACGCCATCACCTCCGGCCTGGAGGTCACCTGGACCAGCACGCCCACCCAGTGGGGCAACGGCTTCTTCAAGAACCTCTTCGAGTACGAGTACGAGCTGGAACAGAGCCCGGCCGGCGCCAACCAGTGGGTGGCCAAGGACGCCCCGGAGATCATCCCCGACGCGCACGACCCGTCGAAGAAGCACCGCCCCCGGATGCTCACCACCGACCTGTCGCTGCGCCTCGACCCCGTCTACGGGCCGATCTCCCGCCGGTTCTACGAGAACCCGGAGGAGTTCGCGGACGCCTTCGCCCGCGCCTGGTTCAAGCTGACCCACCGTGACATGGGCCCGAAGTCCCTGTACCTCGGCCCGGAGGTCCCCGAGGAGACGCTGCTCTGGCAGGACCCGCTGCCCGAGCCCGAGGGCGAGACCATCGACGCCGAGGACATCGCGACCCTCAAGACCAAGCTCCTCGAGTCGGGCCTGTCGGTGGCGCAGCTGGTGACCACCGCCTGGGCCTCGGCGTCCACCTTCCGCGGCAGCGACAAGCGCGGCGGTGCCAACGGCGCCCGCATCCGCCTGGAGCCGCAGCGCGGCTGGGAGGTCAACGAGCCCGACGAGCTGGCGCAGGTGCTGCGCGTCCTGGAAGGCGTCCAGCGGGAGTTCAACGCCGGTTCGGGCGCCAAGAAGGTGTCCCTGGCCGACCTGATCGTCCTCGGCGGCTCGGCCGCCGTCGAGAAGGCCGCCAAGGAAGCCGGCTTCCAGGTGGAGGTGCCCTTCGCCGCGGGCCGCGTGGACGCGACGGAGGAGCACACCGACGCCGAGTCGTTCGAGGCGCTCGAGCCGACCGCCGACGGCTTCCGCAACTACCTCGGCAAGGGCAACCGGCTGCCGGCCGAGTACCTGCTCCTCGACCGGGCGAACCTGCTCACTCTGAGTGCGCCCGAGATGACCGTCCTGGTCGGTGGCCTGCGGGTGCTGGGCGCGGGCCACCAGCAGTCCCAGCTCGGGGTGTTCACCCGGACGCCGGGCTCGCTGACCAACGACTTCTTCGTCAACCTGCTCGACCTGGGCACCACGTGGAAGGCGACGTCCGAGGACCAGACCACCTTCGAGGGACGCGACGCCGCCACCGGCGAGGTCAAGTGGGCCGGCAGCCGCGCCGACCTGGTGTTCGGCTCCAACTCCGAGCTGCGGGCGCTCGCCGAGGTCTACGCGAGCGACGACGCCAAGGAGAAGTTCGTGCACGACTTCGTCGACGCCTGGGTCAAGGTCATGAACCTCGACCGCTTCGACCTGGTCTGATCGACCTTCGCCCGGCCCGGGGCCCCAGGGCGTCCCGGGCCGGGCGAAATCCGGTGGCCGCGCGCGGCGCACGGTGCTGGGATGGCGTGATGCTCAGTGGCACGCCGGTGACCGTGGACCGGGGTCGGTACCAGGACACCGTCACCCCCTGGGAGGAACCGGCCTGGCGCACCGAGGCCATCGGCTGGACCGAGTCCCGCCTGGCCGCCCACGGCCTGCGGCCCACGGGAGCCTGGCGGGCGCGGCTGCGGCCGTGGTCCGTCCTGCTGCGGGTCGACGTCGTGGGACGCGATGCGGTGTGGTTCAAGGCGAATCCGCCGGCCAGCGCCTTCGAGGGCGCGCTGACCGCGGCGCTGGCCCGCTGGGTCCCCGGGCACGTACTGGAGCCGCTGGCGGTGGACCCCGGCCGGGGCTGGGCGCTGCTGCCCGACGGAGGGCCGCTCTTCCGGGACGTCCTGGCACGGGAGGCGGTCACTCCCGCCGCGTGGGAGGAACTCCTGCGCCAGTACGCGGCCGTGCAGCACGCCCTGACCCCGCGCGCGAGCGAGATCGAACGCCTGGGTGTGCCCGCCGTGCCCGCCGACGCGCTGCCCGGCGCCCTCGACCGGCTCGACGAGACCCCGCTGCCGTCCCGGGACCGGGCCGCGCTCCGCGAACTGCGCCCCCGCCTGCTGGACTGGCGCGCGGAACTCGCGGCCCTGGGCGTCCCCGACTCCCTCGACCACGCGGACCTGCACGACGGCCAGCTCTTCTGCCCCGCGCCGGGCAGGTTCACCTTCTTCGACTGGGGCGACGCCGTCGTCGCCCACCCCTTCTCCAGCCTCGCCGTCCCCGCCCGCCGGGCGGGCGAGCGCTACGGGAGGCGGGTGCTGCCGCGCCTGCGCGACGCCTACCTCGAACCCTGGACGGGCACCGGACGTACGCCCGCGCAGCTGCGGCGCGCGGTGAGCCTCGCCTGGCGGCTCAGCGCCCTGAACCGCGCGGCCGCCTACGGCAGGCTCTTCCCCACCGTGTCCGGCGCCGCCGGTGCCGCGACGGCCGCGGCCGTCGCCCGCTGTCTCCTCGAACTGCTGGACGAACCCCCCTTGTAGCGGGCGGCCGGTTCCGGGCGCGCGGGCCGTTGTCAGTGGCGGATGCGAGGCTTCACCTCATGGATGAGGTGGAGTTCATGCGGGGCAGGGTCTACGGCGCGGACCACGACAGCCCCGGACCGCGCGCCGGGCGGGTCTACGCGCACCTGGTGGGCGGCCCCCTGGACGGCCTGCTGCTGGACGTCACGGACCTCACGGAGCAGGAGCGCGGCCGAGGAGTCGCGCTGGCGACGGAGATAGGCCGCTACGGGGCGGGCGGCCGCTCCGTCTACGTCCCGAGGCCGGGCGACGCCCGCCGCTTCGACTGGCGGGGCGACGTGCGCTGATCCGGCACCACCCCCGTCTGAGCGGTCAGCGCCGCCAGCAGCCAGTCGTGCGCGGTCCCGGGCGTCGGCTCCGGCCGCCCGCCCGGCGCGGTGTTCACCTCGGCCACCAGCTCCCAGTAGCCGTCCAGGCGGGGATCGGCCGCGAGCTGCCCGGCCAGCCGGCGGCGGAAGCCGGGGGTGTCCCGCACGCCGTACGCACTCGTGTAGGCGGCGACGAACCCGTCCAGTGCCTCACCCTGATGCGGCTCCCGGCCCCGGCGCAGGTGCACAGCGGCCAGCTCGTACGCCTCCGCGAGCCCCGCGTACAGTACGGCGGCCCCCCGGGCGTCGGCGGCCCGGTGCGCCTCGGGCTGGGGGCGGGCGGTGCCCGGGCAGGGGGCGAGGGTGAGGGCGTTGAGGCGGGCGAAGGCCAGGACCTGGGCCGGAGCCGGGTCGTCGGGCGGCTGCGGGACCGCGACGTCCAGGAACGCGCCGGCCGACCGGGCCGGCATCCGCGCCGGCAGCCAGCCGCGCCAGAACCGCACCAGCGGCGCCGTGCTGGGCGGGACGGACACGGCACCGATCAACCGCAGCCGGTCGGCCTGTTCACCGGGCGGGGATTCCTGCACCAGCCGCAGCGCGGCCTCCCGCCAGCGCAACGCCCTGAGTTCGGAGCCGACCTCACGCAGCCGGCCCGCCACCGCGGCCTCCAGCGCTCCGCCCCCTCCACCGCCGCCCGCCGCGCCTTCCGCTTGCCGCTCGTCGAGAATCCGCCGTACCTCGGGAACGCCCAGGCCCAGGGCGCGCAACGAGCGGATCAGCCGCAGCCGTTCGAGTGCCTCGGGACCGTACCGCCGATGGCCGCCGGCGCTGCGGGACGCCTCCGGCAGCAAACCCCGGTCCGAGTAGAAGCGGACCGTCTTGACGGTGACACCCGCGCCCTCGGCCAGCTCGCCGATGCCGCACAGGCCGTCGTTCGACGTGGACACTTGAACCTCCCTCAGGGGGAGTTCCTACCGTACCGGCGGCGGCCCGGCGATCGGGCCGGGCCGCCGCCGCGGACGGAGGGAAGAGCAGATGATGACCGCGTTCATCCTGGTGCCGGGCATGTTCACCGGCACACACATCTGGCAGGGCACCGCCGCGCGCCTGACCGCGGCGGGAGCCGAGGTGCGCACGGTCGCCCTCACCGGCCTCGACGGACCACGCGCGGCCACGGACGCCGCCGTGGACCTGGACACCCACATCGCGGACGTGCTCGCGGCGGTCGACTCGGTGGGCGTGACAGAGGACCGGCGGATCGTGCTGGTCGGCCACGACTACGGCATCCACCCGGCCGTCGGTGCCGCGGACCGGCGCGCGGAGCGCATCCAGCGGATCGTCCATCTGGACTCGGGCCTGCCGAGGGACGGCGTCCCGGCCCTGGCCGCCGTACCCGACCAGTCCCTGCGCGAGCGTCTCGCCGGAACCGGCGGAGCAGAGCGGGCCGAGGGGGTGCTGCCACCCCCGGCGCACGACGAATGGCCGCGCTGGGGCAGCACCGAGGGAGTCCCCGACGCCGCACTGGACCGGCTCACCGCCCTCGCCGCGCCCCAGCCCCTGGGCACCCTGCTCCAGCCGCTGCGGCTGACCGGCGCGGTCGGCCGGGTGCCCAGCACCGGCGTGCTGTGCACCGGCAACGGCACGAGCATCGAGCTGGTCCAGATGCTGGTGCGCCTCGGCGATCCCGCGCTGCGCCCCCTGACCGACCCCCGGGTGACCTTCTTCGAACTCCCCACTGGGCACTGGCCGATGCTCTCCCGCCCCGAAGAGCTGACGGACGTCCTGCTGCGGGCCGCGGCGGGTGAGGGGCACCGGCTGGAGCCGGTCGACGACGCCGCGGGACCGGGGCACCTGCGGCCCTTCCTGATGGATGTGCCCGACGTCCCGAGGGAGCGGCACGGGAACGTCGACCTCTACCTGCCCGACGCCGAGGAGCCTCGGCCCGCCGTGGTGTTCGTGCACGGCGGGCCGGTCCCCGCCGACGCCCGGCCGACCCCGCGGGAGTGGCCCGGCCTGACCGGGTACGCGCGGGGCGTGGCCGGGGACGGAGCCGTGGGCGTCCTCCTCGACCACCGCCTGCACGACCTCGGCGACTACGAGCGGGCCGCGGCGGACGTGGCCGCCGCCGTGGAGCTGGCGCGGGCCGATCCCCGGGTGGACGGGGACCGGATCGCGCTGTGGTTCTTCTCCGGCGGGGGCCTGATCGCCGCCGACTGGCTGGACGAGCCCCCCGCCTGGCTGCGCTGCCTGGCGGCCACCTACCCCGTGCTGGCGCCCCTGCCGAACTGGGGACTGTCCGAGACCCGTCTGCGACCGGCGTCCGCCGTGGCGAAGGCGGGTGAACTGCCCGTCGTGCTCACCCGGGTGGGACGGGAGATGCCGGAACTCGCCGCCACCGTCGAGGAGTTCCTGGCCGCGGCCGAGGAGTGCGGGGCGGACGTGGAGGTGATCGACGTGCCGCACGGCCACCACGGCTTCGAGACCATCGACGTGACCGACGAGTCGCGCACGGCGGTGCGTCGGGCGATGCGCACGGTGCTGGACCACACCTTCGGGACGGGGGCACGGTGACCGCGGGCGACGCGCCACCAATCCGCCCGCCGCCCGGTGCCGTATGACCGGCGTGAGCGACCACGGCAAGACCCCGCGCGAACCGTCGGCCAGGACCTGGACACGCCTCGGGCCGGGGGCGCTGACCGGTCTTCTGGCGGGCGGTGCCGCGCTCGCCGTCGCCGAGTTGGCGGCGGCCGCGGTACGCCCGCAGGCCGGCCCGGTCGTCGCGGTCGGCTCCGCCGCGATCGACCGTACGCCGGCCGCCGTGAAGGACTGGGTGATCCGCACCTTCGGCACCCACGACAAACTGGTGCTCCAGCTCGGCATCCTCGCCGTGCTGTCCCTGTTCGCCCTGGCCCTCGGCGCGCTCGCCGCCCGTCACCGGCGCACCGGCGCGGCGGGAGTCCTCCTCTTCGGAGCCGTCGGAGCCGCGGCGGCCCCCGGCAGGCCCGACTCCACCGGCGCGACGGACGCCTTCCCCTCAGTCCTGGGGGCGATCGCCGGCGCGGCACTCCTGTACGCGCCGGCCGGGCTCCTGCCGGTAGCGCGCCGGGAGGCGCCGGGGGAGCGGGGCGCGGGCTGGGACCGGCGCCGGTTCGTGATCGCGGCGACGGCTGCCGCCGCGGCCTCGGCCGGGGCCGGTGTGCTGGGCCGGGCCCTGGGCGGCGCGGGCGGCCGGGAAGCGGTCGCCTCCCGGGAAGAGGTCACCCTTCCGCCGCCCGGCTCACCAGCACCGGCGGTGCCCCGACGGGCACAGGTCGGGGTGGCGGGGGTCAGCCCCTTCGTCACCCCCAACGGTGACTTCTACCGGGTCGACACCGCCCTGGTGGTCCCCAGGGTGGACGCCACGACCTGGCGGCTGCGCGTGCACGGCGACGGGGTCACCGGGGAGAAGACGCTGACCTTCGGCGACCTGCTGCGGCGGGAGCCGATCGAGCGGGACATCACCCTCACCTGTGTGTCCAATGAGGTGGGCGGCCCGTACGTCGGCAACGCCCGCTGGATCGGCGTCCGGCTCGCCGGCCTGCTGGAGGCGTGCGGCGTCCGTCCGCCCTCGGCGGGCGGCCCCGCGGACCAGCTGGTGGCCCGCTCCGTGGACGGCATGACCATCGGCAGCCCCGTCGAGGACGTCATGGACGGCCGCGACGCCATGCTCGCCGTCGGGATGAACGGCGAGCCCCTGCCGTTCGACCACGGATTCCCCGTCCGCATGCTCGTGCCCGGCCTCTGCGGCTATGTCTCGGCCTGCAAGTGGATCGAGGACATCGAGCTGACCACGTTCGACGCCTACGACTCGTACCGGGTCAAGCGCGACTGGGCCCGTGAGGCACCGATCAAGACGCAGTCCCGGATCGACACCCCGAAGCCCTTCGCCCGGCCGAAGGCGGGCACGGTGATGGTCGCCGGAGTCGCCTGGGCCCACACCGCGGCATCGGCAAGGTCGAGGTCCGCGTCGACGACGGCCCCTGGGAGGAGGCCACCCTGGCAGCCGGGGACTCGCGCGACACCTGGCGACAGTGGTCGTACGCCTGGCGGGCCACCAAGGGCGGTCACACCCTCGGCGTGCGGGCGACCGACCGGGCCGGCGAGGTGCAGACGGCGCGGCGCACCCGCACCGTGCCCGACGGCGCCAGCGGTCGGCACTCGGTCGTCGTGACGGTGGACTGACGCCGGACCGGTGCTGCCCTGTTCCCGCCCCATCTCCGGCGGGGCAAGCGATTTCTGTCCGCAGCCTTGACGTGTACGCGGCATGGTTAGTTTCATGGAGACACTTTGTGGGAGCGCTCCCACACTCTGACTTCGTCACCCCCACCGTCTTCCGCCCCCGTGTCCGCACTACTCAGTCCTGGAGTCGCCGTGCGTACAGCAAGACGCGATACCCCCGCACCGCCGCAGACCCTCGCGGCCCGCCTGGTGGCCGGCCTCGCCGCACTGATCGGGCTGGTCGTCGTCGGCGCCCTCTGCCCGGGCGCCGCCGTGGCCCAGTCGCCGGCCGGGCGGGCCGCGGGCGTCCAGTCGGCCGGTGCGCAGGCGGCCGGCCTGCACATCAGCGAGGGCCGGCTGGTGGAGGGCAACGGCAACGACTTCGTCATGCGCGGGGTCAACCACGCCCACACCTGGTACCCCGGCGAGACGCAGTCGCTGGCCGACGTCAAGGCGCTGGGCGCGAACAGCGTCCGGGTCGTCCTCTCCGACGGGTACCGCTGGAGCGAGAACGGCCCCGAGGACGTCGCCGCCGTCATCGAGCAGTGCAAGGCCAACCGGCTGATCTGCGTGCTGGAGGTGCACGACACCACCGGGTACGGCGATGACGCCGCGGCCGGCACCCTCGACCACGCCGCCGACTACTGGATCGGCCTCAAGGACGTCCTGGCCGGCCAGGAGGACTACGTCGTCGTCAACATCGGCAACGAGCCCTGGGGCAACACCGACCCCGCGGGCTGGACCGAGCCGACCGTCGCCGCCGTCAAGAAGCTGCGCGACGCGGGGCTCCAGCACACGATCATGGTGGACGCCCCCAACTGGGGCCAGGACTGGCAGGGCGTCATGCGCGCCAACGCGCGGACCGTCTACGACGCCGACCCCACCGGCAACCTGATCTTCTCCATCCACATGTACAGCGTCTTCGACACCGCCCAGGAGATCACCGACTACCTGAACGCCTTCGTGGACGCGGAACTACCCATCCTCATCGGGGAGTTCGGCGGCCCGGCCGACCAGTACGGCGACCCGGACGAGGACACCATGATGGCCACCGCCGAGCGACTCCACCTCGGCTACCTGGCCTGGTCGTGGAGCGGCAACACCGACCCGGTCCTGGACCTGGCGCTCGACTTCGACCCGAGCAGGCTCAGCGACTGGGGCGAACGCATCTTCCACGGCGCCAACGGCATCGCCCGGACCTCGAAGGAGGCCACCGTCTACGGCGGCGGCGACCCGGACACCCAGGCCCCGACGGCTCCCGGCACCCCGACCGCCACCGCGGTCACCGACACCTCCGTCACCCTCGGCTGGACCGCCGCCACCGACGACACCGCCGTCACCGGCTACGACGTCGTCCGCGTCGACGACGGCACCGACACCACGGTCGCCTCCTCGGCCACCACCACCGCCACCGTGACCGGCCTCGCCGCCGGCACCACGTACACCTTCGCCGTCCTGGCCCGTGACGCGGCGGGCAACCGGTCCGCCCGCTCCGCCGCCGTGGAGGTCACCACCGACGAGGGCGGCGGCACCCCGGGCGCCTCGTGCTCCGTCGGCTACCGCGTCGTGGGCGAGTGGCCGGGCGGTTTCCAGGGCGAGATCGCCGTCCGCAACACCGGGAACGCCGCCCTCGGTCCGTGGACGCTCGCCTTCGCCTTCGCCGACGGCCAGACCGTCACCCACATGTGGGGCGGCACCGCCACCCAGAACGCGGGCGCGGTGAGCGTCGCCCCGGCCTCCTACACCGCCACCATCCCGGCCGGCGGCACGGTCACCCTCGGCTTCACCGGCCAGAAGGGCGGCACCAACACGGCCCCGGCCGCGTTCCGCCTGAACGGGGCCTCCTGCGCCACGACGTGACCGTCACCACGACACCTCGCGGACGTCGGCCCGGCTCTGCGGCTGTGTCGTCGCGGTGATCTCCGAGCGGTGGCGGCCCGCCGTGAACGTGACCTTCAGCGTCTGCGGCGCGCCCTGCTCCGTGCTGGCCGTGAAGCCCTGGTTCGGCACCGCCGAGATCAGGCACACCCCGCCACCGCCGAACCGCACGGTCGCCTTGCCGCCCTCGGAGGGCACCGTGTACACACCCGCCCCGCCCTCCTCGCACCCGGGGTCGCCCCCGCCCGCGGGAGGTCGCGGGGCGGTGGTGCGGGGGCTCGGCGTCGGCGTGGGGGTCGCGCTCGGCCGCGTTGGCCCGGCGCTGGCGCGCGGCGGCACCGGACGGGGCCTGCGGCTGGTCGGCGACGGACTGGGAGTGGCCGTCACGGTCTTGGAGACGGTCGGCCTGGGCGGGGCCGGCAACTCCTTGGGCGCCGTCTGGGCGACCGGCGCGGTCGGCCGGGTCGACCCCACCACGAAGTGGATGGTGATGATGACGGCCGTCACACTGGCCGCCGTGCAGGACAGCCAGATGATCAGGTAGCGCAGGAGGCGGGACACGACACCATAGTGACCGACCGGCTAACGTGCCTGCCCATGGCCTCCGTACTTGTCGTCGAGGACGACCCCGTGATCCGGGCCGCGCTGATCGAGGTCCTCACCGGACACGGCTACGCGGTGAAGACCGCACACCAGGGTTTCGAGGCGCTGCGCGACATCACCCAGAGCCCGCCGGACATCGTCGTGCTCGACCTCGGCCTGCCCGACCTCGACGGGCTCGACGTGCTGCGGATGATCCGGGGGATATCCCGCGTCCCGGTGCTGGTCGCCACCGCCCGGGACGACGAGAGCGAGATCATCCGGCTGCTCAACGCCGGCGCCGACGACTACCTGGTCAAGCCCTTCTCCGGCGGCCAGCTCGCGGCCCGGCTCGCCGCCGTGCTGCGCCGCTCCACGCCCGCCGGCCCGCGGGCCGCGCGGCTGCCCGTCCTCCAGGTCGCCGACCTCCGCATCGACCCCACCGCACGCACCGCCCACCTCGCCGGCCGGGAACTGTCCCTCACCCGCCGCGAGTTCGACCTGCTCGCCTACCTGGCCGCCAACGCCGACCAGGTCATCTCGCGACAGCGGATACTCGCCGAGGTGTGGCAGCAGCCGTACGTGGAGGACCAGACGGTCGACGTCCATCTCTCCGCACTGCGCCGCAAAATGGGGGAGAAGGCGCGAAAGCCCCGCTACCTCCACACGGTGCGCGGCATCGGCATCAAGCTGGTCAGCGCGCCATGAGACGTGCCCTCGCCGGGATCGCCCTGGCCGTCACCTCCATGGTGGCGTTGTCGTTCCTCATCCCGCTCGCCCTCCTCGTACGTGAACAGGCACGCGACCGGGTCACCACCGCCGCGGAGCAGCGCGCCGCGGCCCTCTCGCCGGTGCTCGCCCTCACCACCCGGCGCGCCGACGTCCAGCAGGCCGTCGCGGAACTCGGCTCCGCCGACCAGCTGGTCGTGCGGCTGCCCGACGGCGGCTTCGTCGGCACCCCGCACGCGCCCGAGGAGGCGCTCGACCGGGCCGTACGGGGGCGCGAGACGATCGCCGTGGACACCCCGGACGGCTGGGCCTACCTCCAGCCCGTCGTCCTGCGGGGCGAGCGGGTCGCGGTCGTCGAGGCCTACGTGCCCGCCGCGGACCTCACCCGGGGCGTGACGGCCTCCTGGGGGGTGATGGCCCTGCTCGCCCTGGGGCTGGTGGGCGGCTCGGTACTGGTCGCCGACCGGCTCGGCGCCCGGGTGGTCCGCTCCTCCCGGGGCCTCAAGCGCGCCTCACTCGCCCTCGGCTCGGGCGACCTCGGCGTACGGGTGGAACCGGACGGCCCGCCCGAGCTCCAGGAGGCCGGAGTGGCGTTCAACACCATGGCCGACCGGGTCGTCGACCTCCTCGCCGTCGAACGCGAACTGGTCGCCGACCTCTCGCACCGGCTGCGCACCCCGCTGACCGCCCTGTACCTGGAGGCCGACCGGATGGGCGCGACGCCCAGCGCGCAGCGGGTCACGGAGGCGGCCGGCCAGCTGGAACGCGAGCTGGACTCGATCATCGCGGCGGCGCGCACGCCGCTCGCGGCCGCACAGCTCGCCGGGCCGGGGGCGGGCACGGCGAAACCGTGCGACGTCGCCGAGGTGGTCGCCATGCGCCTGGACTTCTGGTCGGTCCTCGCCGCCCAGCAGGAGCGGCCGTTCGAGCGCTCCCTCACCCCGCGTCCGACCCCCGTGGCCTTCCCCGAGGACGATCTCGCCGCCGTCGTCGACGCCCTGATCGGCAACGTCTTCCGGCACACCCCCCAGGGCACCCGCTTCGTGGTACGCGTGGAACGCCGGGACCGGCACGTGCACCTCACGGTCGACGACGCCGGACCGGGTGTCGCGGACCCCGAGGCGGCCCTCACCCGGGGCGTCAGCGTCGGCGGTTCCACCGGGCTGGGGCTGGACATCGTGGCCCGGGCGGCCCGCACGGCCGGCGGCGAGCTGACGATCGCCCGCGCGCCGCTCGGGGGCGCTCGGGTGACGGTGTCGTTCGCGCTGGCGGACGCGCGTGCGGCCGGCGGCTGAACGGTGACGGGCGTGGCCGGGCGGTGGTGACCGGCGTCAGCGGCCGGTGCCGAAGTCCTGGGTCCACCAGGGGCCGCCGTCGCCGAAGTGGACGCCGACGCCCAGCTCCTTGAAGGAGCAGTTGAGTATGTTCGCCCGGTGGCCGGGGCTGTTCATCCAGGAGTCCATCACCGAGGCGGCGTCGGCCTGGCCACGGGCTATGTTCTCGCCCAGGGTCGACCACTGGTAACCGGCGGCCTCGACCCGGCCGGCCATGGTGGAGCCGTCGGGGCCCGTGTGGGACATCACGCCGCTGCTCGCCATGACGTCGCTGTAGTCGTCGGCGGCCCGGGTGAGCTTGTCGTTCGCGGTGACCGGCGAGCAGCCCGCCGCGGCCCGCTCCTGGTTCACGAGCGCGAGGACCTGCGCCTCGGCACCGCCCGTCGCGCCGGAGCCTGTGCCCGAGCCCGAGCCCGAGCCCGAGCCGGAACCCGATCCACTGCCCGACCCGGAACCACTGCCACCGCCGGACCCGGCACCGCCACCGCCGCTCTTCCTGGTGGCCTTGACGGGAGTCTCGGAAGCCGGTGCCGGAGCCTTGGCGGCGCTGGTCGTCGGGCTCGCCGTCTTCTTCTCGGGCTTCTTCTCCGGCTCGGCGCTCGGGCTCGGCGAACCGCTCGCCGTGGCGCTCGGGCCGGCCGGCGTCGACGCGAGCGGTGCCGCACCGCCCGCCGCGTCCTCGGCGTTCGGCGCCCGGTCGGCGGCGTTCGCGGAGACGCGGTCGGAGGCCCCGCCGTCGTCGCCGTCGGTGACGGCCAGCGTGATCCCGACGCCCGCCGTCAGGGTGACGGCGCCGAGCGCCAGCGCGGCACCGCGGGTCCTGAGACCGCCGCGGGGGCGGGCGTGGGAGCGGGACGGGCGGGCGGCTCGGCGGGAACCCATGCGCAGGACACCTCGGCTTGTCGGTCGGCTGTCGGAGCCCCCGTACCCGGTGGACGCGACCGCGCCCACCGGGACTGTGGGGGGCGTCCGAGAGCCTAGGACCCGACCGGCGTGGAAACGCCCGTTCGAAGGTCGTCTTCAGAAAGCCTTAAGGGAGCCGCCAAAGTCCGTTGAGGAAGTGCCGCACCACCGCGTCCGGCCCCGCCCGCCCCCTTACGCCCGCGCCGCCCGCCACCCTCGGTCCGTCCCGGGGCGCTTCAAGGTGAAGGAAGGACACGGGTGCTCACAGGAGCCCGTCCCGTGCCCCCGATGCTCCGCCGTCCCCCCATACCCGGCGCTTACCGTGCGGCACGGCCGGACAGCCTGTCGGCGTGCACCGGCAGGTCGCCGGACACCGCCGGCGCGCCCGAGGAACCGGGTCCTCCCGCCCACCGCCTCCGGGCGCGCCGCGCACCGACCAAGGAGGTACCGGACATGCCGTCCACCGCCGACGAACGACAGCTGCTCGACGAACTGCGGGACCTGCTGGCCGCCACGGTCGAGGACCTGACCGTGGAGGAGATCGAACCCGACTCCTCCCTCCAGGACGACCTCGGGGTCGACTCGCTGGCCCGGCTGGAACTGGTCGCCGCGATCGAGGACCGCTGGCAGATCCAGGTGCCCCAGGAGCAGGCGGACCGGCTCACGACGGTGCGGGAGATCGCCGCCCACCTCGCGGCGGCCGTCGCCGCCCCCACGGGCGGCACCGCGTGAGCCCACGACACGCGGCCGGCCCGGGCGGCGAGGAGCGGTCCGCCGTCGTCACGGGGCTCGGGCTGACCACCGCGCTGGGCGGCGACGTCCCCTCCACCTGGCGGGCCCTGCTGGACGGCGTGTGCGGCGTCGAGCGCGTCGACTTCGCAGAACCGGACGGGCCCGAGCAGCCCTACCTCGCGGCCCCGGCGGCGGTCGACCCCAAGACGGTCCTGTCGTCCGCCAAGGCGGCACACTGCGACCGCGCGGCGCAGTTCGCCCTCGTCGCAGCCCGCGAGGCCGTTCGCGACGCGGGGTTCCCCGACGTGTCGGCGCTCGCCGCGGACGGCTCGCGGGTGGCCGTGGTCGTCGGGGTGGGGCTGGGCGGACTCACCAGCATCCTGGAACAGAACCGCCGCCTTCAGACGCAGGGCCCGGGCCGGGTGAGCCCGCGCACCATCCCGGTCATGCTGCCCAACCACCCGGCCGCCGAAGTGGGGCTGATGGTGGGCGCGAAGGCAGGTGTGCACGCCCCCGTCAGTGCCTGCGCCTCCGGCGCCGAGGCCCTCGCCCAGGCCCTCGGCATGATCCGGGACGGCCGCGCGGACATCGTGGTCGCGGGCGGCGCCGAGGCCGCGCTGCATCCGCTGGCCCTGGCCGGGTTCGCGCGGCTGCAAGCCCTCTCCCGGCGCCACGACGACCCCAAGGGTGCCTCCAGGCCCTTCGACGCCGACCGGGACGGCTTCGTCATGGGAGAGGGGGCCGGTCTGCTCGTCGTCGAGAGCGCCGCGCACGCCGCCGCCCGCGGCGCCCGCGTCCACGGCCGGCTGACCGGGGCGGGCATCACCAACGACAGCCACCACGTGGCCCAGCCCGCGCCCGGCGGCACGGGCTGTGCGGCGGCCGTCGACGCCGCGCTGCGCGACGCGGGGCTCGTCCCGGAGCAGGTCCAGCACATCAACGCCCACGCGACCTCCACACCGCTCGGCGACCTCGGTGAGGCGCAGGCGCTGCACAGCGTCTTCGCCAAGGGAGTGGACGACGTGGCGGTCAGTGCCACCAAGGGCGCCTTCGGGCACACCCTCGGTGCCGCCGGAGCTATCGAGGCCGTCCTCACCGTCCTCGCCCTGCGGGACCGGACCGCGCCGCCCGCGTGCAGCCTCGAACGGGTCGATCCCGAGATCGGTCTGAACGTCGTCGGCCGCGACCCGGCGGCCCTGCCGTCGGGTCCCCTGGCCGCCCTCACCACGAGCATGGGCTTCGGCGGGCACAACGTCGCGCTCGCCTTCGCCGACGCCTCATGAGGAACGACCACCCGGCCCCCGCCGGCGGCACACCACGCACCGTGCTGATGTGCCCCGGCCAGGGGGCCTACCTCCCCGGTGCCCTGCGCCACCTGAGCGAGGTCCCGTCCGTCTCGCGGGTACTGCGGACGGTGGACGCCCACGGCACCGCGCTCGGCGGCACCCGCACACCCGTCGGCCACCTCCTCACCGACGCCGCGGCACCCGAGCCCGACCGCCTGGTCCGTACCGACCCCCTGGCCTTCGACCTGGCCACCTACGCCGCCGTGGTCGCCTCCGCCACCGTCCTGCTCGACCTCGCGGCGCCGCCCGTCCACGCGGTGCTCGGCCACAGCGTGGGCGACCTCGCGGCGCTCACCGTGGCCGGGGTCATCACCCTCGAACAGGGCGTCCGGCTGCTCCACGTCCGCGACGGGCTGCTGCGCGAGGCGGCGCTTCCGGCGGCGGGCCTGCTGGCCACCGACCTGACCGCCGAGCTGGCGGCCGACCTGCTGGGCGCCGAGGACCTGCCGCAGGTACGCATCGCCGCCCGCAACGCCCCCGGCCAGACGGTCCTGGCCGGGCCCGACGACCAGTTGGCCGTCCTCCGTCGCGCCACCAAGGCGCTCGGCCGCCGCGCCACCCTGCTGGCCAGCCGCACCGCCTACCACCACCCCCTGCTCACCGAGGTGCACCGGGCCTTCCGGCGCCTCCTGCGCGCACAACCCGTCGCCCCGCCCACCCTCCCCGTCTACTCGGCCACCACGGCGGGACCCGCCCGCACCCCGGCCCAGCTGCGCACCGTGGCCGCCGCCCACCTGTGCGAGCCGCTCGCCTTCCACCGGACACTGCGCGCGCTGCGCCTGGCCGGCTTCACCACCTACGTCGACTGCGGGCCCCGGGCACTGCTGAGCACCCTGGCCAGGGCCGTCCTGCCCGGCTGCACCACCGCCGCCCCCTCCCGCACGCCGGTCGGCGTCGACCGCATCCGCCATCGCCTGACCGCCGCCCTGCGGTGACGAAGGCCCTTGACCCGACAGCGACGGCACGCCTTGATGAGGGGGCCGGGAGTGGCCCGGCTCACATGGCGTACCGAGGGCGGCGCCGACACCATGGTCTCGTCACCCGGCAGGCTGAAGGGATCAAGAATGTTCCGCAAGGTGCTGGTCGCCAACCGCGGTGAGATCGCGATCCGTGCGTTCCGTGCGGGCTACGAGCTCGGTGCGCGTACCGTCGCCGTCTTCCCGCACGAGGACCGCAACTCGCTGCACCGGTTGAAGGCCGACGAGGCCTACGAGATCGGGGAGCCGGGTCACCCGGTGCGCGCGTACCTCTCGGTGGAGGAGATCGTCCGCGCCGCCCGCCGTGCCGGGGCCGACGCCGTCTACCCGGGGTACGGGTTCCTGTCCGAGAACCCCGAGCTGGCCCGCGCCTGCGAGGATGCCGGGATCACCTTCGTCGGACCCAGCGCCCACATCCTGGAGCTGACCGGCAACAAGGCACGGGCCGTGGCCGCCGCCCGCGAGGCCGGCGTACCGGTGCTCGGCTCCTCCGAGCCCTCCACCGATGTGGACGAACTAGTGCGCGCCGCCGACGACGTCGGCTTCCCCGTGTTCGTCAAGGCGGTCGCGGGCGGCGGCGGACGCGGCATGCGCCGCGTCGAGGAGCCCGCGCAGCTGCGCGAGGCCATCGAGGCGGCGTCCCGCGAGGCCGCCTCCGCCTTCGGCGACTCCACCGTCTTCCTGGAGAAGGCGGTCGTCGAACCCCGCCACATCGAGGTGCAGATCCTCGCCGACGGCGAGGGCGACGTCATCCACCTCTTCGAGCGGGACTGCTCGGTGCAGCGGCGCCACCAGAAGGTGATCGAGCTGGCGCCCGCGCCCAACCTCGACCCGGACCTGCGGGCGCGGATCTGCGCCGACGCCGTGAACTTCGCCCGGCAGATCGGCTACCGCAACGCCGGCACCGTGGAGTTCCTCGTCGACCGGGACGGCAATCACGTCTTCATCGAGATGAACCCGCGCATCCAGGTCGAGCACACGGTCACCGAGGAGGTCACCGACGTCGACCTGGTCCAGTCCCAGCTGCGCATCGCCGCCGGTGAGACGCTGGCCGACCTCGGACTCGCCCAGGAGAACATCACGCTGCGGGGCGCCGCCCTCCAGTGCCGCATCACCACCGAGGACCCGGCCAACGGCTTCCGCCCGGACACCGGCCGGATCAGCGCGTACCGCTCGCCCGGCGGCTCCGGCATCCGCCTCGACGGCGGCACCACCCACGCCGGTACGGAGATCAGCGCGCACTTCGACTCGATGCTGGTCAAGCTCTCCTGCCGGGGACGGGACTTCACCACCGCCGTGAACCGCGCCCGGCGCGCGGTCGCCGAGTTCCGCATCCGCGGCGTCGCCACCAACATCCCCTTCCTCCAGGCGGTCCTGGACGACCCGGACTTCCAGGCCGGGCGGGTCACCACCTCGTTCATCGAGCAGCGCCCGCACCTGCTCACCGCCCGGCACTCCGCCGACCGCGGCACCAAGCTGCTGACCTACCTCGCCGACGTCACCGTGAACAAGCCGCACGGCGAGCGCCCCGAGCTGATCGACCCGCTGACCAAGCTGCCGGCCGTACCCGCCGGCGAACCCCGGGCCGGGTCCCGCCAGTTGCTCGCCGAACTGGGCCCCGAGGGCTTCGCCCGCCGACTGCGCGAGTCGTCCACCATCGGTGTCACCGACACCACCTTCCGCGACGCCCACCAGTCGCTGCTCGCCACCCGGGTGCGCACCAAGGACATGCTCGCCGTGGCGCCCGTCGTCGCCCGCACCCTGCCCCAGCTGCTCTCGCTGGAATGCTGGGGCGGCGCCACCTACGACGTGGCCCTGCGCTTCCTCGCCGAGGACCCGTGGGAGCGGCTGGCCGCGTTGCGCGAGGCGGTGCCCAACATCTGCCTCCAGATGCTGCTGCGCGGCCGCAACACCGTCGGCTACACCCCGTACCCCACCGAGGTGACCGACGCCTTCGTGCAGGAGGCCGCCGCCACCGGCATCGACGTCTTCCGCATCTTCGACGCCCTCAACGACGTCGAGCAGATGCGGCCCGCCATCGAGGCCGTACGGCAGACCGGCACCGCCGTCGCCGAGGTCGCGCTGTGCTACACCGCCGACCTGTCCGACCCCGCCGAGCGGCTCTACACCCTCGACTACTACCTGCGGCTCGCCGAGCAGATCGTGAACGCCGGCGCGCACGTGCTGGCGGTCAAGGACATGGCCGGTCTGCTGCGGGCCCCGGCCGCCGCGACGCTGGTCTCCGCGCTGCGCCGGGAGTTCGACCTGCCGGTGCACCTGCACACCCACGACACCACCGGCGGTCAGCTCGCCACCTATCTGGCCGCGATCCAGGCCGGGGCGGACGCCGTCGACGGCGCGGTGGCGTCGATGGCCGGGACCACCTCGCAGCCGTCCTTGTCGGCGATCGTGGCCGCCACCGACCACACCGAGCGGCCCACCGGCCTCGACCTCCAGGCCGTCGGCGACCTGGAGCCGTACTGGGAGAGCGTGCGCAAGGTCTACGCCCCCTTCGAGGCGGGCCTCGCCTCCCCGACCGGCCGGGTCTACCACCACGAGATCCCCGGCGGTCAGCTCTCCAACCTGCGCACCCAGGCCGTCGCGCTCGGCCTCGGCGACCGCTTCGAGGACATCGAGGCCATGTACGCCGCCGCCGACCGGATGCTGGGCCGTCTGGTGAAGGTCACCCCGTCCTCCAAGGTGGTCGGCGACCTGGCCCTGCACCTGGTGGGCGCCGGTGTCTCCCCGGCGGACTTCGAGGCCGAACCGGACCGGTTCGACATCCCGGACTCCGTGGTCGGCTTCCTGCGCGGCGAGCTGGGCACCCCGCCCGGCGGCTGGCCCGAGCCGTTCCGCAGCAAGGCGCTGCGGGGCCGCGCCGGGGCCAAGCCGCCCGCCGAGCTGTCCGAGGACGACCGCGCCGGTCTGGACAAGGACCGCCGGGCGACGCTCAACCGGCTGCTGTTCCCGGGGCCGGCCCGCGAGTTCGACACGCACCGCGCCTCGTTCGGCGACACCAGCGTCCTCGACAGCAAGGACTTCTTCTACGGGCTGCTCCCGGGCAAGGAGTACACGGTCGACCTCGACCCCGGGGTCCGGCTGCTCATCGAGTTGCAGGCGGTGGGCGACGCCGACGAGCGCGGCCTGCGCACCGTGATGTCCTCCCTGAACGGACAGCTCCGGCCGATCCAGGTCCGCGACCGCTCGGCGGCCTCCGACGTCCCGGTGACGGAGAAGGCCGACCGGGCGAACCCCGGCCATGTCGCGGCGCCGTTCGCCGGCGTGGTGACCCTCGCCGTCGCCGAGGGCGACCGGGTCGAGGCCGGGGCCACCGTCGCCACCATCGAGGCGATGAAGATGGAGGCCTCCATCACCGCTCCGAAGGCCGGCACGGTGACCAGGCTCGCCATCAACCGCATCCAGCAGGTCGAGGGCGGCGACCTGCTTGCGCAACTCGCCTGATCACCAGGGGTCCCCGGACTCGCCGGACTCCCCGGGTGACGCGCCCCGCAGCACTGCGGGGCGCGTCGTCCCTCACGGGAACTGGACGACCTTGGACGGCACGGTGTCCGTCCCCGACGTGGCCGCGCCGGTGTCGTTGATCACATGGCGGTACTGGCCCATGCCGCCCAGGGAGATCACCTGGAGGTTGCGCATCCTGACACCCGGCTTGACCGGCACCTGGAAGCCGTGGTGCTGGACGATCGTCGGGTCGGACGTGTAGTTGCAGTAGCTGCCGAGCGCCACCGCGTCGTGCACGTTCACCGAGTCGGCGACCTTGTAGGCCGCGTAGCCGACGATGCCGTCGTGGGTGACGGCGGCCGCGTTCGGGGCGTCGTAGGCCTTCTCGTTCTGGAAGAAGACGGTCCGGCCGCGCTCCCCGCTCCAGTAGACGTCGTACTTGTTGAAGTGCTCGACGAACAGCCCGGTCGCGAGGACGTCGTCGCCGTTGACCCTGAGGCCGTAGTCGGCGCGGTTGGTCTCCCAGCCGACGCCCTCGCCGTGGTCGGCCCGCCAGATCCAGGTGTGGTCGATGACGACGTCGTCGCTTTCGACCACCACCGAGTCGGTGGCCCTGCCCGGTCCCGCGCCGCCGACGCGGATGAACACGTCCTGCATGGTGGTGGGGTTGGCGGAGTGGTCGGCGTTCCCGCCCGGCGTCCCGATCCGCAGCAGGGTGTCGGAGTTCACCGGCCCCGCGTCGATGAGGAAGCCCGCGAGCCGCACGCCGTCGACGTCGGCCACGTGCATGGCGTCGACGCCGCCGTCCGGGACGATCGTGGCCAGCCCGAGCCCCAGCACGACGGTGTTCGCACGGTCGACCTCGATGGTCTGGTCGACGTGGTAGACGCCGGGCGTGAACAGCAGGTTGAGGCCCTGGTCCAGCGCGGCGTTGATGGTCGCCGCGGTCGCGCCGGGCTTGACCACGTAGAACTGGCTGAGCGGCAGGGAGGTGCCACCGGCGTTGGCGGGCCAGGAGACACCGCGCGCGTTGGTGCGCTTGGCGGGCACCCGCACCTTGTACTCGGTGCCGTCCAGGTAGAGGAAGGGCTTCTCGCGCGAGACCGGCGTGGTGTCGAGCGTGGTGTACGGGCCGGTCTCGAAGTTGCTCGCCGGCGCGCCCTCGACGCCTGTGAACGTCATGTTCCAGACGCCGTTGGTCCAGCCGCCGACCGAGCTGTCCCGGGTGTACCACTGCTGCTGGGAGTAGGGGCCGACGGTGCCGTCGATCTTCGAGTCGGCGATGTAGCCGCCGGAGGCCCAGCCGTAGCCGTTGGGGGCGAGGTTGAGACCGCCCTTGACGTGGATCCGGCGGAAGGGCGCCGCCTGGGCGACCGCCCAGCGGTCGGTGCCGTTCGACGGCGTGAGGGCGAGGTTCTCGGCCGAACGCCAGAAGTTCTGCGTCGCGTTGCCGTTGAACCAGCCCGCGTCGACGGTGATGTCCCCGTTGATCTGTGTGTCGTCCGGGTTCAGGCCGAGGCCGGAGATGGAGGTGTAGAAGCCCAGTTGGGCGTTGATCCCGTTGTAGGTGCCCGGCTTCAGCAGGAACTGGTGGCGCCCGCTGCCGAACTGGTTGGACTCCTGCTGGGCGAAGACCTGGTCGAACTTCTGCTGGAGGTTCGGCGTGGAGGGGTCCACGACGATGACGTTCGGCCCCAGGTCCCCGCCGCCCTCGACCGGGGGAGTGCCGGTGGTGCCGGTGTGCACGGCGACCTCCCACAGCGAGTAGCCGTAGCCGGTGGCGCGGGCCGTGCCGTGGACGCGGACGTAGCGGCCCGAGCCGCTGACGTCGTAGGAGGCCTTGCCCCCGGTGGCGCCCGTGACGCTCTTCAGCGTCTGCCAGTTCTGTCCGTCCGAGGATGCCTCGATCCGGAACTCCTTGGCGTAGGCGGCCTCCCAGTTGAGGTCCACCTTGCACAGGTCACGTACGGCGCCGAGGTCGACCCGCACCCACTGCGGGTCGGAGGCCTGGCTGGACCAGCGGGTGCCGGCGTCGCCGTCGAAGGCCGCGGCGGCCGGTGTCCCGGCGTTCTCGACGGAGGAGGCGGAGGCGGGTCTGCCCTGCGCGGCGTCGGCCGTGTCGCACGAGCCGCCCGGGGTGCTGCCGCCGGTGGTGCCGAAGACCTGGAACTCCCACAGGGAGTAGCCCCAGGGGGTGGCCCGGTGGACGCCCTGCATACGGACGTAGCGGCCCTGGCCCGAGACGTCGAGCGCGTCGGTGCCGCCGTCGCCGCCGGTGACCGTCTTCGCGTCGGTCCAGGTGCTCCCGTCCTGGGAGAGCTGGATCTTGTAGTCCTTGCCGTAGGCCGCCTCCCAGTCGAGCACCACCCGGGTGACGGAGGCGGTGGCGCCGAGGTCGACCTGGAGCCACTGGTCGTCGCTCGCGGCCGACGACCACCGGGTGGCCGTGTCGCCGTCGACGGCGTTGCCGGAGGGCGTCGCGGCGTTCTCGGCCGACGACGACGTGGCCGTCCGGCCCTGGGAGAGGGGAGTGTCGGCCGCGGTGGCCGCCATCGGTGCGGGGAGGGTGACGAGCGCCGCCGTGGCGACGAGCGCGACACCCAAGGATCTCAGTCTCATGCGGGCGCTTTCTGGGGATGCGGACAGGACCGGTCAACCGCTTGGCGCAGCGGCTTAGTTCAAGGTGTGATTTAAGTGCTGAGCCATTGATCCGGCAAGAGTCCGGGCAGGACTTGTCAGTGCCGTGCTGAAGAATGCGGCGCATCGAGATCAACACCGGCCGGACCGGGTAGGCGTTCTCGAGTCACTGACCTGGAAAGGCCACCGCCGATGCCCCTCACCGCCGTCCGTCCGCAGACCGCCGACTTCCGTGCGACCGGGCGGGCCCGGCCCGGTGCCGCCGAGGCCGAGATCCTGCGCATCATCGCCGACGCGCGCACGCCCGTCTTCGTCACGGTGCGCCCGGACGGGCGGCGCAGATACAGCTACTGGCGCCCGCTGGACTCCGTCACCGGCCGGGGAGGCTGTTACGTCGCGCTGCCGACCGAGGAGTGCGACTCGCTGCACTCCGCGGGCCGGATAGCGCTCGGTGAGCCGCTCGCCGACCCGAACCGGATCACCTACCGCGTCAGCCCCGCCCGCACCCCGGCGTCGTCGCCGCGCGCGCTGCCGCAGCGGTCGCGCGCGGCGTGAGGGCGGTTCGCCCCGGACACGGCGCGCCGCCCTTCAGTGGGCGGGGTTCAGTGTTCGAGCGGGGCACGCAGCTTCGGATCCGACGCCGCCCGCCACGCCCCGGGCAGCTCGCGCTGCCGGGCCTGTGCCCCCGCCCGTTCCTGCCCGTGCAGCAGTCCCCACGTGAACGCGGACTCGCCCGCCCCGTGGGCGGCCACCGCCAGTCGCCGCAGGGTGTCCTGGGCCACCACGGCATCCTGGTGCTCGCCCAGCAGCTTCTGGACCGCCTTGGCGCGCTTGCCGAGCCGGGCGACCGGCTTGCCGAGCGCGGGACGCGCGACCTCGGCCGCGTAACGAAGTTTCTTGGCCGCCTTGCGTGCCTCGTGCAGCTCCCTCTCCCGCGCCCGCCCGGCAGGCCGCGTGAGCGCCCGGTCCATGCGCCCGGCGAGACGCCCGTACTCCTTGAGCACCGCCCGGGCCATCGTGCGGGCGGGCTTCCCCGCGGCCCCGGCGCGCAGGGGCGGCCGCCGGACCAGGGTGTCCAGCGCGTCCAGCAGGCGCAGATAGCGGGACGTGGCCAGGGCCTCCCGCGTCCGGGAGCGCACCTCGTCGCCCCGGGACACCTCCCACGCGCGCAGCCGGGCGGCGACGGGACCGAGCACGAGTTCGTCCGGCAGCTCCGCCACCGCGGCGCCGATCCTCTCACCCAGCACCTCCTGGTCCCGCGCGGCCCCCAGCTCGCCCGCCAGCCAGCGGAGTTCCGCGCTCAGGGGATCGGTGACCCGGCGGTCGAGCACCGACCGGTAGGAGCGCAGACAACCGCGCAGCCGCCGGCACGTGACGCGCATCTGGTGCACGGCGTCGGGCAGGTCACGGCGGACCGCGGGATCCAGCGACACCAGTCGGCCGACCTGCTCGGCCACGTACGCGAGCACGTACGCGCCGGGTGAAGCGGCCACCACCTCCGGCGACGGCGCCCGTTCCACGCCCGACCCGGTCTCCCGCAGCGCCCGGGCCAGCTTCGACGGGCTGTCGGCTCGGACGATCCCCTTCTTGCGGAGCTTCTTCTCCACGAGGTCCAGCAGCCCGGCGTGGACACCCTCGCCGAGTTCGACCTCCAGCTCGGCCCACTCGGCCCGGCCGGCGCCGGCGGCTGCCGGGCCGGCCCGCACCTCGTCCAGGCTCAGCTCGGCGAGCACCCTGCCCTCCGCGTCGCGCAACTGCCGCACGGTCCGGGTGGAGCGGATGCGTACGACGGGACGCAGCCGGGCGCCCCGCGTGCGGGACAGGGTCAGCTCGCGCAGCGACTCGGGCAGGTCGTCCGTCAGGGGTGCCCGGACCTCCTCCCGGGTGTCCCCGGCGAGCGGCAGCTTCAGGTGCCAGCCCGCGTCCGGACCGCCGGTACGGCGGCGCAGCGTGACCGAGGACCCGGCGAGCCGCAGGTCCTCGGTGTCGTAGTACACCGCGTCGAGTTCCTCGGACTCCGCCGTGGTGACCGAGGCTACGGGCCCGGCGCCGGTGAGGTCCGGCAGCCCGGCGAGGCCGCCGGGAGGCGGTTCGTACTTCCGCTCTGTCTCGTGCTTCGACTGGGTCATGTTGAGTCCTTCGGCACGATCCGCCGGATCAAACCCCGTTCGGGACCACCCAGGGGCGCGGATCGGTGTAGTACCCGTCGAGGATCACCTCGAAGTGCAGGTGCGGTCCGGTGGACAGGCCCGTGGAACCGACTCGTCCGATCGGCGCCCCGGCCTCCACGGACCGGCCCACCGCCACGCCCAGTGAGGAGAGGTGGCTGTAGGTAGTCTCCACCCGTTTGCCCTGGATGGTCCCGTGGTCGATCACGATGCGGTTGCCGTACGCGCTGGTGAGCGCGGCGAACACGACGCGGCCCCGCCGCGCCGCCACGACCTGCGCGCCCTGCGGGGCGGCGAAGTCCACGCCGGTGTGCAGCTTGGTCACCCCGGTCAGCGGATGCTCACGCGAACCGAAGGGCGAGGTGATGGTGAGCGGGCTCACCGGCGCGGTCAGCAGGGCCCCCGCGGGCCCGCCCGCGCCGCCGGAGTCCTCCCGGTCGAGCGCCTCGTAACGCGGCAGCAGGGCCTGCACCTCGTCGAGATACGTCTCCGCCTCCGCGGGTACGCGCCCCGCCTCGGTCACGGCGGCCGGCCCCGCGGCGTACGCGGCGAGGGTCAGCTCCACGAGGTCGCCGTTGACCCGGCCCTCGGTGCGCAGTTCGGTCACCTTCTTCGCCAGCGAGCAGTCCCGCCGGCCCAGCGCCATGATGGCGTCCGCCGGATCGCGGGGCGAGGCGTGCCCGTTGCCGTCGTCGTCCTTGCCCCAGGTCCGCCACTCGCTGTCGGTGAAGGCGGCGATGCCCTTCTGTCCCGAGAGTTCGTCCGAGTCGTCGCTCCAGCCCGAGAGCTGGTCGATCTGCGCGGCCAGCACGGACGGCTCCAGCACGGTGCAGGCCGAGGCGGCCTTGCGCAGCCACGGGACGTAGGAGGGGTCGATGTCGGCCCCGGCGGACGCGTTGGCGTCGGAGTCGTCGGTCCACGGGTCCGGCAGTCCGCCGAGCGCGAGGAAGGCCGCCACACCGGTGACGGTCACCAGCGCCGGCAGCACCAACAGGGTGAAGGGCCCCGGCCCCCGGCGCTTTCGCCTGCGGGCCTGATCCGGTTGCTGCGGCTGGTCCGGTTGGTCCGGCTGGTCCGGAAGCTGTTCCGGTGGTTCCGGCTGGTTCCGTGCCGGCCGTGGGCCGTCCGTGCCGTCGGCCGTCTGCGCCACGGTCAGCCACTCGTCGTTCATCTGGCCGCTCGCCGGGACGTGATGCTCACGAGGGGACGCTATCGCCGTCCCGTACCGGTGTCAGGAGCCGTCGAGGCAGAAGGAGCTGCCCGAACGGACAGGACTCAGGGCGGCGAGGGACGGACGGCGAGGACCGCGATGTCGTCCGCGCTGTCCGCCCCCAGGCCGATCAGCAACTCGTCGCAGAACGTGTCGAGGGGCTCGCGGGCCAGGTCGCCGGCGTGTCGGCGCAGCCGGTCCAGGGCACTGTCGAGGGACTCGTCGCGGCGTTCGACGAGTCCGTCGGTGTACAGCAGGAGCGTCGAGTGGGCCGGCAGCGCGTCACTGGCCGTGCCACGGGCCGCGTGCGGGTCCATGCCGAGCAGCAGACCGGCACCGCCGTCGAGGTAACGGGTCCGGCCGTCGCGGGTGGTGAGGAGCGGCGGCAGATGGCCGGCCGAGGAGTGCCTCAGCTCCCAGGGTCCCTCGGGAGGCCCCTTGATCAGGCCGTAGACGCAGGTGCCGGTCGCCTCCCGGTGAAGACTGTGATTCGCCAGGTCCAGCCGGCGCAGCACCTCCGCGGGCGGCTCCTCGCGGTCCACCGCGATGCCGCGCAGCATGCTGCGCAACTGACTCATCGCGATGGCCGCGTCGAGGTCGTGCCCCGTGACGTCGCCGATGACCAGCGCCGTGTTGCCGCCGGGCAGGACGAAGCTGTCGTACCAGTCCCCGCCGACCTGCGCGGTGGTCGAGGAGGCGGCGTAGCGGGCGGCCAGCCGCAGGCCCTCGACCTCCGGCAGCACCGGCAGCAGCGAACGCTGGAGCCGTTCGGCGATGGAGCGGGTGTCCTGGTAGAGGCGGACGTTGTCCACCCCCAGAGCGAGACCGTGCACCAGGTCGTCGACCAGCGTGAGGTCCTCTTGCGTGAACGGCGGCCCGCCGGCCGCACGGGCCAGGGTCAGGGCGCCGAAGATCTTCCGGCGGGCCCGCAGCGGAGCGACGACGGCGCTGCCCGCCCCCAGCTCCCGGAACAGGTCGACGTACGCCCTGTCCAGCGCGCTCTCGGTCTGGCCCGGCTGCGGCGCGTCGGTGAGCAGGAGCGGCCCGGCGCCGCGCAGCACCCGGGCCAGCGGGCCCCGCGACTCCTCGGAGACCCCCGGCAGCGCCCCCTCGTACGCCCCCGGGCGCAGGGCCCGGGGGTCCCGGTGGACCACACAGACCCGGTCCACCCGGGTGTCGGAGGTGAACAGGTCCACCACGCACCAGTCGGCCAGCCGCCGGGTCAGCAGCCGGCCGGCGCGCTGCAGCCCCTCGTCCAGGTCCAGCGTGTTGTTGAGCTGCGCCGCGAGGTCGGCCAGCAGGGTGAGCCGGGCCAGCGGCGTCATGCCGCCCCGGGCACCGGCCGTCCTGGCGTCGGCCTCCGAAGCGGCCGGTGACCGGTCCCCGTCGGACTCGTCGACCGCCGCCTTCCGGATCCTGCCGGGAGTGCGTGGTCCGTCGAGGAAGGTGGTGGCCCGCGGGACGAGCTGGGCGACGAAGACGGTGCGGCCGTCGGCCGTCTCCTGCGTCTGGATGTACAGCCGCACCGGGACCAGCCGGCCGTCCCGGTGCAGCGCCGGGAGCGGCACCGAGCGCCCCACGATGCGGGTGCGGCCGGTGAGCAGCATGGAGGTGAACGCCGCCGTGTGCCGATCGCGCAGATGCTCGGGGACGAGGGTGGTGAGACGGCGTCCGACCAGGTCGTCCGGGTCCCAGCCCAGCAGGCCGGCCGCGGCCCCGTTGGCCGCCACGATCCGGTTGCCCTCGTCGGCGGCGACGATCGGCATCCTGCTGGCCCGCACCTGGCCGGCGTCCCACGGGACGAGCTCGGCGGAGCTGACCTCCGGCTCACGGGGGACCACCGTCCACGCGGTGGGCCGGCCCCCGGTCAGCTGCCCGACGATCTCGTCGAAGAGCCAGTCCTGGAAGGCGCGGCCGCGGGGCAGGGCCGGCAGCGTGAGCAGCCGCTCCTCCCGCGCCCGTGCCTCGGCCAGGTCGAGTACGCGGCGCAGTGCCCGCACCGCCGGCAGGGCGTCGGCCGACAGGGGGAGGGGCAGGGTGCGCAGACCGGACTCGGGGACCGGGTCCTCCAGCGTGGCCGCCACACCGGCGCTGATCACGTTGTTGACGTCGTTGGCCGCCGCGAGGTCCTCGGGCGGCACCCCGAGGAGGTCTCCCGCGGACGCGGCGAGGGTCAGCTCGCGCAGCACCGCGTGCCGATGCTGGCGGCACGCGGACTCCAGGGCGGCCGGCAGGTCGACGAGCGTCACCGTCCGTTCGGCGCGTCGGGGCGGCACGGCGGTCTCCCACCCGGCCGACGGCGGTGGCGGACCGTCGTGCCACAACTCGAACCACACCGTCTTGCCCGCGTCACCGCTGTCGGCCCCGAACCGGGAGGCCAACTGCTCCACCAGCGCCAGTCCCTGTCCCGTACCCGCGTACGGTGAGCAGCGCTGCGGTACCAGTCCACGGCTCGGCCGCCGGTCCCCGACCCGTACCCGCACCCGGCCGTCCAGGCGTGCCACACTCACCTCGACCTCGGTGCGCGCGTGCAGCACCGCGTTGGTGACCAGCTCGCTGACCAGGAGCTGGGCCGTTCCCACCAGGTCGGAGGGGGCACCCTCCAGCGCGGCACACACGAACCGACGGGCCGCCGCCACGCTCACCGGCCCGTCGGGAAAACACCGTGACACCGCCGCCGGCGGCGGATCGGGGTAACCCATGACCTCAGTGTGGGCCCCGCACGGCTCGCCCCGCAGCGCGCGCCGTCGCGGCGCGCCCCGCCTCCGTCGGCGCTTCTGTCCGCCGGTCGGGTGAAGCCGCCTGGTGAAAGCCCGGGGAGAGGGGCGCCGGTGGCGGTCTGGTGCGAAAGGTCCGTGCCCGTCCGGGAGCGCCGGGTCTGGCAGGCGGCTGATTACTCCGATAGCTTGCAGGTGCGGCCCCGCGTTCTCCCCCGTACGCGGGGCCGCACCAGTGGGGCCGCGAGGCGGTCCGGCTCAGAGGGCGAGTGCGCCCCGCAGCCCCGGTTGCAGCCGGTCCCCGTGCGCACGGACCATGTCGTCGCACAGCCGCCAGATCTCCTCGACCGTGAGGGTCGCCGCCGTCGCCGGGTCGGCCATCGCCGCGTGCCTGATGTGTCGCGGGTCGTCCTCCGTCGCCGCCCGCACCACCAGGTCGGTGGTGCTGAGGTAGGCCCGGTTCAGGGCCGCCAGCTGCGGGGGCAGCGCGCCGATACGGGTGGGCTGGAGGCCCGCGGAGTCGACCAGGCACGGCACCTCGACGGTGCCCCGGGCGGGCAGGTTCTCGATCAGCCCGTGGTTCGGCACATTGCCGTAGACCGTGCGGGGCGTGCCGGTCACGATGCTGTGGATGATCTGCGGCGCGTACTCCATGGTGCCCTCGACCGTGAGCGGCGCCCCGCACGCCAGCGCGTCGCGGGTGCGCTCGTACTCGGCCACGTTCTCGTCCACGATGCCCAGATAGGCGCCGACGGGCAGCCGCAGCCGGTCGATCTCGCCGTCGTGGTGCAGGTACCAGGGGACGTACTCGGAGGAGTGCTCGCTGGTCTCCGTCGGGTAGTGGCCGAGGCGCCGGTACATGTCCATGCGGACCCGGCGGCGCAGCTGCGGGTCCTCGGCGATCAGGGCGTCCAGACGCGGGTGGAGGTCCTCGCCCGCGTGTTCCAGGCGCAGCACCCACGCCTGGTGGTTGACGCCCGCGGCCCGGTAGGTGACCTCCTCGTAGGGGACCTTCAGCAGCTCGCACAGGCCCTGGACGGTCCAGTACACGGAGTGGCACAGCCCCACCACCCGTGTCAGGCCGGTCGCCTCGGCGAGGTACTGGACGTTCATCGCCATCGGGTTGGTGTAGTTGAGCAGCCAGGCGTCCGGGCAGACCTCGGCGATGTCCTGGCCGAGCGCCTTGAGCAGCGGGAAGGTGCGCAGGGCGCGGAAGATGCCGCCGACGCCGAGGGTGTCGCCGATGGTCTGGCGCAGTCCGTACCGGGCCGGTACCTCGAAGTCGGTACGGGTCGCCTCGCCCATGCCGACCTGCACGATGTTGATGACGAAGTCGGCGCCGACCAGCGCCTCGCGGCGGTCGGCGTGCGCGGTGACGCGCGGCCGGGCACCGCGTTCGGCGGCGATGTACTCGGCGGCGGCCCGCGCGGTGGCCAGGCGCTCCGGGTCGATGTCGTGCAGCGCGATGTGCGCGGACTTCAGCTCGTCGAAGGCGAAGAGGTCGGCGAGCAGACCCTGGGTGAAGACGACGCTGCCGGCTCCGACGAAGGTGATCTTGGGTGCGGTCGGGTGGGCGGTGCTCATGCGGGGTTCTTTCCGTTGCGGGTGACCTGGGCGATCGCTTCGTCCCAGGTGGGCTGGGCAGTGGTGCCGCCGTGTGCGCGGGTGGACAGCGCGCCGCAGACGGCGGCGAGTTCGAGGGCCTCGGGCAGGGCGAGTCCGGCGAGGAGCGCGGCGACGAAGCCGGCGTCGAAGCTGTCACCGGCGCCCACCGTGTCCACGGGCCTGGCCGGGATGCCGGGCGTGGTGAACAGGGTCTGCCCGTCGTGGCACAGGGCGCCCTCGGCCCCGTTCTTGACGACGACCGTCGGTCCCCGGTCGGCGAGCGCGGCGGCGGACTTCCCGAGGTCCGGGCCGTCGAGTCCGGCGAGCCGCCGGGCCTCGGCCGCGTTGGGCAGCAGGTAGTCGACGTGCGGGAGTACGGCGTCCAGCCCGGCCGGGTCCCAGCGGCCGGCGGGGTCGTCGTTGGTGTCGAGGGACGTCGTCGCCCCGTGGGAGCGCGCCGTGCGCAGCAGGCCGGGCAGGCCCGCGGCGAGGCCGGGCAGCAGGAAGTACGACGCGGCGTGCACGTGCCGGGCGGCGGTGAGCAACCCGGCCGGGACGTCCGCGGCCGTCGTGGCCGGCAGGGTGCCCGGGGCCGTGACGATGGCGCGGTCGTCGCCCCGGGTGAGCACGACGGTGAGCGGGGTCGGCCGTCGCGGATCGACGAGCAGGGCACCGGTGTCGACCCCGTGGGCGCCGAGGGTGTCGCGGACGTAGCGGCCCGCGTCGTCGTCGCCCACGCGGCCGGCGAACGCCACCCGCAGGCCGAGGCGGGCGGCCCCGCACGCCATGATCGCGGCGGAGCCGCCGAGCGTGAGGGCACCGTCCGGGACGAGTTGTTCGCGCTGTCCGAAGGCGAGAGGGGCGTCGAGGGACCCTACGACGACGTCGGGATTGGCGTCGCCGACGACGAGCAGGTCGAGGCTGTGCGGCATGGGTCTTCCCTGGAGTGAGGGTGGACGGCGGACCAAGGGCGGGCGGTCAGCCCTTGAGCCCGCTGGAGGTGATCGACTGGATGAAGGTCTTCTGCGCGCCGAGGAAGGCGAGCAGGACCGGCAGCACGGTGATGACGTTGCCCGCCATCACGGCCGCCCACTGCGTGTGGTGCTGCCCCTGGAAGGTGGTCAGGCCCAGTTGCAGCGTGTACTGCGTGTCGTGGTTGATGGCGATCAGCGGCCAGGTCAGGTCGTTCCAAGTGGTCAGGAAGGTGAGCACGGCCACCGTGGCCAGCGCCGGACGGGACAGCGGCAGCACGATCCGCCACAGCACCCGCAGCCGTGAACAGCCGTCGATCCAGGCGGCCTCCTCCAACTCCCTGGGCAGCGAGAGGAAGAACTGCCGCAGCAGGAACACCGCGAACGGCGTGACCAGCGACGGCACGATCAGCGCGCCCAGGGTGTCGATGAGGCCGAGCTTCTTCATCACCAGGAAGGTCGGGATCATCGTCAGCTGGAACGGCACCGCCATGGTGGCCAGCATCAGCCCCATCAGCACCCGGGAGCCCGCGAACCGCATCCGGGCGAAGGCGTACCCGGCCAGCGAGCCGAAGACGAGGTTCGCGGCGACCGTGACGGCGGAGACGATCAGCGAGTTGACGAACCAGCGGGGGAACATCGCGTTGCCCAGCACATAGCGGTAGCCGCCGAGGTCGATGCCGGACGGCCACAGGGCCGGCGGGAACCGGTCGATCTCCGCGTTGCTCATGACCGAGCTGAGCACCAGCCAGACCAGCGGCACGGCGAAGACCAGCGCGAGCGGAGCGAGCAGCAGGTGCCAGGGACTGAACGGGAGTCGCGGGCGCCGCCGTTCGGCGGCGGCGGGCTGTGCCGCCAGGGCCTTCGCGGTGCCCGGGGTGGAGGTCGCCGTCATGATCGGGCCCCTTCGAGACGGTGGCGTCCCCGACGCCGGAGGATGCGGACGGCACCCGCGACCAGGCCGAGGGCGACGGCCAGGACGTAGGCGGCCGAGGCCCCGTATCCGGCGGTGGCGTTCTTGAAGGCCTGCTCCCAGATGAAGTAGACGATCACCGTCGTCGAACCGAGCGGACCGCCCTTGGTGGTGACGTACACGAGGTCGAAGACCTGGAGGGACTGGATGGCCTGCCACAGCACCAGGAAGACGGTGACCGGCGTGAGCGTGGGCAGCGTGACGTGGCGCAGCAGGTGCCGGCGCCCGGCGCCGTCGAGGCGCGCGGCCTCGATCAGGGACTGCGGCACGTCCTGGAGGGCGGCGAGGTAGACGACGACACAGAACCCGGTGCCGCTCCACAGCGTGATCGCCACCAGCACGAGCAGTGCTTGGGAGGGATCGGACAGGAAGCCCTGCGACGAGACGCCGAGGCGGTGCAGCACCGAGTTGGCGGCGCCGAACTCCGGGTCCAGGATGAAGGAGAACAGCACGCCCTGCGCGGTCGCCGAGAGCACGAACGGCACGAAGATCAGGGTGCGGTAGAGGCCGACGAAGCGGATGCGCTGGTTCAGGACCATGGCGAGAGCCAGTCCCAGCAGCAGGCTCAGCGGCACGTACAGCACCGTGTAGAGCAGGGTGTTGCGGACCGCCTGGCTGAAGTTCGGGTCCTGGGCGAGGGCGCGGTAGTTGTCCAGGCCGACCCAGCGGCTGGGCGTGACCAGGTCGCTGGCCTGGAAGGACAGCAGCAGCGACCAGACGACCGGGACGATGCTCAGGCCGAGGACGATCAGGACCGCCGGTGAGACGAACGCCCAGGCGGTGCCGGTTTCGCGCCGGCGCTTGCGGCGCAGTGGCCGTGGGTCCGGCGGCGGGCCCTCTACGGTGATGGGGCGGGGGAGGCGCGGCATGGCGGTGTGGCTCCTCAACGCGGGATGAGCAGGGCGGCGTTGGCTTCGTCGGCGCAGGAACGCAGCGCCTTCTCGGGGGTGCTGCGTCCCAGGAGCACGGCGACGACCGCCTGCCCCAGCGCCTGCGAGACCTCCGGGTACGCCGGGTGGACGGGACGCACCCGCGCCGTCTCCAACGCCGTGGTGAACACGTTCAGGCCCTCGGTGCGGGCGACCTTGTCCTGCCAGGCGGGCAGGGCCTCGGTGCGGCGGCTGAGCGGGAGGCTGCCGGCCTCGATGTCCCAGCGCACGTCCTGCTCGGGCCGGGCCAGCCAGGTCAGGAAGGTCCGGGCGGCCTCGGACCGGGCCTCGCCGTTGTCGAACACGGTCCAGGTGTCCGGACCCGAGATGGTGACCGGGCGTCCACTGAAGGAGGGCAGGGGAGCGACGTGGTAGTCGACCCCGGCGGTCTCGATGTCGGGCAGCTGCCACGGGCCGGTGACCACCATGCCCATGCGGCCCGACTGGAACACCTGGTACATCTGCTCACTGCCGGGCTTGGGATCGACGTACACGCTCTTGTCCCGGGCCAGGTCGGCCACCACCTGAAGCGCCCGGGCACCGGTGTCGGCGAAGCCGATGCCCTTGCCGCCGTCGTCGACGACGTCGCCGCCCAGGTCCCAGATCAGCGGCCACAGGCGCCACACGGTGTCCTCGTCGCCGGTGCCCGGCCAGCCGGTGCCGAACCTGCCCCGGCCCGACTCGGTGAGCGTGCGCGCACAGGAGACGAAGTCCCGCCAGGTCCAGCCCGCCTTCGGCAGGGGCAGACCGGCCTCGCGGAACAGCTTCTTGTTGCAGACCACGGCGAGCGAGTCGAGCACCGCGGGAGCGGCCCTGACCCTGCCGTTGAGCGTGACGGCGTCCCTGGAGGCGGCCCAGTAGTTCTTCCACGGCACGGGCCCCGCCCCGACCATGTCGGTGAGGTCCACGACCTGCGGGCTGCGGGCCACCCGGGCCAGGTCCGACCCGAAGATGTAGGCGATGTCGGGGTAGGAACCGGCGGCGAGGGCGGCCGTCACCTTCTGCAGCATCACGTCCGACAGCACACCGCCGCCCAGCTTCACCCTGATCTTCGGGTGGGCCCGCTCGAAGTCGGCGACGAGCCCTTCCAGGACCTTCTTCGCCGTGTCCGCCTGGCCGTGCCACATCTCGACGGTGACCGTGCCGTCGGCCGCGACGCCGTCGTCCGTACCGGCACCGCAGCCGGTCACCGCGGTACCCGCGACCGCCGCGAGCGCGGCGCCACCGCCGGCCCGCAGCACACCCCGGCGCGAGGGGCGCGCGGCACGTCGGACCGCATCCATCTGTACCTCCAAGGACTGGACTGGCCGTCGGGCGGTGTCAGCAGGTCTCACGGACGTAGCCGCTGCTGCCCTTCGGCGACACGTCCAGGTCGCGCCGGACGATGCTCAGCTCGTCGCCGAAACCCGCGCACGCCTTCGAAAGGCCCTTGGCGGTGTACTCGATGACGATCACCCGGTCGCCGAACTCGGCGGTGTAGTCGCCGCACTCGTCCCACTCGCCGCACTCCTCGGCGACCGCGAAGTCCAGCCCCTTCCGCTCGCGGTTCGGGGCCAGCTCGACCGTGTTCTTCTGCCCGATGGCCAGCCCGTCGGAGTGCGCGCGCTCGGCCAGCAGCTTGATCAGGCCCTGTGCGTCGGCGGCGTCCAGCAGGTCGCCCGCGCGGGTGTAGCTGTCGTAGTTGTCCGGTTCGACGGCCTGGAAGCCCTTGTCGGCGCAGCCGTCGATCCAGGTGCCGACCTTCTCGGCGATGCGCTCGCGCTTGTCGGCGGTGCGGATGTCGAGGAAGGCCTCGCCCCAGTCGGTGTCGTAGACGACGTCGCCGTTCGCGTCGCGCAGCAGCAGGTCGTCGTCCCAGTCCTGCTCGGCGCCGGGCTGGGCCTGGAAGGCGTTGACGTAGCAGATGTTGTACAGGCCCGGCGCCGGGGAGGCCGTGTGGTCGCGGCTGACCACTCGCACACCGGCCGGCGGGGTGTAGGCGCCGCCGATCTGGTAGTCGAAGCCCGCGTGGGCGGGGGGCGGGGTGTAGGTCGCCGCCTCGGCCGGGCTGCTGCCCGGGACGAGCGCGGCGGCGGTGACGAGGACGGCGGTGGCACCTATGCCGGCCAGTACCGGCTTCCTGGGGGTGTGCACCTGTGTACGGCTCATCGTTCGAGCTCCGGAGGATGGTGGGCACGTCCCCGCCTCGGACGCGCGTGGACGTCCTGGCGACTCAGTCCGGGCTCCTGGCGCGAGGCCAGCTACCGGCTGGGCGTACCTCTGCCGCCGATCACACGACATCGGCGTTGACCGGGAGTAAATCGACCGGGTCCAGGCCCTGTCAAGGGTTCGAAACGAGAGAGGCCATGCATGAAGGTGATCGAAATCAGCTCGTACGGTGCAGAATCAATCATCAGGCGTCGGTTCCCGGATGTCCGGGAACGATGGATACGAGCCGGACGGGAGCCGTGATCACGCGGCTCCCGCGGGGCTGGTAGCGTCGCGTGGTCGCGGCGGGCGGCGCGAGAGAGGTGTCGGTGCGTGGGAGAGCGGCAGGACCGTGACTGGACGGCGATGACGCCGGGCGACTTCGACCGGGACGCCCCCCTGGTCCTCAACGTGGGCACCGGCCCCGCCACCGTCCCGGCCGAGCCCGACGAGTACGGCACCGCCCCGCTGTTCGGCGAGACGGCACCGGCACCCGGCACCCGGCCGCGCCACCGGCGGGGACGGCCCGCGCCCGGTCAGGAGCGGCTGTTCTGACCGTCCCCGCCAGGGGTCACGGGGCGGGCACCTCGTCCACGAACCCGGTACCGGCGGCGCGGTACCCGGCGACCTTCGCGGCCACCTCGGCCGGGGTGAGCACCTGGTCCTTGACGTGCAGGACGTAGTCGACCTGCTGGTCGTAGGCGCGTGAGGACGTCGCGGTCTGGCCGTTCAGATCGATCAGCCACTGGTTGAAGTTGATCGACATCGGCCGCTCGGGCAGGTACTGCGCGTCATGCGTACCGAACAGCTGCCCGTCCACGTAGTAGGTGATGGCACCTGCGTCGATGGTCACCACCAGGTCGTGCCAGCCGTCGTAGCTGCCGCGCTGCTCGGAGTGCTGGTTGACGGCCTGCCAGGGGTCCGGGTCGTAGGTCTCCCAGGAGGTCGTGTAGAGGATGTTCGACGGCTCGCCCCAGCCGCCGTTCGGCAGGTACTCGAAGTCGTACTCGGCGTAGTCGTCGGCCATCGGCGCCTTGAGGTCGTTGATGGTGAAGAAGGTCTGCACCAAGTGGTCCCCGTCGGGCCCCGACTTGGGCGTGTCGGCGAACTTGACGCGCGCGGCGTAGGTGCCGTTCTTGAACTTCGTCGACTTGGTCAGGACCTCGGTCTGCGTGGTGGAGGCACCGGTTCCGGCGGTGGAGGTCTCCAGGTTCATCACCGAGTTGCCGCCCGTGGAGACGAAGGTGACCTTCGACGGGTCCCAGGTGGCTCCGGGCACGCCGGGCCCGCCGGAGTCGGAGCGCACGCTCCAGCCGTGCGCGGAGAGCGCGGGATCGGCGTGCGAGCCGTAGTCGAAGTCGTCGAACAGGCTCTGGCCGCCGCCGGGCGGATCGGTGGGGTCCGTCGGATCGGTGGGGTCGTTGCCCTCGGGAGCCGTCCCCCAGACGGTGGCGCCGGCCAGCTGGGCGGTGACCCTGTCCCAGTTCGCGTAAGAGGTCTGGCCGCCGCCGAAGGAGTAGTCGTCGCTCTGGCGCAGTGTCTGCCAGTTGCTCTGGTGGAAGCGCAGCTGCAGGTCACCGGTGTCCGCGCCGGGGGCCAGGGTGCCGGCCGCCGCCGTGAAGCCGATCTCCAGGTAGCGGTCGGCCGTCGCGGTCGGGTTGCCCAGGGTGCCGAACGTGCCGGTGACGGCGGCGCAGCCGCGCACCGCCCAGGAACAGGCGAAGCGGTAGGAGGCGCTCGGGGAGTCCGCCTTGAAGTAGTAGCGGATCCTCACCTCGCTCAACCGCACGGTGGACGAACCGGTGTTGCGGACCTTGAACCAGGGTTCCGCCTGGTCCGCGGCGGCCCCGCTCGCGCTGGTGCGGTACTGGACGGTGACGCCCTCGGCGGCGGGAGCGGCGTGGGCGGGGAGGGCGGTCAGGGCACCGCCGCCCAGGAGGACGGACAGGGCGAGCGCCAGGCGGGCGCGGCCCGCGGTGGGTCGGGTTCTCATGCGGGATCCTTTCGGCACGGCTCCCGGCGGCGCGGGAGCGTCGGTGGATGGTGCGTGGTGTGGGGGAACGTCAGGGGAAGCCCGGGCGGCGGGCCGGAGTGCGGGACGTCCAGGGCGTCCAGCCGGGCGCGGTGCCCGGCCAGCCGGCCCGTGAAGTCCCGCCAGCCCGACGTGCCGTCCCAGACCCGGTCGGCGAGCGCGCACAGCCGGGGGAAGGTGAGGTACTCGATGTGCTCGGGGGTCCGCACGAACTCCGTCCACAACTGGCCCTGGGCGCCCAGCACCCGGGAGGCCGCCTCCGGCGTCGGCGGTGCGAGGTCCACGTCGTGGACGGCGCGCAGGTCGACGATCATCCCGGGCTGGGCGGGCGGTTCGCCGGGGCCCGGGCCGCGCGCGTAGTCGAAGTAGGTCGCGCGGTGGTCGGCGTGCACGACCTGGTGTCCGCGCAGGGCCGCCGCCCGGGCGTGCGCCGGTTCGCGCCAGCTCATCACCGTGCAGTCCAGGGGGAGGGCTACGCCGCTCTCGGCCCAGACCACCGGCCTGCGTCCGGCGCGCACCAGGTGCTCGGACAGCCGCGCGATGAACCAGGGGTGCAGCGCACGGGGACCCGCCAGCCGCTCCCGGGCGGCGCGGGCCCGCGCCGCCGGGCTCCGTTCCCACTCCGTGGTGGGGACCTCGTCCCCGCCGATGTGCACGTACGGCGAGGGGAAGACGTCCATCACCTCGTCCAGGACGGTGCGGAAGAAGTCCAGGACGTGCTCGCCGGTGCCCAGGACGTTCTCGCACACGCCCCAGCGCGTCCACACGTCCAGTCGGCGGGTGGGGTCGGTGCCCAGCTCGGGGTAGGCGGCCAGGGCGGCGCGGACGTGCCCCGGCACGCCGGTCTCCGGCAGTACGCTCACGCCCCGCTCCGCCGCGTACGCGACCAGGTCCCGCAGCTCGGCACGGGTGTAGGAGCCGCCGTGCGGCACGCCGTCGAACCGGTCGCTGCCCGCGGGGCCCACCATCGACTCCGCGCGCCGGCCGCCGACCTCGGTGAGCCGGGGACGGGCGGCCACCGGCATCCGCCAGCCCTGGTCGTCGGTGAGGTGGAGGTGGAGGACGTTCAGCTTGTGCAGCGCGAGCAGGTCGACGTAGCGCCGCAGATAGGACACCGGCTGGAAGTGCCGGGCCACGTCGAGCATGGAACCGCGCCAGGCGTGGCGGGGTACGTCGGTGATCTCCACGGCCGGCAGCTCCCACGGCACCCCGCGCACCGGCCGCCCGGACAGGGCGTCGTAGGGCATGAGCTGCCGCACCGTCTGCACTCCGCGCAGGAGCCCGGCCGGGCGGGCGGCCCGCAGCAGGGCGCCCTGGGGGCTCACGGTCAGGCCGTACCCCTCCTCGCCGAGGCCGGTCAGCGCCGGGTCGAGGGCGAGCACGAAGGCGCCGTCGGTCGCGGAGTCCAGGCGCAGCCCGGTGGCCGGGGCGAGGAGGGTGCGCAGCAGGGCCGCGGCCGCACCGGCCCCCGGGGTGACCCGCAGCCGGGTCGTGCCGTCGAGGCGGAAGCGGCCGGAGCGGGTGGAGAGGCGGCGGGGACGGGGGACGAGGGCCAGTTCGGGGCGTGGCAGGTCCACGGGGCGACTCCGGTGGTCGGAGGTGGGCTACGGCGGGCGGGCGGTGCGTGACGGCGGGAAGGCGGTGCGCGAGGGTGGGGGAGAGGGGCGGGGAACGGCGGGCGGCTGACGCGGTCAGCCCTTGACGCCTCCCGAGGCGAGCCCGGCCGTCACATGCCGTTGCAGGGAGAGGAAGATGATCAGCGCGGGGAGCGCGAAGAGCGTGGCGGCCGCCATGGTGGCCCCCCAGTCGGTGCCGAAGGTCGACTGGAACGAGGAGAGCCACACCGGGAGCGTGCGGCTGTCCTGCTGCTTGATGATGAGGAAGTTGGCGTAGGTGAACTCGTTCCAGGCGGTGATGAAGCCGAACAGCGAGGTGGCCATGAGCCCCGGAGCCAGCAGCGGGAACGCCACCTTGCGGAACGCCCCGGCCCGGGTGCAGCCGTCGACCTGTGCCGCCTCCTCCAGCTCCCGAGGGATGCCCGCGATGAAGCCCCGCAGCACGACCACCGTGAACGGCAGCGTGATCATGAAGTAGATCAGGGTCAGCGTCGGGAGCCGGTCCAGCATCCCGGTGTCGCGGGAGATGATGTAGACCGGGATGATCAGCGACTCCCAGGGCGCCATCTGCGCGACGAACACCGCCAGCATGAACTGCCGGCGCCCGCGCCAGCGCATGCGGGCCACGGCGTAGGCGGCGCCGAGGGCGACCAGCAGGGCGAGCAGGACCGCGCTCAGGGTGACCAGGAGGCTGTTGCGCCAGAACAGCGCGAAGCCGTCGGCGCCGACCGCCTCGCGGAAGTGCTCGAGGGTCCAGGCGCGCGGCACCAGCCGGGGGTCGTAGGACTGGATGTCCGTCGACGGTGTGAACGCGGTCGTGACCATCCAGTACACGGGGAACAGGCAGACCACCACGGTGAGCGCGGCGGCGGCGTTCAGCGGGAGGCGGCGCAGCGCGCGGCGCACGGGGGGACGGGGACGCGGGGTGCTCACGGCTGCTCGCCCTCCTGACGGAACAGTTGGCGGAAGTAGAGGACCAGGACGCCGCTCATCAGCAGGACCGTGAGCATCGAGGCGGCCGAGCCCAGGTCGTAGCGCTGGTGTGCCAGCGCGGTCTGCACGGCGTACACCGGCAGGATGGTGGTGGCCTCTCCCGGCCCGCCGCGGGTCATCACCCAGATCTGCACGAACGCCTTGAACGTCCAGATCACTTCGAGGGACAGGACCAGCATGAAGATCGGCCGGACCAGCGGGAACGTGACGGAACGGAAGACGCGGGCGGCCCCCGCGCCGTCCATGCGCGCCGACTCGTACAGTTCCGCCGGCACCGTGACCAGCGCCGAGTAGAGCGTGATCGCGGCGAACGGCACGGACTGCCAGACGATCAGCACCACCACGATGCCGAACGCGGCCCCGCCGTGCGCGAACCAGGGATAGCCCTCGTACGACTCGAATCCGAGGCCGGTGAGGGTCTCGTTGACGATGCCGAACTCGGAGTGGAACAGCCACTGGAACACGGTGGTGGCCGCGACCACCGGTACCGCCCAGACCAGGACCAGGGAGCTGAGCACCACGGTCCTGGCCGCCCGGCCCAGCCGCTCGGTCATCAGCGCGACCAGGGTGGACAGCACCATGATCGCGACGACGTTGACCGCCATGAACACGAAGGTGCGGCGCACCACCTCCCAGAACTCCGGGTCGCCGAGCAGCGTCCGGTAGTTGCGCAGACCCACGAACTCGGCGTCACCCAGGATGAGTTGACGCAGCCGGAAGTCCTGGAAGGAGATGAGCACGGCGCGGGCCAGCGGATAGAGCAGCAGGTACAGCATGCCCAGCACGGCGGGGGCGACCAGCAGGTAGGGCCAGAGGGCTCCCCGGCCCGCCGTGCCGCGCGGCACGCTCCGCTCACGGACGGTCGACACGTCGCCTCCTGGTCTCGTGGTCGTGGTGTCGGGGACGACGGCGGTCAGGAGTCGCTGCCCAGCGTCTCGGTGATGGTCCGGGACGCCCCGGCCGCGGCGGACTCGGCGTCCTTGCCGGTGAGCACGGCCGTCGTGTACTCCTTGACCGGGTTCTTGGCCTCGACCGCCGCCCACTGGGGCGTGTTGGGCGTGGCGTGGCCGTTCGCGGCGCCGGCCGCCATGGCCGCCGTGCCCGGGTCGTCGGCCACGGCGCCCGCCAGGGTGGTCTTGTTCGGTACGTAGCTCATGGCGACGGCGAGCTTCTTCTGCCAGGCGTCACCGGTCAGCTCGCGGATGAGGGTGAACGCCTCCTCCTGGTGTGCGGCGACGGCCGGGACGACGAGGTCGGAGCCGCCGGTGAAGACGGCGCCCGGACGGTCGGCGGTCTTGCCGGGGATCGGGAAGAATCCCAGCTTTCCCTTGAGCTCGGGGTTCTGCTCCTCGATGACCTTCGCCCCGCCCGGCACGGCGATGATCTGTGCGACCTGCCCCTTCGCCATCACCTCCGCCTGCGGAGGCCGGGCCTCGTCCGAGTCCTTGGGGCCCTTGCCGAGGGCCTGGAGGCGCCGGTAGAAGTCCATGGCCCGCAGTGCCCCGGGGCTGTCGAGACCGCCCTTCCACTCGCCGTCGGACTTCACGGCCAGGTCGCCGCCCTCGTCCCAGACGAAGCCGGACAGCACGTACCAGTTCTGCCCCGGCAGGTAGATGCCCTGGGTCCCGCCCGTGTTCAGCTTGCGGGTGGCCTCGATCCACTGGTCCCTGGTCCTGATCCGCGCGGGATCGATCCCGGCCTTCTCGAACAGGTCGGTGCGGTGGATGACCACCCGGTTGGCCGCGTAGTAGGGAATGCCGTACTGCTTGCCCTCGTACGACCCGGGCTCCGCGAGACCTTCCAGCCAGTCGGCGCCGCCCAAGTCCCCGACCCGGTCGGAGAAGTCGGTGAGGCCGCCGCTCTGGGCGTACTGGGCGACCTGGGTGTTGCCGACCTCGATGACGTCCGGGGCGTCGTTGCTGGCCAGGGCCGCGGTCACCTTCTCGCCTATGCCTTCCCACTCCTGGATCTGGATCTTCACGTCGATGTCGGGGTGGGCCTTCTCGAAGCCCGTCTCGAACTCCTTCTGGAACTTCGCCGAGACGCTGTCACGCATGAGCCACACGTCGAGGGCGGTCCTGCCGTCCCCGGCGCCGTCGGAGGAGCCGCCGGACGAGGAGCAGGCGGCGAGCCCGGCGCTGAGCACCAGCGCGGAGAGCAGGGCGAGCGAACGGTACTTCACGGTTCACCTCTGGGAGAGCTGGAAGGGACGACGCACCCACACTTGACCAGTAAGGGGCGCTGGGCTTACCAGTCGGCGTTGGTCGAAGGTGGCATGGACCAATGAGGGCGTCAACCCCTCCCGTATGCCCGGGTTTTCGGCCGATCGGGATGCGGGGAGTGGCTGGTTTGCGCCTGATGTGGACAGGTAAGCTCGGCTGACCAGCAGACCAGTTACGGGAGTACTGCATGGAGATCGACGCCGCCGCCTCGGGTGCGGTGCTCAAGCGGGAGCGCGTCCGCGACGCCATCCTGGAACTCATCGAGGAACGGCGCCCCGGGGACGCCATCCCCTCCGAGCGCACCCTGTGCGCCGAACTCGGCGTGTCCCGGCCGACGTTGCGCGCCGCGGTCGACGAACTCGTGGTCGCCGGGCTGCTGGTGCGCGAGCACGGCCGGGGCATGTTCGTCGCCGCCGAGAAGATCACCCAGGAACTGGTCTCCGACCGCCGGGCCTTCAGCCTCCCCCAGGCCGCGGGCGCCTGGACCAGCAGGCTCCTTGAGGTCCGCACCCTGCCCGCGGGCGCCCGGGTGGGCCGCAAGCTGCGCATGTCGCCGGCGGCGCGGATCCACTACGTGGCACGTCTGCGGCTGGTCGACGGCTCGCCCATGGCCATCGAGTACCTGCACGTGCCGGCCGACCTCGTCTCGGACCTGACCAGTGAGGAACTGGAGCAGGGCGACCTGTACGAGCACCTGGGCGAGCGGCACGACGTCCGGGTCAGCGAGGCCGTGCAGTCCATCGAACCCACCGTGGTCACCCGCGCCGAGGCCGACCTGCTCGACGTGCCCGAACTCTCCCCGGCGCTGCTCTTCGAGCGCCTGACCACCGACACCGGGGGCCGGCCCGTCGAGTACGTGCACTCCCTCTACCGGGGCGACCGCTACCGGATCGTCTCCCGGCTCACCCTGGGCCCGCGTGACCGGACGCCGCCGTCGGACCACGGCCACCATCCGGGCATCCCGCCGGGGGACTTCACCACCAAGGACCCCGTCACGCTCTCCACTCGCGGGGTGGTGCAGGACGGGATGTAGCGGCACCCCAGGTGCGCGTAAGTGCTCGGAACGGCTTTGTATCGAGCACGTATTGACATGTCTCGGCTGACCCCGCAGAGTCATGCCCCGAAAGTGTTCGACAGCCCGACGTTGCCCGACCGCGCCCCGAACGTGATGCGAACCGCCACGAGGAGTGTTGCCGTCATGTCCGAAACGCCCGCTGTCTCACGCCGACTGCTCCTGGGCTCCGCCGCCGCCACCGGTGCCCTCGCGGCCGGGATCGGGGCCGCCGCCCCGTCCGCGTCGGCGGCCGAACAGGCGCCCCGCCGCAGGCCCGGCCAGAAGTCGATGACCGGCGTGCCCTTCGCCGCCCACAGAACCGTCCGCGTCGCGGTCATCGGCCTCGGCAACCGGGGCGGCGGCATGATCACCGGCTGGGCGGCCGTGCCCGGCTGCACCGTGACCGCCGTCTGCGACATCCGCGCCGACCGGGCCCAGCGTGCCGCCGACCGCCTGGAAAGCAAGGGCCACCCGCGTCCCGCCGAGTACGGCGGCTCCGCCGACTCCTACGCCCGGATGCTCCGCCGCGACGACATCGACCTCGTGTACGTCGCCACGCCCTGGGAGTTCCACTACGAGCACGGCCGGGCGGCGCTGCTCAGCGGCAGGCACGCCGTCGTGGAACTGCCCATCGCGACCGAGCTGCGCCAGCTGTGGGACCTCGTCGACACCTCCGAGCGCACCCGCAGGCACCTGCTCCTGTCCGAGAACTGCAACTACGGCCGCAACGAACTGGCCATGCTGAAGGCGGCGCACGACGGCCTGTTCGGAGACCTCACCAACGGCCACGGAGGCTACCTGCACGACCTGCGCGAACTGCTCTTCTCGGACACCTACTACACCGACTCCTGGCGACGGCTGTGGCACACCCGCAGCACCGCCTCCTTCTACCCCATGCACGGGCTGGCCCCGATCGCGGCGGCCATGGACGTCAACCGCGGCGACCGCATGACCACCCTGCGCGCCACCGCGACGGCCCCGAAGGGGCTGGCCGACTACCGGGCCCGCTTCGTCCCACGGGACCACCCGTCCTGGAAGGAGACCTACATCAACGGTGACCTGGTCACCTGCATGATCGAAACGGCGAAGGGCAGGACGATCCGCGCGGAGCACGACGTGAGTTCGCCCCGGCCCTACAGCCGGATCAACACCCTCGCGGGCAGCCGGGGCATCGTCGAGGACTACGCCGGACCCGCCCCGACCGGCGCCCGCATCTACGTGGAGCCGGACCACAGCGGCCACACCTGGCGCGACTTCGAGGGCTACCGCAAGGAGTACGACCACTGGCTGTGGCAGAAGGTCGGCGACGACGCCGCGAACAACGGCGGCCACGGCGGCATGGACTACGTCCTGCAGTGGCGCACGGTCCAGCTGATGCGCGCGGGTCTGGTACCGGACATCGACGTCTACGACTCGGCCGCCTGGTGCTCGCCCGTCCCGCTCAGCGTCATGTCGCTGGCCAAGGGCGGCCGCCCCGTCGAGATCCCGGACTTCACCCGGGGCGCCTGGCGTGAGCGCAGGCCCGGTCTGGACTCGGCGCCCACCGACATGCCGCCCGTCGGCTGAGCACGGCCCACGGGCACCACGCCCTGAGGGCGGTCGTCCCTCCGCGGCGGCCTACCGCGCCAGAACCTCCCGAGGGCCCATGACGATGACGGGCTCCTTGCCCGGGTCCAGGGCCGTCAGCAGCGCACGCATGTGCTCCTCGCTGAGGGACACGCAGGCGTTGGTCGGCCCGTCGTGGTCCACGTGGACCCAGACCCCGCCGCCCCTGTCCTCGCCCATGGGGCGGGTCTTGTCCAGCGGGGTGGTGCCCGGCACCCGGTTGTAGTCGATGGCGACCACGTAGTCGAAAGACCCCTCCAGGGGCTCACCCAGGTACCCGGTACCCGACACGGAGAACTCCGGGTCCTCGTCATAGGGGAGCAGGGTGCCCGGGTCGGGCAGCCGGCCCCCGGCGTCACTGAGGCCGAAGACGCCGATGGGCGTGTGCAGGTCGCCCGCCTCGTGGGCGTCGGTCCAGCCCCGCAGGCCGTTGTGGGCGGGCCAGGGACCGGCGACCGCGCGCCAGCCCTCGGCCGGGTACTGCTCGTAGAGCACCACCTGTGCGTCCGAGGAGTCCTCGGTCTCGCCGGTGACCACGAGGGCCTGCCGGGTGCCGTCCGGGAGGCGGTCCCGCATGACCGGCCCGACCCCGGGCAGCGGACGGGGGAAGGAGCGCGGGGGAGCGGGGCGCGGGGCCGCGGAACTCGCGGGTGCGTGCGCGTCCTGCGAGGAGACGCCCGCGGGCTCCCCGGTGCAGCCGGTGGCCAGCACGCCGGTGCACATGACAGCGCCGATCACCAGGGCCAGCGCTTTCCTGACGGTCATATCGATCTCCGACTCCGTGGGTGGACTCTTCATAGCTAGACCACTTCAGGAACCGGGGTGTGCGGCCGCCTCGCCGTCTCCCCCGGATGGCGCAGCGGCGGGCCGCGCGGCGGGGACCGAGGCCGCGTGTCGGCAACAAGGTTCGTGCTCACACCCCTTACTCACTGGTGGGGCTCGGACATGCCGTGTAGCGTCAGCAGCAGATGTCGTGGTTCGCCCAGACCGCCCGCGCCGGAGTGCGGGCGGTTTGCTGTGCAATGCCGGAGGACCAGGACGACCACCTCCGGGTTCGCGCGGTGCGGATCCGATATCGGCTGAAAGGCAAAAGGCATGGCCAGCGGAACCGTCAAGTGGTTCAACTCTGAAAAGGGCTTCGGCTTCATCGCGCAGGACGGCGGCGGCCCCGACGTCTTCGCGCACTACTCCAACATCAACGCGACGGGCTACCGCGAGCTGCAGGAAGGCCAGGCCGTCACCTTCGACATCACCCAGGGCCAGAAGGGCCCGCAGGCGGAGAACATCACCCCCGCCTGATCGGGAGATCGCCGAGCAGGGCGGGGTCCTGGGGAACGCTCGTTCCCCCGGGACCCCGCCCTGTGGCATGTCGTCCCGCGAGGGACGGGCGACGCGCGGGACGGGCGGCCGTCAGCGAACGCCGCGGAAGAAGTCGAGCAGGGCGGCCGTCAGCTCGGCGGGCGCGTCCTCCTGGACCAGATGGCCCGCGTGGGCGATCGGCTCCCACCGGGCACCGGGGACGAGACCGGCCAGTTCGCGGCCCTTGGCCACGGGGATCCAGGCGTCCTCCTCGCCCCAGCAGATCAGCGTCGGGACGTCGATCCCCGCATACCCGTCCTGGATCTCGTCCGTGTACCGCTGGTCCGCCTGGGCGATCTGCCGGTAGAAGGCCGGCCGCCCCGTTTCGCCGAGCCAGGGTTCGACCAGCCGGTCCAGGACCGCCGGGTGCAGTCCCGGGCCGCCGGTGGAGCCGACGTACTCGCGCACCAGCGCCCGGTGCAGCGCCTCGGGCAGCTGCTCGAAGACCTCGGCGTGCTCGCGGACGAGCCGGAAGAACGGCGACCCCCAGGGCGCCAGCGCGACCGGGTCGACCAGGGCGAGCGCCCCGTACCGGGCGCCGTGCAGCAGATGCGCCCGCAGGGCGACGGCGCCGCCGAAGTCGTGCGCGGCCACGAGGGGCTCCGCCAGCCCCCAGTGGTCCAGCAGCCGGGCGAAGACCTGGCCCTGCGCGGCCAGGGACACGTCCTGTCCGGCGCTCTTCTCCGACAGCCCGTAGCCGGGCATGTCCCAGACGAACACCTGATGGTGACGCCCCAGCGAGCGGGCCACCGCGCGCCAGACGTACGAGGAGAACGGCGTGCCGTGCAGCAGCACCAGCGGGCGCCCGTCCGGGGCGCCCAGCCGGTTCCAGCGGACGGTGCCCGAGGCGCCGGCGAACGACTCGGGCAACGGCCATGCGGACATGGTGCGGGTTCCTCTCGGTCCGGCGCGGGTCAGGTCGTCCGCGTCAGGGCTTGCGCGCGAGTCCGCCGTGTTCGCCGATCGGCTTGGCGTCGTCGGCGTCCGCGTCCGGACGCCACTGGGTCACCGGGACGACGCCCGGCTCCACCAGCTCCAGCCCGTCGAAGAACGCGGCGATCTGGTCGACGGTGCGCAGGATGTACGGCGCGGCACCGCTCTCGTTGTAGGCGTCCTGGGCCCGGTCGAACTCCGGGTCGATACCGCGCGAGCCGTCGTTGATCGAGAGGTAGCTGCCGGACGGCAGGGCGCCGACGAGCCGGGCGGCGACGGAACGCGCTCGGTCGTAGTCCGGGATGTGGCCCAGGATGTTGCTGAGGATCAGGGCGATGGGCTTGTCGAAGTCCAGCGTCTCGGCGGCCGCCGCGAGGACGGTGTCGGGGTCGAGTACGTCGGAGTCGATGTACGCGGTCGCTCCCTCGGGGGTGGAGTACAGCAGCGCGCGGGCGTGGGCCAGGACCATCGGGTCGTTGTCGACGTAGACGATCCGGCTCTCGGGCGCGATGCGCTGGGCGACCTCGTGGGTGTTGTCGGCGGTCGGCAGACCGGTGCCGATGTCGAGGAACTGCCGGATGCCCGCCTCGGCGACCAGGTGGGTGATGTTGCGGCGCAGGAACGCGCGGCTGCTGCGGGCGACGGTGACGATGCCGGGGAAGACGGCGGTGTAGGCGTCCCCGGCCTGCTCGTCGACCGGGTAGTTGTCCTTCCCGCCGAGCCAGTAGTTCCAGATCCGGGCCGAGTGCGGCACGGACGTGTCGATCTTCTGCTGCGCGGCGTGGCCGGGAGTCGTCGAGGGGTCGCTCATGGGTGCGGTCCGTCTTTCAGCCGAGGCGTGGGTGCTTGACCACAACCTACGTCGCAACGGCCCCTTTCTGTACACCGGTTGGCTGACGGACACCGACGGGCCCGGCCGGGGCCGGGATGCCGTCGGGACGGTGGCGCCCCTCAGACGCGCGGCGCGCCCGTCACCGACATCACCAGTGAGTACAGGGACGTGGTGGCCGTGATGAACAGACGGTTGTCCTTCGGACCGCCGAAGGTGATGTTGGAGACGGGCTCGGGCACGCGGAGACGGCCGATGAGCGTGCCGTCGGGGTCGTAGCAGTGGACGCCGTCGTGCAGTGCGGCGGCCCACAGGCGGCCCTCGTCGTCGAAGCGGATGTTGTCGAAGTGCACGTCCCCCCGGCCCTCGGCGAAGACCCTCCGGCCGGACAGGGTGCCGTCCTCCCGGACGTCGAACGCGTGGATCCGGGCGGCCCGCGAGTCGGAGACGAACAGCCGCCGCTCGTCGGGGGAGAGGATCACGCCGTTGGGCCCGTCGAACCCGTCGGCGGCGAGGTGTACGTCCCCGGACACCGGGTCGATCCGGTACACGTTGCACGCGCCGATCTCGGACTCGGCACGATGGCCCTCGTAGTCGCTGGTGATGCCGAAGTCCGGGTCGGAGAACCAGATGGTGCCGTCCGAGCGGACGACGGAGTCGTTCGGACTGTTGAGCCGCCTGCCGTCGAAGCGCTCGGCGAGGACGGTCACCGTCCCGTCGGGTTCGGTGCGGGTGACTCGCCGGTTTCCCTGCTCGCAGGTGACCAGGCGGCCCCGCCGGTCGAGGGTGTTGCCGTTGCTGTGGCCCGCCGGAGTGCGGAAGACGCCGACCGAGCCGGTGGCCTCGTCCCAGCGCAGGATGCGGTCGTTGGGGATGTCGCTCCAGATCAGCTGGCGCCAGGCGGGTAGGTACAGCGGGCCCTCGGCCCAGCGGCAGCCGTCGTACAGGACCTCCAGCCTGCTGTCTCCGTTCGCACAGCGTCCGATGCGGAAGCGGTCGTCCAGGATCTCGTACGGGCCGTCGGTGGACATGGTGTCCTCTCAGCGCGGGTGATCAGTACCTCGTTCAACGTAGCCCGGGAGCTGCGCGAACAGCACGTCAACGGTGGTAAAGGAGACCTTCTTCGAACGGCCGTCGGGCGCCGGCTAGAGAGCCGGCGGCCCGGACCGTTCGGACAGGGCGCGCAGCACGTCGAAGCACTCGGTGAGCAGCGGTCGCAGAGCCGGCTTCCGCTCCTCGTCGATCCAGCGGCCGAAGGCGACCTTGAGTACGGCGATCGCCGCCTCGGCGGCCAGCCGCGCCGTCAGCTCGTCCACGCCGCGCTCACGCAGCGCGCCGGTGAGCGCGCCGGACAGGGACGCGAGCTTGGTCAGCTCCCTCTCCCGCAGCTCCGCGTTGGCGTCGATGACGCCCTGCCGCAGGCGGACCAGATCGCCGCGCTCCTCGAAGGCGCCCGCCGCGGCGCCGAGGGCCGCGGCCACCGCCTCCATCGGCGTCGCCGTCGGAGGTGCCGCGGCGACGGCGCCCACGCACAGCTCCTCCAGCCGGCCGGAACCGCCGAAGAGGACCTCGCGCTTGTCCGCGAAGTGCCGGAAGAACGTCCGTTCCGTCAGGCCCGCACGCTTGGTGATCTCGGCCACGGGGGTCTGCTCGTAGCCGCGCTCCACGTACAGCTCCAGCGCCGCCTGCTCCAGGCGGCCGCGCGCGTTCGGCTCCCATCGACCCATGCCGCGGAGTCTACGCGAGGGCAGGCACTGTCATGCCGGACGAGGCGGCCCCTGGCCGTCGCCGAGGACCGCGACGGCCAGGGGCCGCTCGCCCACCGGCAGCCGGGTCACCCGGCCGGTGCCGACCTCGACGACGCTCAGGCCGTTCCAGTAGCCGTCGCGGGTGAAGCCGCCCGAGACGTAGGCGGTGCCGCCGTCGGCGGAGAGGGCGACGGTCTCGTGCGGGCCGTCCAGGGGGATGATCCGTTCGTCGCCGTCGGGCGTGCGGACGGTCAGGGACGGGCCGTCGTCCTCGTCCGGGTCGATCGGGCCGGTACCCACCACGTAGAGCGTGCCGTCGGTGCCCGCCGTGACGCCGTGCTGGTGGGTGTCGGCGGTCATGTCCTCGATGTCGACGCGCCCGGTGCCGGGGTCGACCACCGCCAGGCGCTCGCCCTCGAAGGGCAGCAGCAGGGCTCCGTCGGAGGGGCGTACGGCGGTGTAGTGCGGCTTGAGCCAGGAGCCGAGGCCGCCCTCCGTGCCGTACGGGGCGACCTCGATGCGGCGGGTCGTCCAGGCGTCGGTGTCGACGACGCTCACGTCGAACGAGTCGTGGTTGGTCGCGTAGACCTGCCGCCCGTCACGCGAGACGTCGACGTCGAAGGGGCGGCGGCCGACCGGCACGACCCGCGTCACCTGCCGCCGCCCGGTGTCGACCACCTCCAGCGTGCCGTTGCCGCCGGGGACGTTGACTCCGACGTAGAGGCGGCGGCCGTCGGGGGACAGGGCGATGCCCATGCCGCCGCCCCGGTACTCGCCCGTCGTCACGGGTCCCGTGTCCGTCCGGTAGGGGATGAGGGCGGTGCGCTCGCGGGTGCGGGTGTCCACGGCGGCCACGCCTTCCGCGGTCGCCACCCACGCCGTGCCGTCCTCGCCCAGGGCGATCCCGTACGGCGCCGTCCCGACCCGTACCGAGCCCAGATCGGCCGCATCGCCCCGCCCGGCGGGGTCGACGAAGGTGACGGTGTCGGCGCCGAAGTCCGTGACCAGCAGGGTGCCTTCCGGAGTGCGCGGTGCTGTGGTGGAGGGCGGGGTGGGCGCCGGGGACACGGACCTGTCGCCGCCTCCGTCCGACGCGCATCCCGCCAGCGTCGCGGTGAGGGCGGCCAGGGCGGCGAGGCGGCCCGCGAGGGAACGCCGGTTCACCGCCGGCCACCCTCCGCGCGTGACTCGGCCCGGCGCAGCAGGTCCGCGATGGCCACGAAGCCCCTGCGCTCGGCATGGGCACGGGCCGTGAGACCGTCGCCGTCCGGCAGTGAGGGGTCGGCGCCCGCGGCGAGCAGGGCGGCCACGACGTCCAGGTGCGTACGGTCGCCGTCGCCGAGGACGACCGCTTCGAGGAGCGCCGTCCAGCCGAGCCGATTGACGTGGTCGACGTCGATGTCCGTCTCGGCGAGCACCGTCCGCACGTAGGCCACGTGGCCCCGTTCGCTCGCCGGGATCACCGAGACGCCGCCGAAGCGGTTGGTGAGCGTGAGGTCCGGACCGCCGGGCAGCAGCGCCCGCATCATCGCGACGCTGCCCGTGACCCCGGTGACCAGCCACGCGCTGTCGTCCCGCGCGTCCTGCGCGTTGACGTCCGCGCCGGCCGCGACCAGGACCTCGGCGACCGCGACCCGGTCGGCCAGGGCCGCCCGCAGCAGCGGCGTGCGGCCCTGTTCGTCGCGCAGCTCCCGGTCGGCACCGGCCCGCAGCGCCGCCCGGGCGGCGTCGGCGTCACCGCGGCGAACGGCGTCCGACAGGGCGAGGTCGGCGGGGGTGGGTGGCTTGGCGGTCATGGTGGGACAGCTCCGCGGTGTCGGGGACGTATGCCTCCAGCTTGGGCCCGCGGAGCAACCACGCGGGTCGACGCACCGGCTCCTTCCCCCCGGCCGGACGGACGACGGCCCTGTCGTCCAATCGGACGACCCCCCGACCGACCCCCACGGACCCACCGGCCCCCCCCCGACCGACCTCCACGGACCCACCGGCCCACCGCCCGGCCTACCCGGGCCCCGGACCGCCCACGGGAAGGCCGCCGGGCGGCCCACCGGGCCGGCGAACGGCCTAAGGGCTCACCTGACCGCCGCCGGAACGCCCCTCGGCTCACCGGCCCGCCCCAGGAGGGCCGCCGGACGGCCACCGGAACCGCCGGACGGCCTACGGGCCCACCGACCGGCCCATGGCCCCCCCGGCCCACCGAACGGCCGGCGGGCCCACGGGACCGCCGCCGGACGGCCGCCGCACCACCGGACCGCTGCCGGACGGCCACCGGCCCACCGGACCGCCGCCGGACGGTTCCCTGGCTCACCGGACCGCCGCTGGTGGGCCACCGGACGGCCACCGGAACCGCCGGACCGCCGCCGGACGGTTCCCTGGCTCACCGGACCGCCGCTGGTGGGCCACCGGCTCACCGGACCGCCCGCCGGGCCAACCGCCGGACGGCCCACCGGCCCGGCCCGGCGCGCGGGACGCGGCGGGTCAGCCGACCGGGAAGGGGAGCCGCGCCGCCAACGCGCCCAGCGCGGCCGTCTCCGCCGCGGTCGGCGTCCGCCGTCCGGTGCCGATCAGCAGCGCGTCCCGGTCGGTGAACGAGGCGGGGAACGCCGCACCGACGACGCCCTCCAGCAGTTCCCGCGAGCGCCCGAGCCCCTCCGCGGGCGGCGCCGCCGCCTCCGGGAGGTGCGCGACCAGGTCGAGATGGTGCAGGGACCATTCCAGGACGTACGCGGAGAGGTAGTCGCCGGCCGTGAGCACCTGGCCCTGGGTGCCGACCCTGCCCGTGGGATCCGCGAGCGCCGCGGCGCGCCCGGCGGCGGAACCGACGTCGTCGAGATGGAACTTGAGCAGCCCCGGCTGCTCGTAGGCGGCGGCCAGGCGGACGACGAGCGCGTCGAGCGGGTCGTCCCCGGTCGGGGGCTCGACGACCCGCCAGTAGGTCACCGCGTCCCGGGTCGGCTCCTCGGCGGTCGGGGTGGCCAGGGTGATCAGGACGTCTTGGGCGTCGATGACCAGGTGGCAGACCAGGTCCCGGACGAGCCAGCCGGTGCAGCCGGAGGGCCGGGCGAAGTCCTCGTCGGAGAGGTCGGCGACCGCGGCGAGCAGCGCCGACCAGGAGCGGTTGAATAGATCCACGCCCGACAGCCAACACCACCGCCCGCCCGGGCGCGACCGCATTCGCGAGGGTGGGGCCCGGCCCGCCCGGTGCCGGTCGCACCGGTCCCGGATCAGCTTTCGGGGACCTTGACCCAGTCGAGGGTGCGTTCGACCGCCATCTTCCAGCCCGCGTACCCCTCCGCGCGCCTCTCCTCGGACCACCGCGGCTCCCAGCGCCTGGACTCGCTCCAGTGAGTGCGCAGTTCGTCGGTGTCCCGCCAGAAGCCCGTGGCCAGCCCCGCCGCGTAGGCCGCGCCGAGGGCGGTGGTCTCCGCGACGACCGGGCGGCTGACGGGAACGCCGAGCACGTCCGCCTGGATCTGCATGCACAGGTCGTTGGCGGTCACCCCGCCGTCGACCCTGAGCACGTCCAGGTGGACCGAGGAGTCCTGCTCCATGGCCTCGACGACGTCGCGGCTCTGGTAGCAGATGGCCTCCAGCGTCGCCCGGGCCAGGTGCGCGTTGTCGTTGTACCGGGCGAGGCCGACGATCGCGCCGCGCGCGTCGGAGCGCCAGTACGGGGCGAACAGGCCGGAGAAGGCGGGAACGAAGTACATGCCGCCGTTGTCCTCGACGGTGCGGGCGAGTTCCTCGCTCTCGGCCGCGGTCTTGATGATCTTCATCTGGTCGCGCAGCCACTGCACGGCGGACCCCGTCACCGCGATGGAGCCCTCCAGCGCGTAGACCGGGGGGTTGTCGCCGAACTGGTAGGCCACGGTCGTCAGCAGGCCGTGCTGGGAGCGGACCAGTTCGGTGCCGGTGTTGAGGACCAGGAAGTTGCCGGTGCCGTAGGTGTTCTTGGCCTCGCCGGGCGAGAAGCAGACCTGGCCGACGGTCGCCGCGTGCTGGTCGCCCAGCACACCGGTGATGGGCACGGCGGCGCGCAGCGGCCGGGAGGTGCGGGTCGTGCCGTACGCCTCCCGGTGCGAGGACGGGTTGATGGTGGGCAGCATGCCGCGGGGGATGCCGAAGAAGCCCAGCAGTTCGTCGTCCCAGTCGAGCGTCTCCAGGTCCATCAGCATGGTGCGGCTCGCGTTGGTCACGTCGGTGGCGTGGATGCCGCCGTCGGGGCCGCCGGTCAGGTTCCACAGGACCCAGGAGTCCGTGTTGCCGAACACCGCGTGTCCCTGTTCCGCCGCCTCGCGGACGCCGTCGACGTTCTCGAGGATCCACTGGATCTTCCCGCCGGAGAAGTACGTCGCGGGCGGCAGCCCCGCCTTGCGGCGGATGACGTCGCCCCGGCCCGACCGCTCCAGGTTGGCCGCGATGGCGTCGGTGCGGGTGTCCTGCCACACGATGGCGTTGTAGTAGGGGCGGCCGGTGCGCGGGTCCCAGACCACCGTGGTCTCGCGCTGGTTGGTGATGCCGATGGCCGCCAGGTCGTTCCCCGACAGTCCGCCGTTGCGCAGGGCGTTCTGCATCACCGAGTTGGTGCGCTCCCAGATCTCCACCGGGTCGTGCTCCACCCATCCGGAGCGCGGGAGGATCTGCTCGTGCTCCAACTGGTGCTTCGCGACCTCGTTGCCCCCGTGGTCGAAGATCATGAACCGCGTGCTGGTGGTCCCCTGGTCCACCGCGCCGATGAAGTCCGCCATGTTCGCTCCGCCTCTTTGGCCGGTGTCGGCCCTGGTTCGGGCACCCTTGGACAGACTAAGGCCGGTTCCGGCAAACCGCACATAAAGGACAGACCCGGCGCGGTGGCCGGCGGTCAGGGAGCGATCGGCAGCCGGCGCTTGTGGTCGGTCTGCCGGTAGCGGGTGAGGATCGTCTCGAAGACCTGCTCCTTCACCGGCTTGCCCTCCAGGAAGTCGTCGATCTCCTCGTAGGTCACGCCGAGGGCATCCTCGTCGGCCTTGCCCGGATCGAGGGTCTCCAGGTCGGCCGTCGGCACCTTCCGGACCAGCTCGGCGGGCGCTCCCAGCGCGTCCGCGACGGCACGCACCCGGCGCTTGGTGAGGCCCGTCAGCGGTACGAGGTCGGCGGCACCGTCGCCGAACTTGGTGAAGAAGCCGGAGACCGCCTCGGCCGCGTGGTCGGTGCCGACGACCAGGCCGCCGTGCGCCCCGGCCACCGCGTACTGCGCGATCATGCGCTGCCGGGCCTTGATGTTGCCGTGCACGAAGTCCTGGTGGCTCGCGTCGCGGAAGGCCACGTCGGCGGCGAGCAGGGCGTCGAGCGCAGCGTCGCTCGCGGGCTTGATGTCCACGGTCAGTACGTGGTCGGCCCGGATGAACGACAGGGCGAGCTGGGCGTCGTGCTCGTCGGCCTGGACGCCGTGCGGCAGCCGCATCGCGTAGAAACGGGCCTCGTGCCCCGCGGCGCGGGCCCGCTCCACGGCGAGCTGGCACAGTCTGCCCGCGGTGGTCGAGTCCACCCCGCCGCTGATCCCGAGCACGAGCGCGCGCAGACCGGTGGAGGTCAGCCGCTCGGCGAGGAAGGCCACCCGGCGCTCGATCTCCTGTTCGGCGTCGAAGGTCTCCGCGACCTCCAGTTCCCGGGCGATCTCCTTCTGCAGGGCGATGGACGCCGGCTCGCTCAATTCCGCTCCTTGTTCGACGGGCAGGGCAGTTCTCGATTCACCCTACCCACAGGCGTCCGGGGAACTCGGACCCACCGTCCGGTGGGGCGGGAGGTGCGGGGCGGCCGTCAGGGGCCGCCCCGCACGGCTGCGGGTCAGTCCAGCGGTTCGACCCGGATGTCGCGGAACCGGACCTTGTTCCCGTGGTCCTGCAGCCGGATCGCCCCGGCGGCCGGTGTCTCGGCCCGGCCCGCCGCGGTGGGCCCGTCGAGCGCGACGTCGTCGTGGACCGTCCTGCCGTTCCACACCACCGTCACCCGCGCGTCGGCGGTCTTGGCGCCGTTCTCGTCGAAGCGGGCGGCACGGAAGACGATGTCGTACGTCTGCCAGGTCTCCGGGGCCGTCGCCGCGTTGGTGTCGGGTGCCTTCTTCAGGTAGATCGCCCCGGCCTCGTTGGTGTCCAGGGTGGTGTCACCGTAGGAGTCGAGGATCTGCAGCTCGTAGCGGTCCTGGAGGTAGATGCCGCTGTTGCCGCGGTCCTGGCCGGTCACGTCGTCCGGCAGCAGGGGTACGCGGAACTCCACGTGCAGTTTGAAGTCCTGGTAGGCGTCCTTGGTGCGGATGTCGCCGCAGCAGACCTCCATCGACCGCTCCTCGGCCAGCGGCCAGGCCACCTTCCTGCCGTCCGTGTGCTGCCACTGTTCCTGGGAGGCGGCGGTGCCGTCGAACAGGGCGACCGGGGCGCCGTGCGGGCGCACGGTGATCAGGTCGAGGTTGACGTGCCCGGTGTCGCCGGGGTCGTAGCGGTAGGAGACCGTGTTGTGTCCGGCGCGCAGCCGCAGTGACTCGGTCCGGGTGGACCAGGTGTCCCAGTCCCCGGTGGAGGGGAGCTGGGTCTGGCGGACCTTCTTCCCGTCGGCGTACAGGGAGAGCGACTTGGTGCCCTCGAAGGGGTTCGGGCCGTTGGAGTAGCGCAGGCCCACGTCGTAGGTGCCTGCCTTGGGGACGGTCACGTCGAACGTCGTGGTGGCCTTGCCCTCGGTGGCGTAGCGGTCGACGAAGCCGCTGCCGGAGTAGCCGGCGTGGTCGGTGTTGATGCCCGCCTTCCCCGTCAGCCGCGCCTCCTCGGCCTCGTACAGGGTGGCCGCCGGCGGCTGCTTGCCGGGCATCTCGTTGAGGGTGTACCAGGCCTCGGTGCTCCACAGCGTCTCACCGGAGGCCGAGGTGAACGGCCGCGGGGAGCGCACGTGCACGACGCGGTCCGGCCTCAGGCCGTCCAGCCGCAGCCGCACGGTGCGGCCGTCGTCCGAGAGCGTCGCGGACCGCACGGCCAGCTCCTCCTGGGCGATCTTCGGGCCGCCGTAGTCGCCGGTCGGCGTGTAGCGCCACTGCTCGGCCTCGTAGCGGGAGGCGAGCTCCGCGGCCGTCTCCTCGGACACCGGCTGGGTGTACGTGAAATCGAAGCCGCCCGGCACGGCCCGCATCCTCTGGACGTCGAAGGTGTTTCCGCCGTTGGGTGTCAGTTTCTGCAGGCCGAACTTCAGCTTGCCCTCCTGCCCCCAGTTTCCGTCGGCGCCCAGGCCGCCGGTGTAGATGGCGCCGTCGGGGCCCATGGAGACCCGGTTGACGCCCGCCTCCAGGCCCTGGGTGTAGCGGAAGACGGCGCCCTGGTACTGCCCCTTGACCTTCTCCAGGTAGGCGCGCTGCAGACCGCCGTAGGTGACGTCACCGATCAGCATCTGGCCCGCGAACCTGCCCTTGGTGAGGTACAGCGGGGTCGAGGGCGAGTTGCCGATCTCGTTCTGCGGCAGCCACAGCACCGGCTCGGTGACGGGGGAGCCCTCGAAGGGTCCGGCGGGCTCGGTGTAGTGGTTGAAGAAGCGGTCCTGCTTGATCTGGACGAGCTTCGAGGCGGGCAGCCAGCCGCCCTGGTTGTCGGTGGCGAACAGGTCGCCGCCGGGACCCCAGCCGATGCCGTTGGGCGTGCGCAGCCCGCCCGCGACCGGGCTGATCTTCCCCGTCTTCTTGCTGATCCTGTACGTCGTCCCGCGGTTGGGCGCCGGCTGCGGGGTGGTGGTGGCGCCGCCGAGGTCGATGGCGACGGAGAGGTTCACGTAGAAGTAGCCGTCGCGGTAGAGCAGGCCGAACGCGAACTCGTGGAAATTGCCGCCATAGGGCCAGGTGGCGACCGTGCGGTACTCGTCGGTCACGTCGTCTCCGTCGCGGTCGACGAGCCGGGTCAGCTCGTGCTTCTGCGAGACGTAGAGCGAACCGTCCACGTACTTGATGCCCATGGGCTCGCGCAGCCCGCTCGCCACCTTCTCGACACTCACCTTGTCGCGGCTGGTCTCACCGGTGACGTTGTCCAGGAGGTAGACCTCTCCGGCAACGTTGTCGGTGCCGCCCCAGGTGCTGATCGCCAGGCGGCCGTCGGGCAGCCAGTCCATGCCGGTGACCTGCGGTTCGAAGCCGTCGGGGCGCAGGTCGGTGAGGTCGAGGTCGGGGCGCACGGAGGTGAGCGGCAGACCGTCGCCGGGGGTGTCGCGCCCGGCCTCGCACTCCTTGCGGCCCGGTGCCGTCACCCGGACGACCCCGGCGTCGGTGCTCAGTGCCTCGGTGGGTACGACGGTGAACTCGCTCTCGCCCGGCGGCATCCAGGACAGCTGCAGCTGCTGGCCGCCGCCGCGGTCGAAGTGCTCGATGCGCAGCGGGTGCGCTCCCGCGGTGAGGTCGACCGTCCCGTCCTTGGGCTCCGCGCCGTGCAGCCCGTCGTGGTCGATCACCGTGGCGTCGTCGAGGGTCAGCCGGGAACCGTCGTCGCTGACCAGCCGGAACACATAGGTGCCGTCACGAGGGGCGACCAGGTAACCGGACGCCTGGGAGACGAAGTTGTCGGCGATGCCGCCGAAGTCGGCGGTGCTGGACCAGTCGACCGTCGGCATCAGCTTGTCGTGGTTGGGGGTCTGGCCCGGCTTGAGGGTGCACAGCTCGTTCAGTGGCGTCTGGACGTCGAACACGCGCAGGGTGACGCCGGGTTCCTGCGGCGGGATGTCGGCGGGCGCCGCCGAGGACGCCGGAGCGGCCCAGGCGCCGCCGAGCGCGACGGCCGACGTCAGCAGGAGGATGAGGTGTCTTCGGGCGCGCGAGAACAGCCGTGGGTGCATTGGTCCTCCGGGAGATGGGGGCCGGACCGTGCCGGATGTCGCTCCGGTCTTGTGCGGTAGGACGGACGTTCCGCCGCCAAGGTAGGAGACTTCCGCTCGACGTGTCCATACTTTGTCATCACTGTGTGCAAAGTTCTCGGCGTCAAGTCACCGTTCCGGACGGCCCGTTCGTCCGCGGGGTCAGCGGCCCCTGCGCACCCGGGCCGCCGCGCGCGCCTCCGCGGCCTTGCGCGCCTCGACGGCCTTGCGGGACCCCTTGGCGGCGCGGCCCGGGCGGGTGCCCATCCCGCGGAAGGGGGCGTTGCCGCCCTCCTGGGCCGGTGGGGCCGGCGGGCGCTTCGCGCCGGTGAGGTCGGTCAGCTTCTGCTCGCCCGAGCGCACCGGGGTCACCGTCGGCCGGATCCCGGCCTCGGACATCATCCGGTTCACCTCGCGCCGCTGGTCGGGCGTGACGAGCGTGACCACGCTCCCGGCCCGTCCGGCCCGCGCGGTACGCCCGCCGCGGTGCAGGTAGTCCTTGGCGTCGGCCGGCGGATCGACGTTGACGACGAGGTCGAGCGCCTCGACGTGGATGCCCCGCGCCGCGACGTTGGTGGCCACCAGCACGGTGACCTCGCCCTCCACGAACCGGGCGAGGGTGTGCGTGCGCTGCGGCTGCGACTTCCCGCTGTGCAGGGCGGCGGCGGTCACACCGGCGGCCCGCAGGTGCCGGGTGAACCGGTCCACCCCCGCCTTGGTGTCCAGGAACATCAGCACCCGGCCGTCGCGGGCGGCGATCTCGGTGGCGGTCGCGTACTTGTCGGCGGGGTGGATGGTCAGCACGTGGTGCTCCATCGTGGTCACCGAGGCCGACGCCGGGTCGACCGACGCGAGAACCGGGTCGTGGAGGTGGTCCCGCACCAGCTGGTCGACGTCGCCGTCGAGCGTGGCCGAGAACAGGAGCCGCTGCCCGTCGGCGGGCACCTGTTCCAGGAGGCCGGTGACCTGTGGCAGGAAGCCCATGTCGCACATCTGGTCCGCCTCGTCCAGCACCGTGATCCGCACCTGGTTCAGGTGGCAGTCCCGGCGGGAGACCAGGTCGGCCAGACGGCCCGGCGTGGCGACGACCACTTCGGCGCCGTCGCGCAGCGCCTGGGTCTGCCGGTTCATCGACAGCCCGCCGACGACCGTGGTCAGGCGGACGTCCAGCGCCCGCGCGTACGGCGCCAGCGCGTCGCTCACCTGCTGGGCCAGTTCCCGGGTCGACACCAGGACCAGGGCCAGCGGCCGCTTCGACTCCGCGCGCCGGCCGGAGGTCCGGGCGAGCAGGGCGAGCCCGAAGGCCAGCGTCTTGCCGGAGCCGGTCCGCGCCCGGCCGAGGACGTCGCGCCCGGCCAGTGCGTCGGGCAGGGTCGCCGCCTGGATCGGGAACGGCCGCGTCACCCCGAGGGCGGTCATCGTCTCCACCAGCACGGGCGGCAGCCCGAGGCCGTCGAAGGAGGCGGTCGGCTTCGCGTTCATGGGGGACCTTTCTGATCAGGCGCCCGGAACGCGAGCGGGCCCGTACCCCTCGGTACGGACCCGGGCGCCTCAAAGCGTGACGCCATTTTACCAGCGGACCCGCCCGCGCCCCGCGCCCGCTCGGGCGGGCCTACTTGGACTCGACCTGTCCGAGCGGGTCCGGCCCCGCCGCCAGACCGTCGCGCGCCCGCTGCCAGGCGGTGTCCCCCGGATACAGCGCGGAGCGCAGGTAGGCCCAGGTGAGCCGTTGCACGGCGGCCACCCGTCCGGGGTCCTCGTCGGTGGTCTCCGCGACGTCGTATCCGGCCACCCCGCCGAGCCCGTGTTCCGCGCCGAACAGGGTCAGCAGGGACTTGGGGCCGGGGGAGAGGGAGTAGGGGTCGGCATGCCACGCGGGCCCGGACACCGTCAGGTGGGCGGAGTCGTCCTTGTCGCCGGCGACGACGAGCGCGGGCGTGGTCATGCGGGAGAAGTCCGTGGTCAGGAAGAAGGGCATGTTCTCGGCGGCGGACGCGCTGAGGGCGTCGCCGCCCCGGCCGGGCGCGGCCAGCAGCACGCCCGCCTTGACGCGGGGCTCGGCCAGGTCCACCTCCGTGCCGTCGTCCGGATCGGTGAGCCGGGCGCCGAGCAGCAGGCTCGCGGTGTGCCCGCCCATCGAGTGCCCGGCGACCGCGACCCTGTCGCGGTCCAGTCGGCCGGAGAGCTGCGGTACGGCCTCCTCCAGGACGTCGAGTCCGTCGAGGACACGCGTCATGTCCTCGGCGCGCGACCGCCAGAACAGGGGTGCTCCCGGGGTCCCGGGATCCAGCGCCAGTGTCCGCGAGCTGAGGTGGGTCGGCTGGATCACGACGAAGCCGTGCGCGGCCCAGTAGTGGGCGAGTGGGGCGTAGCCGTTGAGGGAGGAGAGGTGGTTCGAGTAGCCCTGGCCGTGCGAGAGCAGGACGACCGGCAGGCCGGTCCCCGTCACCGGCGCGGAGACCCGCACCTGGAGGTCCACCGGCCGCCCCGGGGCCGGCAGCACGACCGGGGCGACGGAGAGGACGGGAGCGGGCGGGGAGACGAAGCCGGTCGGGTGGGACTGTGCGCTCATGATGCGTGGGTCCGTTCGATGGGTCGACGGCGGAGACGGCGAGGCCGTACGGGAGGGGGTGCGTCGGCGCGAGAAAAGCGGGACGCTGTCCCGGTTAAATATACGGAACGCCGTCCCGTTTAGTCAACGCGTACGTCCCGGAGCCGGTGGTGAGCCGTGACGCGCCGCCCGGACACGGCGGTGGCTCCACCCGAGCAGGGCGAACAGCACGAAGCCGGAGACGATCAGGCTCGCCCCGGTGGCCCATCCGGAGTACGGCAGCTCGGGCACGAGGCCCCACGCGACGCCGGCGGCGAGGAGGAACAGCCCCACGAGCACGGAACCGGCGATCCGCCATCGGGAGGAGACGCTCTCCTCGGCGGCCCGCATCGCCCGGACGCGCACCGGGGCGACGAACCGGTCCAGCGCCGGAACGGCGCGCGCCAGCAGCACCACCCCGGCGAAGACGAGCAGCAGTCCCGGCCCGGGCAGCACCAGCAGCGCGACGCCGATCAGCAGCAGAACGGCACCGAGGACACCCACGGCGGTGCGCCGGATCGAATCGACACCCCGCGCCATGGCGCCCCACTCTCCTGCGGTCGGCAAGGAATCCGGTTCCGTCGGCGTGCCCCAGCCTAGGCAGGGATCGGGGCGCGGGCGATTCAAGGAGCGGACACGGACGCGGAGCCGTGCGCACGGCCGGTGCGGACCAGGGTGCCGTGTCCGGCGGGCCCAGCCGGAGACGGGTGTCCGTTCGGGTCCGCCAACGCCCGATGTGGCAGGGGAAGTTGCGATTCGGCCCCATCGACGTGCGGGGACTTCGCTGCTAGACCTGCACCACCCGTACCACCTGCACCCCGCCTTCCAAGGAGGAGCATGTGAGACCCCGTCGCGCGGTCGTCCGGACCGCATCGGCACTCGTCGCCGCCCTCGCCCTGACCGTCGGCCTGGGCGGCCCCGCCGTCGCGGCGCACGAGGCGGAGGCCGGTCCGCCCGCCACCGGGACCGGCCCCGTCACGCACGAGGAGAACGACCGCGTCCCTCAGGGCTCGGTCTGGACCCAGCACTACTTCCCGTCCTCCGACCGCTCGGGCACCCGGCTGCACGCCGACGTCCTGCTGCCCGAGGGGCTGAAGCGGAAGGAGAAGGTGCCGGTCATCCTGTCGATCGGCCCCTACTTCGCCCACGCGGGCCAGACCGGCCCCGAGGGCTGGACCCGCTCCGGACCCTCCGCCCGCTTCCAGGACTTCATCGAGGGTGCCGACCTGTTCGACCAGGGGTACGCCTTCGTCATGGTGGACCTGCGCGGCTTCGGCGGCTCCACCGGCTGTCTGGACTGGGGCGGACCCGGCGAACAGGCCGACGTCAGGGCCGCGATCGACTGGGCCGCGAAGCAGCCCTGGTCCACCGGCGCGGTCGGCATGTACGGCAAGTCGTACGACGCCGTCACGGGCCTCATCGGCAACAACCTGGACCAGCGCGCGCTCAAGGCCGTCGTCGCCCAGGAACCACTGTGGGACATGTACCCGTACATCTACTCCAACGGGGTGCCGCGTCCGAACGTGACGGGCACCGCCGACGCGTACAACTCCATCGCCTCGATGCCGCCGATGGCGGACGACGACCCCCGCTACCAGGCCGCCGCCCGCTACGAGGAGAGCCACCCGGAGTGCCTGACGCAGAACTCGGCCGGATACCGGATATCCGACCGGCGGGACGAGCACTGGACCTCCCGTGACCTGGCGAGGATGGCCAGGGGCAGCGACACCCCGCTCTTCGTCACGCAGGGCTTCGTCGAGAACAACACCAAGCCCGAGGAGATGGAGGAGTACCTCGACAACCACCGCGGCCCCGAGCGCGGCTGGCTCGGCCAGTGGGACCACGTGCGCGGCGGCGACCGCGTCGAGGACGGACGCCTGGCCATGGGGCGTGAGGGCTGGTACGACGAGACCCTCGCCTTCTACGACCAGTACCTGAAGGGCACCAGGCCGACGGTGCGTTACCCGGCCTACGCCGTCGAGGACTCCACCGGTGCCTGGCGGGCCCAGCGCACCTGGCCCGTGACCGAGCGGTCGGTCGCTCTCGCGCTGGGCGGCGGCTCCTATGTGGACGACGGCGGCGTGTCCGCCCGCGCGGCCCTGACCGCGTCCGGCAGCCCGGCGCCGAAGGCCCCGCCGCAGCCGACGGGCAGGTGGGACATGGAGAACGCGCCCGCGACCGAGCAGCCCGCCCCGGCCGGTCTGGCCGCGGAACTGGCGAAGCGCCAGCGTGCCGGTGAGGCCGCCTCCAGCTTCTTCGTCTGGTCGAAGCAGTTGAAGAAGGACACGCGCGTCACCGGGACCCCGCGGATCTCCCTGACGGCCCGCGGTGAGGGCAACGTCATGCTCAAGCTGTACGACGTCGCCCCGGACGGCACCGCCGTCATGTTCGACGAGCAGGTCTCCCTGGTGAAGCCCGGCCGGATGAGCGTCGACCTCAAGGCGACCGACTGGACCCTGGCCGCCGGGCACGTCCTGGCCGTGGAGATCGGTTCCGTCCAGACCGGCTCCTGGCGCGACACGCCCTCCGGCGAGACCATCGAGGTCAGGGGAGCCAGGCTCGACCTGGCCCTGGACGACCCGGCCGACGACATCGCCACCCAGGGGGACCGGTCGCCGTTCCTGGACACGTACCTGCGCCAGTACACGGTGAGCCTGCCGGCGGGCCCGGGCACATTCTCGGTGGTTCCGGGCGGCCGGTCGTGACAAGCTGTGCTCCTGTTGTCCGAGCCCAGGAGGTCGTCATGACTGAAGAGTCTTCATCGCAAGCAGGTTCGGAGCCGGCGGAGGACGAGCGCACCGCCCTGACACCCGACGCCGACGGTCAGTACGACCTGAAGGACAAGTTCCGCCAGGCGCTGGAGCGCAAGCGCGGCAAGCAGGCGGAGGCCGCGGCCCTCGCCGCCGGCGCCGACGTGGCGAAGATCCGGGGCACCCACGGCCCCGCCGCCAGTCAGCGCTCGTTCCGGCGCAAGAGCGGCTGAGGCCGCGCACGACCGTCCCGCGCAGGGCCCGACCGTGGCAGCACGGTCGGGCCCTGCCCGTTGCGGACGGCCGGCAGGGGGCTCAGGGACGGGACGTCAGGTAGCCGCCCATGGAGGTGAAGTACTCCGTCGCGGCCAACTCCCGTCCGTCCTCGGTGCGTACGCGCGTGACGGCGAGGCCGTGATTGCGGCCCCGGCGTGCGTCGGCTCCGGCGACGATCACCACGCCCTCACCCTCGCGGTAGAAGATCCGGCCGGGCGTACCGCCGTAGCGGCCCTCGGAGACCACCGCGGCGAGGATCTCCAGCCGCTTGCCCCGGTGGAAGGTGAAGGCGCTGGGGTACGGCTCGGACTGGGCCCGCACCAGACGCTCCAGGTCCTCGGCCGGCCAGCTCCAGTCGATGCGGATGTCCTCGGCGGACCGCTTGTGGAAGAAGCTCGCCCGGGAACGGTCCTGCTTGGTGAACTCCGTCTGCCCGGCCGCGATGAGTCCGAGGGCGCCGATGGTGACCGGGGCGATGAGGTCGACGGTCTTGTGGAACAGGTCCGTGGCGGTGTCCGCCGGTCCGACCGGCACCGCCTCCTGCCGGACGATGTCACCGGCGTCCAGCTCGTCGTTCATCATGTGCGCGGTGACGCCCACTTCCGTCTCGCCGTTGATCAGCGCCCAGATCAGCGGGGAGAACCCGGCGTACTTCGGCAGCAGTGAGTCGTGCACGTTGAGCGTGCCGTGCCGCGGGAGGCCGAAGATGCGCGGGGGGATCCAGGTCCGCCAGTTGTTGGCCACGATGATGTCCGGATCGGCGTCCTGGAGGCGCTCGAACAACTCGTCGTCGTCCGGGCGGTTGCGGATCAGTACCGGGACGCCGTGCTCCTCGGCGAGGTCGGCGACGGAGTCGCTCCAGATCTTCTCGTACGCGTGCTCGCTCTTGGGATGGGTCACCACCAGGACCACGTCGTGTTCGGAGTCCAGCAGGGCTCGCAGGGTGCGGTGCCCCCAGGTCTGGTAGCCGAACATGACGACCCGCATGGGGTTCCTCCTCAAGGCAGGGACTGATCCGGGCAGTTAAGCAAGGCTTACCTTAGTCTGCAACACCCATGTGAGGCAGCACAGTTGGCGTGAATCGACTCCCCGCGGGCCCTATCGACAGCCGTATCTCATTAGCTTAGGCTCACCTAAGTTTCTGGCGCACGAGGGGAGTGACATGTCACAGGTTCTTCCTGCTGGCTCAACGCTGGTCCACGACCTCATCGGTATCGGCTTCGGACCGTCCAATGTCGCCATGGCGATCGCGATCCGCGAACACAACGCACGGGCCGGCGGGCAGGAGGCGCTCGACGCCCGCTTCTTCGAGCAGCAACCGCGCTTCGGCTGGCACCGCGGCATGCTGATCGACGACGCGACCATGCAGGTGTCCTTCCTCAAGGACCTGGTGACCCTGCGGAACCCGGCCAGCGAGTACAGCTTCCTCTGCTACCTGCAGAGCAAGGGACGGCTGATCGACTTCATCAACCACAAAAGCCTGTTCCCGCTGCGGGTCGAGTTCCACGACTACTTCGAGTGGGCCGCGGCCAAGGTCGACGACATGGTCTCCTACGGCCACGAGGTCGTCGGTGTCGCACCCGTCGTGCGGAACGGAGTCGTGGACCACCTGGAGGTGACGGTCCGCTCGGGGGAGGGGCTGGAACTCCACCGGGCGCGCAACCTCGTCGTCGGCACCGGACTGCGCCCCCTCGTGCCGGAGGGCGTGGAGCGCGGCGACCGTGTCTGGCACAACTCCGAACTGCTGGCCAGGGTCGATGCGTTGGAGGGCACGTCGCCCTCCCGGTTCATCGTCGTCGGCGCCGGGCAGAGTGCCGCCGAGAACGTCGCCTACCTGCACCGCCGCTTCCCCGCGGCCGAGGTCTGCGCGGTCTTCGCCCGCTACGGCTACAGCCCCGCCGACGACAGCGCGTTCGCGAACCGGATCTTCGACCCGTCGGCCGTCGACGACTACTTCACCGCGCCCGGCAGCGTCAAACGACGGCTGATGGACTACCACGGCAACACCAACTACTCCGTGGTGGACATCGAGCTGATCGACGACCTGTACCGGCAGACGTACCGGGAGAAGGTCCTGGGCACCGAGCGGCTGCGCTTCCTCAACGTGTCCCGGATCTCCGACGTCAAGGAGACGCCGGACCGGGTGCGCGCCACCGTGACGTCCCTGGTCACCGGCGAGGAGAGCCTCCTGGACGCGGACGTCGTGGTCTTCGCCACCGGGTACGGACCGGCCGACCCCCTCGGCCTGCTCGGCGAGGTCGCGGACCGCTGCCTGCGCGACGACGAGGGACGGGTGCGCGTCGAGCGCGACTACCGCGTCGCCACCGACCCGGCCCTGCGCTGCGGCATCTACCTCCAGGGCGGCACGGAGCACTCGCACGGCATCACGTCGTCGCTGCTGTCCAACACCGCCGTCCGGGTCGGCGAGATCCTCGAATCGCTCCTCGACCGGGGCGCCGAGTCCGCCTCCGACGAGACCCGTACGGTCGCCGACGGAACCGGCACCGGCGCGCGTTAGTGTACGTCGCCATGACCACGACTGCGGCCCAGCGCCCCGCGTCCGCGCCCGGGAGCCCAACGGACGCCCGGCGGCGCCGGGTTGCCGGTCTGGGTGTGCTCGCGGCGCTCCTCGTGGTGGTGGCGGCGGCCTCGCTGGCCGTCGGCGCGCGTGCGCTCAGTCCCGCCGAGGTCTGGCACGGGCTGTTCGCGGCGCCCGAGTCCGACCAGCGGCTCACCGAGATCAGGCTCATCGTGCGGACCGTGCGGGTGCCCCGTACGGTGCTCGCCGTGGTGGCCGGCATCGCGCTGGGCGTCGGAGGGGCACTGATCCAGGGGTACACCCGCAATCCCATCGCCGACACGGGGCTGCTGGGGGTCAACTCCGGCGCCTCGTTCGCCGTGGTGTCGGGGATCGCCGCCTTCGGTCTCACCAGCCCGTTCCAGTACGTCTGGTTCGGCTTCCTGGGCGCGGCGGTCGCCGGTGTCGTCGTGTTCGGGCTGTCGAGCATCGGCCGGGGGGCGGGCAACCCCCTGACGCTCGCGCTGGCCGGGCAGGGGGTCACGGTGTTCCTCGCGGCGATGACCACGGCGGTCGCGCTGACGGACAAGGCCTCGCTGAACGCCCTGCGGTTCTGGAACGCGGGCTCGCTGACCGGTGTCGGCTTCGACGTCATCTGGCCCGTGTCCGCCTTCGTCGCCGCCGGGCTGCTGCTGGCGTTGACCACGCTGCCCTCCGTCAACCTGCTCAACCTGGGCGACGACGTCGCACGCGGGCTCGGGGTGAACATCGCGCTGACCCGCACGGTCGGCATCGTCGCCATCACCCTGCTCGCCGGGGCGGCGACGGCGGCCTGCGGCCCCATCGCGTTCCTCGGGCTCATGGTGGCGCACGTGGCCCGGTACCTGTCCGGCCCGGACTACCGCTGGCTGGTGCCCTGCGCCGGTCTGCTCGGCGCCGTGGTGCTGCTGGTCTGCGACATCGTGGGGCGCCTGGTCGTACGGCCGGGGGAACTGGACGCCGGGGTCGTCGTCTCGCTCCTCGGCGCACCGTTCTTCGCCGTCCTGGTGTGGCGCGGGAAGTTCAAGAACGCGTGAACGGGGCGGACGTGAAGGCGAACGGGGCGGACGCGGAAGTGGACGCGAAGGAGGACGTACGGGCTTCGGTGGCGCCGGGGGTGCGGTTCGGCGGTGTGTCCTTCGTGTGGCGGCCCTGGGTCGCCGGTGTCAGCCTGCTCCTGGCGGTGGCGGTCTTCCTGGTGTTCTGCCTGTCCATCGCCGTCGGGGACTTCCCCGTCGGCCTGACCCGGGTCATGGCCACGGTCCTCGGCGGGGGCGAGCAGGTCGACCGGTTCGTGATCATGGATCTGCGGATGCCGCGCGCCCTCGCCGGACTCGTCGTGGGCGTCGCGCTCGGGGTCTGCGGCGCCCTCACCCAGTCGATCGCCCGCAATCCGCTGGCCAGTCCGGACGTCCTCGGCATCACCAGCGGCGCCGGCGCGGTCGCGGTGTTCCTGGTGACCGTGTCGGGCGGCGCCGCCACGGCCGTGGCCGACTCCGTGGGCCTGTCGGCGGCGGCGCTCGCGGGCGGTCTCGGCACGGGGCTGCTGGTGTACTTCCTGGCGTGGCGGCGCGGGATCGACGGCTTCCGGCTCATCCTCATCGGCATCTCGGTGAACGCCGTGATGCAGGCGATCACGACCTGGCTGCTGGTCACCGCCGACATCCGGGACGTGGCCCGGGCCCAGGCATGGCTGGTCGGCTCGCTGGACAACCGGTCGTGGGGCGAGGTGCACATCGCGCTGTGGTGCACGCTCGTCCTGCTGGCCGTCGTGGCCTGCGTCGCCTTCCAGTTCAAGCCGCTGCACTTCGGCGACGAGGTCGCCGCCGGGCTCGGCGTCCGGTACGGGGCGGTGCGCGCGGTGCTGCTGCTGTGCGCGGTGCTGCTGGCCGGCGTGGCGGTGAGCGCGGCGGGACCGGTGCCGTTCGTCGCGCTGGTGGCGCCGCAGGTGGCGATGCGGCTGGCCAGGTGCCCGACGCCGCCGCTGGTGGCCTCCGGCCTGGTGGGGGCGCTGCTGCTGACCGGTTCCGACCTGGTCGCGCGCACCGCGCTGCCCGTCTCGCTGCCGGTCGGAGTGGTCACCGCCGCCGTCGGCGGGCCCTTCCTCGTCTATCTGCTGGTGCGGGCGAACCGCAGATAGCTGGTACAAAGTAAGGCGAGCCTAATCGAGGGGGCCTTGTGGTCGTTCAGTCCATCACCGGGACCGATACGGAAGTTGACGCCGCCTCACGGCTGGCGGCCCGGGGCGTCACCGTCGGGTACGGGGCCCGGTCCGTCATCGACGGTCTCGACGTGGCGATCCCGCCCGGGGTGATCACCACCATCATCGGGCCGAACGGCTGCGGCAAGTCGACCCTGCTGCGCACCCTGTCCCGGCTGCTCAGGCCGACCGGCGGCACGGTCGTGCTGGACGGCGAGGACATCGCCTCGCTCAGGACCCGCGACGTGGCGAAGAAGCTCGGCCTGCTGCCCCAGGCACCGGTGGCCCCCGAGGGGCTGACGGTGTCCGACCTGGTCGCCCGGGGCCGTCACCCGCACCAGAGCTGGCTGCGGCAGTGGTCCTCGGACGACGCCGACGTCGTACGGCGGGCGCTGACCATGACCGGGGTCTCGGATCTCGCGGACCGTCCCGTCGACTCGCTCTCCGGCGGACAGCGCCAGCGCGTGTGGATCTCGATGACCCTGGCCCAGGGCACCGACCTGCTGCTGCTGGACGAGCCCACCACCTACCTGGACCTCGCGCACGCGGTCGACGTGCTCGACCTGGTGGACGACCTGCACGAGTCGGGGCGCACCGTGGTCATGGTGCTGCACGACCTCAACCTGGCCACGCGCTACAGCGACAACCTGGTCGTCATGCGGGAGGGCGCGATCCTGGCGCAGGGGCACCCTCGCGACGTGATCACCGCGGACCTGCTGCACGAGGCGTTCGGACTGCGCGCCAAGGTGATCGACGACCCGGTCGGTGACCGCCCCCTCATCGTGCCGATCGGGCGCACCCACGCCGAACTCCACTCGTCGGAACCGGAGTTGTCCCGGTGAGGGTAGGCTAACCTCACTCGGGCGCGGTAAGGTTTGCTGCCCTCAGAGGGGACGCAGTGGACGGCGCGACAGCAAAGGGATCTCCGGATGCTCCTCAGAACGACGCGTAAGCAGCCCTGGCAACGACTCGCGGCGGCCCTGTCCGCCGCCGCGCTCGGCGCCGGACTCCTCGCGGGATGCGGTTCCGGCTCGGACGACTCGGCGGACGAGACCGGCGGCGACACCCCGGCCGCCGCCGGTGCCTTCCCGGTCACCGTGGAGCACGCGTTCGGAACGACGAAGATCGACAAGGCTCCCGAGCGGGTCGTCACCGTCGGCTACACCGACGACCAGGGCGTCCTGGCCTTCGGCATCAAGCCCGTCGGCATGGTCGACCAGTACCCGAACCCGGCCGGGCAGAGCCCCGACATCAACACCCAGTGGCCCTGGGTGAAGGACAAGTGGGGGGACGCCGAGCCCGAGGTCGTCATGAAGAACGGTGACACGGGTCCCAACTACGAGAAGATCGCCGCCCTGCGCCCGGACCTGATTGTCGCGGTCTACTCCGAGATCGACCAGGCCGCCTACGACAAGCTGTCCAAGATCGCGCCCACGGTGGGCCGCACCAAGGGCGAGAAGGAGCCGTTCAGCGCTCCGTGGCAGGACAACGCGCTGCACATCGCCAAGGCGCTCGGCAAGGCCGAGGAGGGCGAGAAGATGGTCGCCGGCATCCAGGGGAAGCTGGACGCGGCCAAGCAGGCCCATCCCGAGTTCGCGGACCGGACCGCGGTGGTGCTCTCCTGGTACAAGGACTCGGTGGCACCGTTCACCTCCACCGACGTGCGCGGGCGGCTGGTGACGGGGATCGGCTTCAAGTACCAGACCGAGATCGACAAGGTCGCCGGCGGCGACTTCTACACCACGCTCTCGCCCGAGCGCGTCGACATGGTCGACGTGGACCGCGTCTTCGTCATCAACGACAAGGCGGACCAGGACGCGTTGAAGAAGTTCGAGCTGTTCACCAACCTGGACGCCGTCAAGAACGGCAAGGTCTCCTACCTCCTGGACAGCGAGGGCCCGGCGGTCGGTGCGGCCATCTCCCAGGGCACCCTGCTGTCCATGCCGTACGCCGTCGACGAGCTCGTCAAGGCGGCCGGGCAGGGGTGAGCGTCACCGACATCCGCGTCCCGCCGTCGGTCCTGCGTACGGCGACCGGGCGCGAGGCCGGCCGATGGGTCGCGGTCCACTGCCGCGAGGCGCCCTGGCTGACGGCCGCCACGGTGCTCAGCACGGTGGCCGGAGCGGCCCTACAGGTGCTCCCCGTGCTGCTGCTGGGCCGTGTGGTCGACGCGGTCGCCGGGGGTGAGTCGCAGTCCGTCCTGGTCGTGATCGGGGTCCTGATGGTCGCCGCGGCGCTGCTCGGCGCGGCGGCGACGGCGGTGTCGACCTACCTGATCGGGCGGCTGGGCGCCGACCTGCTAGCCCGGCTGCGGGAGGGCGCCGTCCGCGCCGTCCTGGCGATGCCCAGCGCGCGCGTCGAAGAGGTGGGCCGCGGCGACGTGTTGTCCCGGGTCGGCGACGACGTCGCCGTGATCTCCAAGGGCATCCGCACGGCCGTGCCCACGGTGTTCTCGGCAGGTGTCCTCGTCGCCATCGCCACGGCCGGCATGTTCGGCCTGGACTGGCGGCTCGGACTTGCGGGCGCCGGCGCGCTGCCCGCCTACGCGCTGGCCCTGCGCTGGTACCTGCCGAGGTCCGCCCCGCTGTACCGCAAGCAGCGGGTGGCCCAGGCCGACCGGGCACAGGCCCTGATCAGCGGCCTGAACGGCATCGACACCGTCCGGGCCTACCGGCTCGAGGACGCCTTCCGCGAGCGGGTCACCCGCGAGTCGTGGCGGGTGCGCGACCTCGGCATCGAGGTGTTCCGGTTCTTCGGCCGGTTCGTCGGCCGGGAGAACCGCGCCGAGTTCATCGGGCTGACGCTCATCATCGTGGTGGGCTACGCGCTGCTGGAGGCGGACGCGGCCACGCTGGGCGAGGTGTCGGCGGCCCCGCTGCTCTTCCACCGGCTGTTCACCCCGCTGGGCGCCATCATGTTCACCTTCGACGAGGCGCAGAAGTCGGGCGCGAGCCTGACCCGTCTGGTCGGCGTGCTGGGGGAGGACGCCGCGGACCGGCTGGTGGGCGACGAGTCCGTCGGCGCGGCGGCCGGGCCGTACCCGGTGACGGTGCGCGGGCTGACGTTCACCTACCCGGGTGCCGAGGAACCGGTCCTCAGGGACGTCGACCTGACCATCCCGGCGGGTGGCTCGCTCGCCCTCGTGGGGGCGACGGGCGCCGGCAAGACGACCCTGGCCGCGCTGGTCGCGGGCATCGGGACGCCGCAGGCGGGGTCGGTGCGGGTCGGGCCGACCGACCTGGCCGCACTGGACGAGGCCGGGGCACGGGCCCTGGTGAGCATCCTGACCCAGGAGACCCACGTCTTCTCCGGGCCGCTCGCCGACGACCTGCGGCTGGCCGCGCCGCGGGCGACCGACGCCGAACTGCTGGACGCCCTGCGCACCGTGGGCGCCGGTCAGTGGGTGGACGCGCTGCCCGACGGGCTGGACACGCTCGTGGGTGAGGGCGGTGAGCGACTGGACGCGACCAAGGCCGCCCAGATCGCGCTGGCCCGGCTGGTGCTCCGGCGGGCGCCGGTGGTGGTCCTCGACGAGTCGACCGCGGAGGCGGGCAGCGAGGGCGCCGCCGAGCTGGAACGGGCGGTGCTGGCCGCGTGCGCGGGCCGCACCACGCTGTTCGTGGCGCACCGCCTGACCCAGGCGACGGCGGCGGACCGGATCGCCGTCCTGGACGCCGGACGGGTCGTAGAGGAGGGCACGCACGCGGAGTTGGTGGCTCTGGGCGGCCGTTACGCACGGCTGTGGCGGGCCTGGCGCGAGGGAGGCCAGGCAGAGTAGTTAGGCATGCCTAAGTTAGGTTAGCCTGCCTTCATTCCTTGGAAGGGGCGTTGAGTCTTCGATGATGGAACCGACCGCTTCTCTCGTACGGCTTTCTCCCAGGCACCTGACCGGCATACGCCGGCGCACCGGAGACTTCTCCGACCGGGCCGTCGCCGAGGCGTGCGCCGTCTCACTGGCGTACTGGGCCTCGGGCCGCGGCCCCGCCGGACTCGACCTCACCGCGAGCACCCTGTTCACCGACGTGCTCGGCTGGACCGACAACGGCGGTACGGCGCCCGCGGGGTGGGCCGTCGGCGCGGACGGCCGGACCATCGGCCTCCCGGAGGGCGTCGTACCGGAGGACGCTCAGCTCGCGCTCGACGACCTCGCCGACTTCCCGGACCGCCCGCTCGGCACCATCGGCCCCGCCGGCCCGGCGGAGCGGCTGGAGCTCCTCGCCCGGTGGAACGACACCGACGCCGACCGGGACCGCCCCACCCTGGTGGAGATGTTCCGCGCACAGGCGCGCGCCAGGCCGGACGCCGTGGCCGTCGTCGACGGACACCGCACCCTGACCTACCGCCAGACCGCCGAGCTGTCCGCCCAGTTGGCCCATCACCTGATCGCCCGCGGACTCACCGCCGAAGACGTCGTCGGGGTCTCCCTGGAACGCTCCGCCGAAATGGTGATCGGACTGCTCGGAGTGCTCCAGGCGGGCGGCGCGTTCGTCCCGCTCGACCCGCACTGGCCCGCCGGACGCCGGGCCGTCGTCATCGAGGACGCGGGCGTCGTCGTACAGCTCAACTCCTCGGGCGGGCACGCCCGGGGGGAACCGGAAGCCGTGGCCGTCGACCTCGGCGACTGGCGGCTGGGCGCCCATCCCACCGAGGGGACCGGGATCACACCCCCCGGCGACGCCCTGGCCTACGTCATCTTCACCTCGGGTTCGACCGGGCGGCCCAAGGGCGCCATGATCCGGCACGAGGCGATCAGCGAGCGCCTGCTGTGGCAGATCCACGAGATCCTGGGTTTCGGACCCGACGACGCCTCCCTGTTCAAGGCGCCGCTGTCCTTCGACATCTCCATCAACGAGATCTTCCTGCCCCTCGTCAGCGGCGGCAGACTGGTGGTCCTGCGCCCCGGTGGCGAACGCGACCCGCACCACCTGCTGAGCGTGATCGCCGAACAGCGCGTCACCTTCACCTACCTCGTCTCGTCCATGCTGGACGTGCTGCTGGAGATGACGGGCGACTCCGGGAGCCTCGACAGCCTCCGGCACGTCTGGTGCGGCGGCGAGGTGCTCACGCCCGAACTGTACGAGCGCTTCCGCACCCGGCTCGACATCCCCCTGTACCACGGCTACGGCCCCGCCGAGACGACCATCGGAGTCTCGCACGTCGTCTACCGGGGAGCGGCCGAGCGCCTGTCGACGTCGATCGGCCGGGCCAACCCCAACACCCGGCTGTACGTCCTGGACGACGAACTGCGCCCGGTCCCGGTCGGCGTCGGCGGCGAACTGTACGCGGGAGGGCTGCTGCTGGGGCGCGGCTATGTGAACGCACCGGGCCTGACGGCCTCCCGGTTCGTGGCGAACCCCTTCGCCGACGACGGCTCCCGGCTGTACCGGACCGGCGACCTCGCCCGCTTCGCCCCCGACGGCACGCTCGACTTCCTCGGCCGCGCGGACAACCAGATCAAGATCCGCGGCATGCGCCTGGAGATCGAGGACGTCGAGATCGGCCTCGCCGAGCACCCCCACGTGCGCCACACCTGCGTCGTCGCGAAGAAGAACACGGCGGGCGGCACCTACCTGGTGGGATACGTCATCCCGGCCACCGGATACGAGGACCTGCGCGCGGACGACGTCAAGGCGTGGGCCGGCGAGCACATGGTGGAGTACATGGTGCCCGCCCACGTCGTGGTGATGAACGAGTTCCCGCTCACCGCGAACGGCAAGCTCGACCGGAACGCGCTGCCCGAACCCGTGATCACCACGGCCTCCCTCGTCCCGCCCGGCACCGACGAGGAACGGACGGTGTGCGGGGCGGTCGCGGCCCTGCTCCAGCTGGACCAGGTGGGGGTCGACCAGGACTTCTTCCGGCTCGGCGGCGACAGCATCCTGGCCATCTCGCTGCTGAGCGCGTTGCGCGACGCCGGACTCCACGTCACCGCCCGGCAGATCTTCACCCACAGCACGCTGGGAGCGCTGGCGGCGGTGGCGAGCCGCGAGGGCACCACGGCAGTGGACCACCGCGACGTGGCGACCGGAACGGTCGTCGGATCGCCGGTCGTGCAGTGGCTCGGCGAGACCACGGACGCGATCGACGGCTTCGTCCAGTCGGTCGTGCTCAACACCCCGGCGGACCTCACCGGCGACGCCCTCGACGCGATCCTCGCCGCGGTCGTGCGCCGGCACCCCATGCTCCGGGCCAGGCTGGTGCGCGGTGAGCGCTGGAGCTTCGACATCCCGGAGGCGGAACCGGTCCCGGCCGAGGCCCTCTGGCGGGAGAGCGGCCGGCCACTGGAGGAGTGCCTCGCCCTCGCCACCGGGGAACTGGACCCGACGGGCGGGGCGATGCTGCGCGCCGTGTGGCGCCGCGAGGCACGGCAGCTCGCCGTCGTCGTCCACCACGTGGTGATCGACGGTGTGTCCTGGCGGGTGCTGATGGACGACCTGGCCACGGCATGGCGGCAGTTCACCTCGGGCACACCGCTCGAACTCCCGGCGGAGGGGACCTCGTTCCGGCGCTGGACCCAGCTGCTGGAACGCGCCGCGTTCGACGCGGACAGCGCCTGCTTCCGCCGCCCCCTGCCGGGACCCGACGAGCCGCTGGGCAGACGCGCGCTGTCCGACGACGACACCGTGGCGCACGAGCGGACCCGGACCGTCGCGGTCGGCGCGCGGACCACCGCCGCGCTCCTCGGCGAGACCCCCGCGAAGTTCCACGCGGGTGTCAACGACGTACTGGTGACCGCGCTCGCCGTCGCCCTCGCCCGCCGCCGCCGCGACCTCGGCCAGGACCAGACCTTCGCGCACATCGAACTCGAAGGCCACGGCCGCGAGTCCCGGTTCGTCGCCCCGACCGCCGGTTTCGAGCCGGAACTCTCCCGGACCGTCGGCTGGTTCACCACCCTCTTCCCGGTGACCGTCGACCCCGGCACGGCCCCGGACCCCACCGCACCCGGGTACCTGGCCGCCGCGCTCAAGGCGGTCAAGGAAGACCTCGCGCGCGTTCCGGACAACGGCGTCTCCTACGGTGCCCTGCGCCATCTGGCCCACGTCGACTTCGACGCGCCCGCACCGCAGGTGCTCTTCAACTACCTGGGCCGCTTCGACGCGGGCTCGTCCGGCGACTGGCAACTCGCCCGCACCACCGGTCAGCTGGGCGAGCGGCGCGACCCGCGGATGCGGCTGCCCCGCGCCCTGGAGTTCAACGCGATCGCCGAACCCGGTCCCAAGGGAGCCCACGAGCTGGTCACCGCCATCTCCTGGCCCGACGGCATGTTCACCGACGCGGACATCAGCACCCTCGGCGCCTACTACCAGGAGGCGCTCACGGGTCTCGCCGCGCTGGACGAGGGCGGCCACTCACCCAGCGACTTCCGCCCGCTGCCGCTCACCCAGGCCGACGTAGACGCGCTGGACGGCCCGGCGCTGCGGGACATCCTTCCGCTGACCCCGCTGCAGGAGGGCCTGTACTTCCACTCGGTCTACGACGACGAGGCCACCGGCAGCTACGTGGAGCAGCAACTGCTCACGCTGGAGGGCGAGGTGGACCCGGAGCGGCTGGCGACGGCGGCCACCCGCCTGCTCACCCTCCACCCGAACCTCGCCGCGCGCTTCGTGGCCCTGGCCGACGGCCGTGTGGTCTGCGTGCTGGAGAGCGGCGTCGAGGCGCCCTTCACCACCCTGGACCGGCCCGGCATCACCGACGAAGAGATCCGTGCCCACGCCGAGCGGGACCGCCGCGCCGGATTCGACCTGGCCACCGGCCCACTGATGCGGTACACACTCATCCGCGCGGGGGCCGGCCGGCACGTCCTGGTGCAGACGGTGCACCACATCGTCGCCGACGGCTGGTCGGTGCCGCCCATGCTGCGCACCCTGCTGGCCGAATACCACGCGCCGGGCTCAGCACACGTGCTCGGCGGATTCCCCGAGCACGTGCGCCACCTGGCCGCGCTCGACGACGCCGTGAGCGACCGGGTGTGGGACGAGCAACTGGCCGGACTCCCCGGCCCGTCGCTGATCGCCGAGGGACACCCGCCCTCGGCACACTTCGCCGACATCGCCATGACGGCGGACACCGACGTCGACGCGGCCGCCCGGTCGGCCGGCGTACCGCTGAGCGTCGCCGTGCACAGCGCCTGGGCCCTGACCCTGGGCGGCATCCTGCACAGCGACGACGTAGTGTTCGGCTCCACGGTCTCCGGCCGCGACGCGGACGTGCCCGGCATCGAGGGCATGGTGGGCCTGCTCATCAACACCGTCCCCCTGCGCGCCCGCTGGGCCGGCGGCACGACCGCGCGCGAACTGCTCGCCTCCGTCCGGGCACACCAGAGCGCGGTACTGCCGCACCAGCACGTCTCACTGGCCCGGATCGCCCGCCGGGCCGGCGCGGGCGCGCTCTTCGACACCCTGGTGGTGTTCGACGTGGCGACCGACGTGGACGCACTGCGGCGGCCCGGCGACACCCTCGCCGTCACCGGCATCGTCAACGAGGGCGCCCCGCACTACCCGCTGACGCTGGTGGTGGAACGCACGCCGGACGGCCGCCCGCGCTTCAGCCTGATCCACGACGCCGAGCTGCTGGAGGAGAGCGGCGTCCGCGAGATCCTGCGCACCTTCACCCGGAACCTCACCGCTCTGCTCACCCGGCCGGACGCCCGGGTCGCCGACCTGGCATCCGAGGATTCCGGGCGCGCCGAGCCGGTCGCCCCGACCACCCTGGGTGAACTGTTCGACACCGCGGCCCGCCGCGCCCCGGCCGCCACCGCCGTCACCCAGTGCGCCCTCGACGGCTCCGTCCGGTGCCTGACGTACGGCGAACTCGCCGCGGCCAAGGACGAGTTGGCGGCGGCCCTGTGCGCGGCCGGGGTCCGTCCCGGCCGGCGGGTCGCCGTCGCCGTGCCGCCCTCCGTCGAGCAGGTCGTCGCGCTGATCGCCGTCGTCGCCGCGGGCGGGGCCTACGTACCGCTGGACCTGGCGTACCCGGACGACCGCCTGGAGTACGTCCTCGCCGACTCCGCCCCCCAGGTCGTCGTGGTGGACCCGGACCGGCGCGACCGGTTCACGAGGCTGCTGGACCGCGCGGGCGTGCCGGCCCGCGTGCTCGTACCGGGGGAGGACCACCCGCCCACCGCGGCGGAGCCCGGACCCGGTGCCGGCTGGAACGACCCCGCGTACGTCATCTACACCTCCGGATCGACCGGGCGGCCCAAGGGTGTCGTCGTCCCGCACTCCAGTGTCGTGACGCTGCTCGCCAACACCCGGCCCCTGATGGGCTTCGGCCCGGACGACGTGTGGGTCCAGTTCCACTCCTTCTCCTTCGACTTCGCGGTCTGGGAGCTGTGGGGCGCGCTCGCGCACGGCGGTGAACTCCTGGTGCCGGAGTACGGGCTGACCCGTTCCCCGGTCGACTTCCACCGGATGGTCCGCGAGCGCGGGGTGACCGTGCTCAACCAGACCCCGTCGGCGTTCCACCGGTTCGCCGAGGCCGACCGGCACGCGGGCGGACCACTGCCCGCACTGCGCCGGGTGATCTTCGGCGGCGAGGCGCTGGACCTCGGGCGGCTGCGCGGCTGGGTCGAGCGGCACGGCACCGAATCGCCCGAACTGGTCAACATGTACGGCATCACCGAGACCACCGTCCACGTCACCCACCGGGTGCTGACCGCCGCCGACTTCGCCGCCGGGGAGGCCGCCACCAGCCCCATCGGCGGCCCGGTCCCGGGCCTGGTGACCCACCTCCTCGACGACCGGCTCCGTCCGGTGCCGCCAGGCCGGGTGGGCGCCATCTACGTCGCCGGCGACCAGGTGTCGCTCGGCTACCTGGGCAGGCCGGGGCTCACCGCGGGCAGGTTCGTGGCCGACCCGTTCCGGGCGGACGGCTCCCGCATGTACCACACCGGCGACCTCGCCCGCCGCACGCTCCACGGCGAGCTGGAGTTCGTGGGCCGCGCCGACGACCAGGTACAGCTGAAGGGGTTCCGCATCGAGCTGGGCGAGGTGGAGGCCGCGATCCGGGACCTCGACGGCGTGGCCGACGCCGCCGTCACGGTCGCCGACAGCGAGGACCACCTGGTCGCGCACGTCGTGGGCCGGGTGCCCGCGGACCTCACCGCGCTGCTGTCGGCGAAGCTGCCCGCGCACATGGTGCCGGGCCGGGTGCTGCCCGTCGACGCCCTGCCGCTGACGGTCAACGGGAAGCTCGACCGCAGGGCGCTGACCGAGCGCGCGGCACTGACGCCGCCCACGAGCAACGGTGCGTGGGACGGCGGTGCCACGGACGGCGGCGCGCCGGCCCACGGCAATGCCTCCGCCTCCGCCCTCGCGTCGCTCGTCGACATCTTCGCCGCGGCCTTGCCCGGCTGCGCCCCGGACGCCGACACGGACTTCTTCGCCGCAGGAGGCGACAGCATCGTCGCCATCACGGTGATCAACCGGGCCAGGGCGCTCGGCCTGCCGATGACGCCGCGCGACGTGTTCCTGCTCCGGACGCCCCGCGCGCTCGCCGAGCACCTGGGCACCCGCACCCCGCGGTCCGAGGCGTCCGCGTCGGCCCGCCAGGAGGACGGCCCGCTTCCGCCCACGCCGATCATCCTGCGCCGGCGTGAACTGGGCGGATCGCTCGCCCGGTTCGCCCAGGCCAGGACCCTGACGGCGCCCGAAGGCACCGGCTTCGCCGACGCGGAGCGTGCCGCGCGTGCCGTGGTCGCCACGCACCCGGCGCTGCGGCTGCGGTTGCGCGTCGACCACGGGGCGTGGTCCCTGCGCACCGAACCCGTCGGCGAGGTCACCGTGGTCCGCGGAACCGGGACCGACGCGGCGGGCGCCGCCGACCGGGCGGCCGACCGTCTCGACCCGGAGAACGGCGACGTCGTCGCCTTCACGTGGCTGGAGGCGACCCGGACGCTGGTGGTCGCCGTGCACCACCTCGCCGTAGACGCCGTGTCCTGGCTGATCCTGCTGGACGACCTGGCCGACGCGATGCGCGGTGCGGACCCGGCACCGCAGACCACGCCCTACGCCGAGTACGCCCGAGCACTGACCCACCGGTCCGGTGAGGAGACCGACGGCCTCGCCCACTGGATCACCACCCTCCAGGCCCCCACCCCGCTGCCCGCCGCGGTGAACCCGCGCGAGCGGACCGTCGTACTCGCCCCCGGCGTGAGCGACCGCGTCACGCGTACCGCACCGGTCGCGCTGGGTCTCGGTCTCACCGAGCTGCTGTGCGGGGCGTTGCGCGCCGCGCTGACCCGCGTCCAGCCGACGCCCACCGACCTGGCGGTCGAACTGGAGCGGCACGGCAGGGTCCCGGCCCTCGACGGGCACGACTACACCCGCACCGTCGGCTGGTTCACCGCCATCGCGCCCGTACGGCTCACCGCGCACACCGACCCCGTCGCCGCGGCACGCGAGGTCGCCGAACGCCGGCCGGACGAGCGCGCCCACGTCGCCTACGGCGCCCTCAGGTACCTCAACCCGCAGACCGCCCCGCTGCTCACCGCCCGACCGCAGGTCCTCCTCAACTACCTCGGCCGGGGCGGCGAGTCCGACGCTCCGCGCCTCACGGACACAGACGAGGGCGCCACCCCGTACGCGGTCGAGGTGAACGCGTGGACCGACGCGGCCACCGGCAGCCTGCACGCCGCCTTCACCCTGGCCGAGGGCGTCCCCGACGAGATCACCGGGCACTGGCGCCGCGCGCTGGAACGGATCGCGGAGGCCGCCGCGACGGCCGAGCGCACGGCACCGGTCAGCCCCCTCCAGCGGGGCCTGTACTTCCAGGCCCAGCTGACCGGCCCGGCCGGACACTACGTCGCCCAGAGCTACTTCACCTTCGAACGGCGCCTGGACGCCGACGCGTTGTCCCGGGCGATGGAGCACGTGCTCGCACGGCACCCGGCCGTCGGCGCCGGCTTCACCACGGACGAGGACGGGAACCCGGTCCAGGTCCTCGCCGCGGGCCGCCGGGTCGGGGTCCGCACCGTCGAGGCGGGGACGGACGCGGACGTCGACGCCCTGCGCCTGGGGGACCGGGAGCGGGGATTCGACCCCGGCGAGCCGCCGCTGATCCGGCTGACCGTGGTGCGGCTGCCCGACGACCGCGACGGCCTGCTGCTCAGCTACCACCTGCTGCTGTGGGACGGCTGGTCGCGGGAGATCGTGCTGCGCGACCTGTTCGACGCCTACCGTGCCGTCCTGGAGGGGGCGCCCCTCGACGCCGTGCCGGCCACGCCCGGCTTCGAGGACCACACCCGGGCCCTCGCCGCCAAGGACCCGGCCCCGTCGGAACGCTTCTGGGCGCGCCACCTGGCCGGACTGTCCGGACCGACCCTGCTCGCCGGACCGGCGCCCGCCCTCTGCGACGACCTGCCCCGCGCACTCGTGCACACGCTGACCGCCGAACGGTCGGACGCGCTCAGGTCGGCGGCCAGGACCTACGGCGTCACGCTGAACTCGGTGCTGACCGGCGCCTTCGGCCTCTTCCTCGGCGCCCGCACCGGCCGCGCCGACGCCGTCTTCGGCGTGACCGTCTCCGGCCGGGAGGGCGAAGGGCTGGCCGACGTCGTCGGCGTGCTGCTCAACACCGTGCCCATGTGGACGCGGGCCCGGCCGCACGACACGGTCCGCGCCTATCTGACGGCGGTGCAGGCGGCCAGGGTCGACGCCATGGAGCACGAGCACCTCGGGCTCGGCGAGATCCAGCGGGCCGGCGGTCACGACACGCTGTTCGACAACCTGTTCGTGCTCCAGAACTTCCTGGACCCGGACGCCTTCGCCGAGATGAACGCCCGGCACGGCATCACGTCGGTGCGGGCCGACGACTCCACCCACTACCCGTTCACCTGGGTGGTCACCCCCGGCGACCGGCTCACCGTCAAACTGGAGTACCGCGACCACGACACCGCGGGCGCCCGGCGCCTCCTCGACGACTACCTGCGCGTGCTCGACGACCTCGCCGGGCGCACCGGGTCCGCGGAGCCGGTCGGGGCCCTCCCCGGCCTGGTCCCCGCACCCGAACCCGCCGCACGCACCGACATCGGCACGGACACCGTCGTGGACCGCTTCGACCGCGCCGCCGACCGGGACCCGCGAGGGACGGCACTCGTCGCCCACGGCTCCACCATGACCTTCGCCCAGCTGCGGGACCGCAGCCGGGCGGTGGCGGGCGTGCTGGCCCGGCGCGGCGTCGGACCCGAGACGATGGTGGGCCTCGCCCTCCCGCGCTCCCTCGACTCGATCGTGGCCCTCTTCGCCGTCCTGCGCACCGGCGCCGCCTACGTACCGCTGGAGCTGGACCACCCGGACGAGCGGATCGCCGCGATCGTCGCGGACGCCCGCCCCGAGGTCGTGCTCACCGTGAGCGCGGTCGCGCACCGGCTCACCGGGGAGGTCGACCTGGTCGAGCTGGACCGGCCGTTGCCCGAGGCCGAGCCGCTCACGACGTTCGCGCCGGACGACCCGGACCGGCTGCGGCACCCCGCGTACACGATCTACACCTCCGGCTCGACCGGCCGGCCCAAGGGGGTGGTGACCGAGTACGCCGGACTCACCAACATGCTGGTCAACCACCAGCGCCGGATCTTCGAACCGGTCCTGGCGCGGCACGGCCACCGGACCTTCCGCGTCGCCCACACCGTGTCGTTCGCCTTCGACATGTCGTGGGAAGAGCTGCTGTGGCTCGCCGACGGCCACGAAGTGCACATCTGCGACGAGGAGTTGCGCCGCGACGCGCCCCGGCTGGTCGCGTACTGCCTGGAGCACGGGATCGACGTCGTCAACGTCACCCCGACCTACGCGCAGCAACTGGTCGCCGAGGGTCTGCTCGACGACCCGGCCCGCCGGCCCGCGCTGGTGCTGCTCGGCGGCGAGGCCGTCACCCCGGCGCTGTGGCGGCGGCTCGCCGAGACCGAGGGGACCGTCGGCTACAACCTGTACGGACCCACCGAGTACACCATCAACACCCTCGGAGTCGGCACCTTCGAATGCCCGGACCCGGTGGTGGGCGTGGCGATCGACAACACCGACGTGTACGTGCTGGACCCGTGGCTGCGCCCCCTGCCCGACGGCGTCCCCGGCGAGCTGTACGTCACGGGCACCGGTATCGCGCGCGGCTACCTCGGGCAGCCCGCCCAGACCGCGCACCGCTTCGTCGCCTGCCCGTTCGGCGCCCCCGGCGAGCGCATGTACCGCACCGGCGACCTGGTGGTGCGGCGGCCCGACGGGAACCTGACGTACCTCGGCCGCACCGACCAGCAGGTCAAGATCCGCGGCCACCGGGTCGAACCCGGCGAGGTCGAGGCCGTGTTCGCCGCCCACCCGGCGGTGCGGTTCGCCGCCGCTGTCGCCCAGCCCGACCCGCAGGTCGACGGCGCCCACCGGCTGGCGGCCTACCTCGTGCTGGACGGCGCCGACCTGGCCGAGGTCGCCGCCGAAGTGGGCGCCGGGCTGCCGGACTTCCTGCGCCCCACCCACTACGCCCGGGTCGACGCCATCCCGCTGACCGTGAACGGGAAGGCCGACACCAAGGCGCTCCCGGAGGCCAAGCCGCTGGGTGCGCTGACCACGGCGGGGGAGCGCGCACCGGAGACGGAGACCGAGACGACGGTGTGCGAACTCTTCGCCGAGGCACTGGACCTGGACGACGACGAGGTGAGCGCCGTGAGCGACTTCATGGCCCTCGGCGGGCACTCCATGCTGGCGGTGCGGCTGACCGGACTGCTTCGCCGGGAGTACGGTCCAGTGATCACCATCCGCGATCTGTTCACCCTGCGAACCCCGGAAGCGATTGCCCGCCACCTCGATGACGACTCCTGACACACAGCGGCCCCGCGCGGGGTCCGACATCCTCCGTAGCGCCCTGCGGCGCAACGTCGGCGCGATGGCCTGGGGCACCCTCCTCATGGGCCTCTACCAGGCCGGTGAGACGGCCTTCCCCATCGCGCTCGGCCTGATCGTCGAACACACGATGCGGGACCGGAGCCTCGACGCGCTCGGCGTCTCCGTCGCAGCGCTGGCCGTCATCATCACGACCGTGTCCCTGTCCTGGCGGTTTGGGATGCGGATCCTGCAGAAGGCCAACACGACCGAGGCGCACCGCTGGCGGGTCCGGGTCGCGGGCTGCGGGCTCCAGCCGGTGGCCAGGGACGCCGACCTCAAGTCCGGCGAGGTGCTGACCATCGCCACCGAGGACGCCGACCAGACCGCCGACATCATCGAGGTGGTGCCGCTGCTGATCAGCTCGCTGGTGGCGGTGCTGATCGCGGCCCTCGCGCTGGGGCTGGCCGACCTCCGGCTCGGGCTGCTGGTCGTCGTGGGAACCGTCGCGATCCTGTCCGTCCTGAGCGTGATGTCCAGACGCATCGGCTCCAGCACCCGTGAGCAGCAGGCCCGGGTGGCGCGGGCGGGCGCCAAGGTCGCCGACCTCATCATCGGCCTGCGCCCGCTGCACGGCTTCGGCGGCAACCACGCGGCGTTCCGCTCCTACCGCGAGGTCAGTGCGGAGGCGAGGCGGCAGTCCGTCACCGTCGCCCGGGTGAGCGGTGTCTACGCGGGCACCGCACTGGCCCTCAACGCGGTGCTCGCCGCCGCCGTGACCCTCACCGCGGGCTGGCTGGCCTTCCGGGGCCGGATCACCATCGGCGAGCTGGTCATGGCCGTGGGCCTCGCGCAGTTCATCATGGAACCGCTGAAGCTGTTCTCGGAGATGCCGAAGTACGTGATGATCGCGCGTGCCTCGGCCGAGCGGATGGCGCTCGTCCTCACCGCACCGCCGGTGACGACACCGGGGGCACAGCGACCGGCCCGGGGCGGTGACCTGGAGGTCGACTGCGTCCGGCACGGGGCGCTGCGCAAGGTGCGGTTCCGGGTCCGGGCCGGCGAGTTCGTGGCCGTCGCCGCGTACGATCCGCGCGCGGCGGCCGACCTCGCGGCGGTCCTCGCGCTGAACGTGCCGCCCGACGGGTACGAGGGGACGGTGCGGGTCGGCGGACGGGACCTCGCGGACCTGTCGGTCGAGGGGATCCGCGAGCACCTGCTGGTCAACCCGTACGACGGCGAGATCTTCGCGGGCACCCTGCGCTCCAACATCGACCCGTCGGGCACCAGCGGGACGGTCCCCGAAGCCGTCGAGGCGTCGATGCTGACCGACGTCGTCGCCCTGCACCGCGAAGGGCTCGACCACGCCGTCCGCGACCGGGGTGCCAACCTCTCCGGCGGGCAGCGCCAACGGCTGTCCCTGGCCCGCGCGCTGGCCGCCGACACCGACGTCCTGGTGCTGCGCGATCCGACGACGGCGGTGGACGCGGTGACCGAACAGCTCATCGCGCGGGGCGTCGCCAAGCTGCGCCGGGACCGCACCACCCTCGTGATCACCAGCAGCCCCGCCCTCCTGGACGTCGCCGACCGCGTCCTCGTCCTCGACGACGGCGTCGTCACCGCCGAGGACACACACCGCAACCTCCTCGCCACCGACGAGGCGTACTGCCTGGCGGTGACCAGGTGACCAGGTGCGCGATCCGCCCCGGTCCTACGCGAGCGCCCAGGCCACGTCCCGGAGCAGCGCGTGCCGCCAGCCCGCCCGGTCGTGGCCGGAGGCCGACCTGGAGACCCGTACGGTGGCACCGGCCTGTTCGGTCAGGGTCTCCACCAGGGCGCAGTGGGGAAGCATCCGCGTCTCGTGTTCGCCCACGTCGAAGGCGATCCGCAGCCCGGACAGGTCGGGACGCGCGCGCAGCCGCGCCGCGAGAGTGCCGCCCACCGGACCGCTCAGGGGGTCCGCCAGATCCGCGGCCTCGGGCGTCCACCACAGCGACGCCGACTGACAGGCGACCCGCGACACCATGTCCGGGAACTCCAGCGCCGCGTACAGCGCGCTGAGACCGCCCAGGCTCTGCCCCGCGACCACCGTCCGGCCGGGATCGGCGGGCACCCCGCTATCGGCCACCAGCGGCAGCAACTCGTCCCGCACCGCCTCCCACAGCGCGGGCCGGCACCCGAACTCGGCCCCGCGGTCCTTGGCCGGGAGGAACACCAGGGTGACCGGTGGCATCTCACCGCTCGCGACGGCCGAGTCGAAGGCGGCCGTCGCCGGGTGCAGGTACAGCCAGTCGTCGCCGTCGAGCAGCAGGACCAACGGCCCGCCCCCGCCCACCGGATGGACCCGCACGGTGCGCCGCCCGCCGAGCCGCTCGCTGGTCCAGCGCAGCCGGGTGCGGGGCAGGGGCAGGACGTCGCCGGCGTCGAGCAGGGGCCAGTGCGGCTGGGCCGGGGCGTCCGGGGTGGCGGCGACGGACCGCTCGCCGCCCGCGCCCGCGGGGTTGCGGGGGTCGGCATACGCCGCGTCGTCCACCAGGAACTGGTACGTCACCCGCAGCCGCGCCGGCATGCGCACCTCGGCGTACCAGCAGTCCGTGTCGCCCCACCGCCGCAGGGGCACCGGAGCCGACCAGCTCTCGAAGACCAGGCTGGCCGCCCGCGACCCGCGCCGCAGGAACAGGGTCGTCCACCCGTCGCCGTCGGGGACCGCCAAGGGCGTCGTCACGGCGGCCCAGAAGGCGTCGGTGCCGGGCTTCCCGGGCAGCCCGTACGCGGCGAAGGCGTCCGGCCCCGTCCGGCTCATGAACGTCTCCTTGTGGAGCGGAAATCCAGAAGGCTAAGCTCATCGCGCATTAGGCGAGCCTAACCTAATTCAAACGGGAGGTAGCGCGCATGAGCACCAACCCCTTCGACGACCCCGACGGCCGGTTCCTCGTCCTGGTGAACGACGAGGGCCAGCACTCGCTCTGGCCGTCCTTCGCGGCGGTGCCCGGGGGATGGACGACCGTCTTCGAGGAGAACACCCGGGACGCCTGCCTGGCGTACGTCGAGGCCAACTGGACCGACCTGCGCCCGCGTTCCCTGGCCGGGTCCGCGGACGCCTGAGGCCGGCCGCGTCACGCGTCGCCGGTGAACTCCCAACTGCCGTGGCCGACCCGGAGGATGTCGAAGCCGGGCACCGACCGCAGGAACTCCGCACCGTCCGGCACGCTCGCGCGCCCGCCCGCGGACACCGGCACGTGGACCTCCGCCCGCGAGCCCACGGGCACCCGGACCGTGAGCCGCAGCCTCCCGTCCACGGCGGACCACGCCACGGCCGCCTCCCCGCGCACGGTGCGGATCGAGGTGCGCGCCCAGTCCACACCCGTACGGGCGTCGGGTCGTACGGCGAAGGTGCGCCACCCCGCGTCGCCCGGCCTGAGCCCGGCCACGTTCTCGTACAGCCACTGGGCGACGGTGCCCTGGAAGTAGTGGTCGCGCGAGCGCGAGTCCAGCGGCCACATCTCCCACATGGTGTCGGCGCCGTTGTCGTGCCAGTAGCCCCAACTCGGGTACGTGCGCCGGGTGGCCACGGAATGGGCGACGTCCGGGCGGCCGTGCGCGCACAGGACCCGCAGCAGCACACTCGTGCCCAGGGCTCCCGTGTTGAGGTGGTTCCCGCGCTTGCCGATGTCGGCGACCAGGCTCTCCAGGACCGTGGCCCTGGCTCCCGGCGGCACCAGTCCGAACGCCAGCGGTATCGCGTTGGACGTCTGCCGGTAGTCCGGGTCCTTGGCCGTGCGGTAGTGCCCGTCCGGACCGAGGAACGCCTCGTTGAACGCGGTCCGCAGTCCCTCGGCGGCGGCACGGTAGCGGCGGGGGACATCGTTGTCGCCGGGCAGGCCGGGGAGTGCCTCGCCCAGTTCCGCCGTGTGGAGCAGCGCCCGGTACAGATAGGCCGTGGCGGTCAGCCGGGTGTCCTCGGGCGGGTTGCCGCCGTAGCCGGGTGCCAGGTAGTCGCCGAGCGCGGTGACGGCCAGGCCGTCCCGCAGCCGGCCGAGTTCCCAGTCCAGGTAGCGGGTCAGGGTCGTCCAGTGCTCCCGGGCCGCCCGCTCGTCGCCGTACACCCGGTACAACTCGCGGACCACGAAGGGGTACACGGTCGTCCACTCGGGCGAGGGTCCGAGGTCGCCGTAGCCCCAGCCGCCGCTGGGCACGATCACCGGGAGCTGTCCGTCGCCGGTCTGGCTGTCGGCGAGGTCGCCGAGCCACTTCGACAGGAAGCGCTGCATCCCGAACGCGTACGTCATGACCGGCGTGCCGAGCTGCGCGTCGCCGGTCCAGCCGTTCTTCTCGTACATCGGCGTGTCGGTGGGGATGCCGTGCAGGTTGTTCAGGACGGTGCGGCGCATGGCTCCGTCCAGCCACTCGTAGAACGGCTCCGAGCAGGTGAACGAGCTGACCTCCTCCACCCGGGAGTGCACCAGCCGGCCCAGCACGTCCCCGGGCGCCGGACGTGCGGGCAGGCCGTGGACCTCGACGTACCGGAAGCCCTTGTACGTAAAGCTCGGCTCCCACACCTCCTCGTCCCGGCCGGCGCACACGTATTCGTCGGTCTGGAAGCGGCCCGGCACGTGCCCGGTCTCCGCGTGCACACTGCCGTCGTCCTTGAGCTTCTCGCCGTGGACGAGCCGGACCACCGTGCCCTCGGCGGCCCCGCGCACGGTCAGCCGGGTCCAGCCGGCCATGGTGCGGCCCATGTCCACGACGTACACGCCGTCGCGCAGCTCCTCGATCGCCTTCGGGCGGACCGTGTCGACGATCCCGATCGGGTCGTGCGGCTGCGCCCGCAGCCTGCCGCCGGGCGCCTCGCGCACACCGGCCGGCCGCCACCCGGAGTCGTCGAAGCCGGGCCCGGACCAGCCGTCGGGCGCCCGCCGCGCGTCGTAGGTCTCCCCGGCGTACAGGGAGTTGGACAGGGTCGGTCCCTCGGTGATGCGCCACTCGGTGTCCGTGGCGACGGTGGTGCGGGTCCCGTCCGGGTGGTCGATCTCCAACTGTGCGAGCAGCCGGGGCTCGCCGTGCCAGGGGGCGCGGTGCCAGTTCCACACGTTGGGCGTGGTCATGCCGTAGAAGCCGCGCCCGAGGGCGACCCCGATGGCGTTCTCACCGCGCCTCAGCAACTCCGTCACGTCGTGGACGGCGTACAGCACCGTCTCGTCGTAGTCGGTGAAGCCGGGGTCGAGGACCTGGTCGCCGACGCGCCTTCCGTTGATCTCCGCCTCGTAGTAGGCGAGCCCGCTGATGTGCAGGCGGGCGCGCGTGACACGGCCGCGGACGGTGAAGGAGCGGCGCAGCAGAGGGGCGGGTGCCTCGGGGGCGGTGACGGAGACGTTCGCGCCCCAGGGTCCCTGGCCGTAGGGGGCCAGGACGGCGGCCGGTTCCCAGCCTCCGTCGTCGAACCCCGGGCGCTCCCAGCCCTCCCGCGGCGTGTCCGAGGTGCGCCAGCCGTCGCCGGTGCGCAGTTCGTGGGTGCGTCCGTCCTCGGTCTCGACGAGGAGACGGGCGAGGAGACCGCCCGGGTTGACACTGGCCCCGGCGCGGTTGGTGGCGAGGGCGGCGACGAGGATCTCGCCGTCGGCCGAGCGGGCCTGCTCCGTGACGTCCGCGGTGCGGCCGGTGCGCCAGCCGTCGGTCTGCCGCGGTGCGTGGAGCACCTGCTGCCCGTGGACGTAGAGGGTGAAGTCGTCGTCCGCCGTGGCGGCCACGACGGCCCGCTTCACCACGGAGCCCGCGGGCAGGGCGAGCGTGGCGCGGAACCGGCGTTCGCCCTCCGGTGCGTCCGAGGACGTCGCGCCGGGGGACCAGATCCAGGAGGCGCCCTCCAGGGACGGCGGCGCCGGCGGCTCCTCGGCGCCGATCCAGCTCGCCCGCCAGCCGTCGGCCGGGAGCGAGGTCTCCCACCAGCGGGTCTCGCTCCAGGGGGAGCGTCGTCCGGCGGCGTCCCAGACCCGGACCTGCCAGTGGTAGCGGGTACGGGGCCGCAGCATCGGACCGCCGTAGGGGACGCCGACGCTGCGGTCGGATGCGACCCTTCCCGAGTCCCACACCGTGTGGGTGCGCGGGCCCCGGCCGACGGAGTCCCTGGTGACCCGGACGTGATAGGCGGTCTGCCGGGCGCCGTGACCGGGAGCGGCCAGCTCCCAGGACAGCCGGGGGAGTTCGACGTCCGTGCCGAGCAGGTTCTCGGCGTACTCGACGCTGGTGCGCACGACGCGGAGTCCGGGCCCAGTCTCCGGCCGGCGGCCCGCCGTGCCGGCTCCGCCCACCGCGGCCGCGCCGCCGGTGGTCAGCGCGGTGACGCCGGCGGCGCCCGCGGTCGCCACGGTGCCGCGGAGGAAGACTCTGCGGTTCCATCCCCCGGCTGTGCCCTCGGCCGATTCGTCGGTCATGTGTGTCCGCCTTTGCTCGTCGTGCCGACGCAGCGGGAACGAACCGCGCGTGTGACTCGCGTCGGCTGCCTGGACGTACGGATTGACGGGGAGTGAGGTGGAGCGGAGTGGGGGCGGTGGGGATCGCTGGGTTGAAACGATTCAATCCCCGTCCTCACGATCCTACGCACGCGCTGCGGGCCGCATCAAGGGATGCGACAACGGCGGTACCGCGCCGCGGTGGTCGCCGTCCCGCCGTGCGGAAGGAATTCGGTCGCGCCCGCGGGCCGCGAGTCGTTAGCCTCGGCCTCCGCCGGAACGCCGCGTGGCGCGGGCGCACCGTGGACCGTGAAAGGGGCCGGGCATGGAGATCGAGGGCGCGCGGACGGACCGGTTGGGCGTGCTGCTCGACCAGTTCGACAAGGCCAGGGAGATGGCCCAGGTGCGACTGGCGGGGTTGAGTGACGAGGAGTACCTGTGGGAGCCCGCGGCCGGCTGCTGGTCGATCCGGCGCCGGGGCGAGGCGGTGACGCCCAGGGCGTACGGGCCCGGTGAGTGGGTGCTCGACAAGGGTGCCCCCGACATCCCGGCGAACGAGTACGCGGAGGTGGCCCGGCAGGCCGCGAGCGGCATGACGGTCACCAAGATCGCCGACGACTGGAGCGTGAGCGTCGAGCGCGTCGAGCAGGTCCTCGCCCACACCGGCACGCCGGAGCCCGACGCGACGCCGATCACCACCATCGCCTGGCGGCTCGCGCACCTGCACTCCTGCTTCGCGGGTCAGTGGGAGTGGACCTTCGGCGAACGGCGCCGGGATCCGCGGCTGCTGGTCGACTTCACCCCCTCCGCCGCCCTGGAACTCGAACGGTTCTGGGCGGTGATCGACCGCTGGCGAGAGGACGTCGGGGGCGTCACCGACGAGCAGCTCGACACCGTCGGCTTCTCCCAGTACCCGTACGGCTCCGACCCGGACGACCCCTACATCGGCGTCGTGGCCGGGGCCGGCCTCGAGTTCATCCACCACATGGCCGAGATCGCCCTCCTGCGCGACCTGTGGCGGGCCACCCGCTCCGGCAGCGCCGGGTAGGGGACCAGGCCGGGCGATCGCCGGGCTCGGCACCTGCTGGAGCAACACCCGGAGCAGGCGGACGCGATGGTCCGCCGGGCCGTGCGCCGCGCGAGCCGAGCGCTCACTCCTGCGCGTCGAACCGGGCCAGACGCGCCGTCACGTCGTCGGCGAGACGGGTGAGGAGGCGGGTGAGGTCCTCACGGTCCTGCCGCGGCCAGTCGGCGAGCGCCTCGGCGAACCAGCCGAGCAGCGATGTCACATACCGGTTGGCGGCCTCGGTGCCAGCCCCGGTCGGTTCGATGAGGCTCGCGCGGCGGTCGTGGGGGTCGGCGACCCGGCGTACCAGACCGCGTTTCTCCAGTGCCTGGACCTGGCGGGTGACGTGCGGGCCCACGACCTGCATCCGGTCGGCGATCTCGCCGATCCGCAGCGGCTGGTCGGCCGTACGGAGGGTCACCAGCACGCCCATGGCGGGACGGTCGAGGGCGAGCCCGGCCGCCTCGGCGGCGCGCTCCGTGAGCCGGCCCTTGGTGAAGGCCGCGCTGAGCTGGGTGAGCCGCGGCAGCACGTCGAGCAGCCCGGAGTGCGGGTCGTCCGGCTCGGCGGGTCCGGGGGGTTCGTGGGTCATGAGGTCTCCATTTGCATACCTGACTTAGGTATCTATATCGTAGGGAGCGGCCGGTGCCTGGGAGGGTGCCGTATGGCCTCCATAAAGATACCTAAGGTACGTATGTTTGCCGTCGATGCGACACGTGCCTCCGTCTTCCCGGGGTCCGCCCCGGTGGAAGGGTGAGAAGTCATGACCCACACGTCCCGTCCCGCTCGCCGCGTACTGATCTCCGGAGCAAGTATCGCGGGCCCCGCGCTCGCGCACTGGCTCGACCGGTACGGCTTCGAGGTGACCGTCGTCGAGAAGGCCGCCGCCGTCCGCGGGGGCGGCTACGCGATCGACGTGCGCGGCACGGCACGCGAGGCCGTGGACCGCATGGGCCTGCTGCCGGCGCTGACCAAGGCGCACGTCGACAGCCAGCGGATCACCTTCGTGGACGCCGCGGGGGAGAGGGTCGGCTCGCTGCAGCCCGAGCAGCTGACCGGGGGAGAGGCCGGGGTGGATCTCGAAGTCCGGCGCGGTGATCTGGCCGACGCTCTCTACACCCCGCTGCGGGGCCGGGTCGAGTTCCTCTTCGACGACTCGATCGCGACACTCGACGACACCGGGGACGCCGTGCACGTCGTCTTCGACAGCGGCGCGCGCCGCACCTTCGACCTGGTGGTCGGCGCGGACGGGCTGCACTCGAACACGCGCAGGCTGGTCTTCGGCCCTGAGGAGCCGTTCCACCGCTACCTCGGGCACGTCTTCGCGGGCTTCACCCTGCCGAACGAGTTCGGGCTCGCCCACGAGGCCGTGATCTGGAACGAGCCGGGCCGCAGCGCCGTCCTCTACGCCCACGAGCCCTCCGAACGGGTGCACGGCTTCCTCACCTTCACCCGCGACACCCCGCCCTTCGATGCCTTCCGTGACCCCCGGGCCCAGCGCGACCTGGTGGCGGCATGCTTCCCCGAGCGGGTCTGGCACCTGCCGCACCTGGTCGAGGCCATGCGGGAGGCCGACGACCTGTTCTTCGACATCGTGAGCCAGATCCACATGCGTACGTGGTCCCACGGGCGTGTCGTCCTCGCGGGCGACGCCGCGCACGCCACGTCGTTCATCTCCGGCCAGGGATCGAGCGTCGCGCTCGTCGGTGCGTACGTCCTGGCCGGCGAACTGGCCACGCACGCGGACCACGCCGACGCCTTCGCCGCCTACGAGCGCCGGATGCGTCCCTTCGCGGAGCGCAACCAGGCGCTCGCCACCAGCGGCGGCTCGGCGGTGACCCCCACGACGCGGCAGGAGATCGAGGCCCGCAACGCCCTGCTGCGCGACCCGGAGGCGGCGGCGAGGGCGATGGTCACCGCGAGCGCGCAGGAGGGGCGCGCGGTCCACTCGTCCCTGGAACTGCCCGACTACCCGTCGGCCGTCTGAGCGGACGCGGGCCCGTCCGTCGGGCCCGCCTGCGCTCGCCAGCCGTGCAGGAGCAGATCGAACACCGTCTCCACGGTCGCACGGGGATCGCGCCGTCCCGTGGTCAGGGCGGGGACCTCCAGGACGAACCGGGCCAGCGCCGCGCACGCCGGGTCATCCGGCTCCCGGCCGAGTTCCTCCGCGATCACGGCGCTCAGTGTGTCGGCGTGTCGCATCCACATGCGCTCCCCGTACTCGCGGAGCGCGGGCGTGTCGCTGACCAGAGCGGTGAAGCCCGCCCGGCGCGGATCGGTCGCGATCGGCACCCAGGAATCCAGGGCGTGCGCGCGGAGGGCCTCGACCACGCTCTGGCCGGCGGGTCGCTCGCGGACGGCGGCGGCCAGCGCGGCGTCGACGTCCTGCTCGCGGTCGAAGACCAGCGCCTCCTTGCTCGGGAAGTGGGCGAAGAGAGTCGTCGTCGAGACGTCGGCCCGCTCGGCGACGTCGCGGACGCTGACCCGGTCGAACCCGTGCTCCAGGAAGAGCTCGAGGGCGGCGTCGGCGATGGCCTGCCTGGTCGCGGCCTTCTTGCGCTCGCGACGGCCTGGGGTCGGGGAGTCGGGCATGGCGCCACTCTAGCGCACGACTGGAACGAGACAGAAAGCGGCCTCAAGCAGAAATCTGAGCGATTCAGAAACTGAAACAGTTGCACTTTCTCACTCGTTTCTGCTTTGGTGGTTTCCACGGGGGACCCACCAACAGAAGGAAGCCACCATGAACGCTCCGACGCCCTCGGGTGCGCGGATCAGCATCATCGGTGCGGGCCCGGGCGGGCTCACCTGCGCCCGTGTCCTGCGGCAGCACGGCATCGCGGCGACGGTGTACGACCGCGACCCGGACGCCGCCTCCCGGGACCAGGGAGGATCGCTCGACCTGCACGAGGAGGACGGCCAGCTCGCGCTCCGCGAAGCGGGTCTGCTGAAGGAGTTCTTCGCGCTCGCCAGGTTCGAGAGCCAGGAGGAGCGCCGCTTCGACAGCGGGGGGCGCCTCCTCGGCCACCGGCTGCCGGAGGAGGGCGAGACGGCCCGCCCGGAGATCGACCGGGGCCAGCTCCGGGACCTCCTGCTGCGCTCGCTCGATGCCGGGACGGTGCGGTGGGGGCACGCCCTGGAATCGGTGGGAGGGCCGGCCGGCGGGCCGCGGACCCTGACGTTCGCCGACGGCAGCACCGTGGAGACGGACCTCGTGATCGGAGCGGACGGCGCCTTCTCGCGCGTCCGCGCTGCGTTGTCCGACGCCGTACCGCGCTACACCGGCGTCGGCTTCCTCGAAGCGTGGTTCGACGACATGGAGTCCGCGCACCCGGAGCTGGCTGAGCTGGTCGGCCAGGGCAGCGCGCACGTGGCCGACGGCGAGCGAGGTCTCTTCGCGCAGCGCAACAGCGGTGGACACATGCGCGTCTACCTCATGCGCAGGGTCGCCCTGGACTGGATGGCGGCGAGCGGGCTGCGTCCGCAGGACACCGACGGCATCCGCGCACGGCTCCTCACCGAGTACGCGGGCTGGTCACCGCGGATACTCCGCCTGATCACCGAGAACGACGGCCCCTACGTCGACCGCCCGCTCTTCGCCCTGCCGGTACCGCACACCTGGCGGCACACGCCCGGCGTGACGCTCCTGGGAGACGCCGCCCACCTGATGCCCCCGCTCGGCGTCGGCGTCAACCTCGCCATGCTCGACGGCGCGGAACTCGCGCTCGCCCTCGCCGGCTCCGCCACCGTCGACGACGCCGTACGCACCTACGAGAAGACGATGCTCCCGCGCTCGGCCGAGATCGCCGGGATGCTGGAGGGCGGGGCGGGATTCCTGCTGGAGGAGCCGGACGCCGAGGACCTCGCCCGGTTCGGTGGGCCCGGAGCGGGCCACGGGCCGGGGGCGTGACGCGTGCCCGGCCGGTAGCGTCGCGCCCATGGATGCGCTCCTGCCGTTCGTGCTCCTCGCCGGTGGCCTCGCCGCGGTCCTCGGCTCCTTCACCTGGCTGGCGTCCCGCGTGCGCCGCCGGGGCGCGGCGGGCGGGGCGGTGGGCGCGGCGCTGGCCTCGTACGAGGAGGCCTTCCGCGCCACGGCGTACGAGTCCCACGTCGAGATCCGGGCCCAGGCGGAACGCAGGTCCCCGCTCCTGTCGCCCGACGACGACTGGCGGCGGGCTCCCGCCGCGGTGGACCGCGCCGGTGCGGAGGCCGGCCGGCCGGCTCGCCGCGGCCCGCACCGGCAGCGGCGCCGCGCGGGCCGGTGGTTCGGCCGTCGGCGCGGCCCCCTCGCGACCGGGCGCGCCGGCGGGCACGAGGGGGCGGACGGGCCGGGCTCGGCCCGCTAGCAGCTCAGGTTGTCGCCGGGCTCGACGCCGAGGAGCTGGGTGAAGCGCTCGTAGTTGTCGATCCGGCTCTGGACCTGCGCGGGATTGCGCCCGTCGCACTCCAGGCTGCCGTTGATGGACCGGATGGTCTCCCCGAACCCGGCGCCGTTGACCATGGCGTCGTGCGGGGTCATGGTGCCGGGACCTGACTGGGTGTTCCAGTACCACAGGCCCGTCTTCCAGGCCACCGCCGAGTCGTTCTGGACCAGGTCGGGGTTGCCCAGCAGGTCGATGCCGAGGGCGTCCCCGGCGGCCTTGTAGTTGAAGTTCCAGCTCAGCTGGACGGGCCCGCGCCCGTAGTACTTGTCGGTGCCGGCCGGGCAGCCGTACGGCTGGGACGCGTCGCAGTAGTGCGGGTAGTTGGCGGTGTTCTGCTCCACGACGTGGACCAGTCCGCCGGTTTCGTGGCTGACGTTGGCGAGGAAGGCGGCTGCCTCCTGCTTCTTCACCGTGTCGCTGCCGGTGTTCGAGAACCCCGGGTAGGCGCTGAGCGCGGCGGTGAGACCGCTGTAGGTGTAGAAGGAGTTCCGGTTCGGGAACATCTGGTCGAACTGGCCTTCGCTCACCACGAATTCGGCGGCGGCGGCTCGGGTGTCGGGCTTCGCGGGCTTCTGGGCGACGGCCGACGGCGCCATGGTCAGGGTGCACAGGGCGGCGGCCGCGCCGGTGGCGGCCAGCAGGGCGAGCTTGCGGTGCAGCACGGTAGGTACTCCTGCTCGATGGGAGGGAGAGGGCGGGGGAGGGCGGAGCGGGGAAGCGACCGGGCACCCCGCGGGGGCGTGCACCCCGGAAGGGCCGTGGTCGCTCCCGGGCCGCTCCACCCGGCCCGTCAGCCGCCGACGTTGACGTCGATGCAGGCGTAGAACGCGTTGGACGTGTCGGCGACGTTCCAGACGGCGAGGACCTTCTGCTGTCCGGTGAGTCCACCGAAGTCGACCTGGTGGTTCACCACCGCGCCCGGCTTGGCGCCGCCGTCGTCGAACAGCGCGATCCGCTGACCGCCGGCGTAGTACTCCCACGTGCTGGTGGCGTGCTGAGCGGTGAGCCGCCACGAGAACGTGGTGGTCTTCGCCACCGGCGTGACCTTCCAGCCCTTGCTGTCGTCGTCCAGCTCCGCGAAGCGGCTGTTGCCGCCGCTGCAACTGGTCAGGCCCTTGGGGCCCTCGACGCTCTGCGGCTCGTACGTGATGTCGCCGCAGGACACCGTGCCCGCGGCGCACTGGGCCTGACGGCTGGGCGGGTCGGAGATGTAGCCGTGCGCGCTCGCCGAGGAGGCGGGCAGGCTCACGGCCACGACAGGGGCGAGGACCGCGCCGATCAGGGCAGCGGTCTTCCGACGTGCGTGCATGGGAACTCCTTCACATCCGGCCGTTCCGGGCGCGCGCGGCCATGTGTGGGGGGACCACGCGCACGCCGAGTACGGCCTCTCGTGGGTGGGGCCAGGAGGCGCGAAGGTGACGCGCACTCACCGTCCCCGCAGGGGCGTGGGACCCCGGCAGGGCTCAACTCCGTAAACGGAGCGGTGAGTTCTTTTGGACTAGACCATACAAGCGGTCGACGTGACCGTGTCAAGGGTGGGTCACCGGCGAACCGGGCCCCGGAGAGCCCGCGTTGGTCGGAGCCGGCGACGGCGGGAGTGCCGGGTGATCAGTCGGAGGCTCACTTGGACTCGAGCCGTCCGAGGGGATGGGCGTCCCCGGCCAGGTCCCTCCGGAGCGTCGTCCAGCCGGTGCTGTCGATGCCGAGGGCGTGGCGGAGGTAGGCGAGGGTGACCCGTTGGACCAGGACGACGTGGGCGGGGTTCTCGTCGGTGGTCTCGGCGGCGCCGTAGCCGGAGATGCCGCCGAGGAAGTGCTCCGCCCCGAAGAGCGTCAGGAGGCTCTTCTCGCCGGGGCTCAGCACGTACGGGTCGGCCGTCCAGTCCGCGCCGCGGACGGTGAGCGGGAGGTCGTCCTCGTCCCCCGCGACCACGAGGGCGGGGGCGGTCATGTGCGTGAAGTCGGGATGCCTCAGCCAGGGGAGGTTCTCGGCGGCGAACGGCGTCAGGGCGTCGCCGCCGGCGCCGGCCGTCGCGAGCAGCACGCCCGCCCCGACCCGGGGGTCGGAGAGGTCCGCCGCCTCACCGGTGGCGGGGTCCCGGACGCGCAGGCCCAGCAGGATGCCCGCCGTCTGGCCGCCGAAGGAGTGGCCGGCCGCCGCGACGCGGGTTCGGTCGAGCCGCCCGGCGAGGCCGGGGACGGTCGCCTCCACCACGTCCAGGTCGTCGAGGACGCGCCGCATGTCCTCGACGCGCGAGCGCCACAACCCCGGCCGGCGCGGGTCGTCCTCGGGAAGGCCCGACGTCCTGGAGTCGAGGTGGGTGGGCTGGACCACCACGAAGCCGTGGGCGGCCCAGTGGTCGGCGAGCGGGCCGTAGCCGTCGAGCGAGGAGCCGAAGCCGTGCGAGAGGAGGACGACGGGCAGGCCGTGCCCGGTCACCGGCGCGGACACGCGCACGCGCAGGTCCTCGCCGCGCTCCGGGGCGCGCAGCACGACGGGTTTGACCGAGACGACCGGTTCGGTGGTGGCGACGCCGGCCGTGGCGCGGACGGGTGTGGTCATGACGGGGCCCTTCTTTCTGCCGGCCAGGGGTGGGGAGAAGGGCCCCGGGACTGGGTGGGGCCCTCGGGAGTTACGCTAAAACCTGACGTTGACGTGAGGGGCAAGTCGCCCGGCCCGGCTCAGGGAGAGGAGGCGCGGGATGCGCATCGGGGAGCTCGCCGCCAGGACGGGCGTCAGCGTGCGGGCGCTGCGCTACTACGAGGAGCAGGACCTGCTCGTCGCGGAGCGCAGCCACAGTGGTCAGCGGCACTATCCCGAGAGCGCCGTCGGCCACGTCCGGCTGATCCAGCAGCTCTACGCCGCGGGCCTGTCGAGCCGGACCATCGTCGACCTCATGCCGTACGCGGCCGACGGCAGGGCCACGCCGGAACTGCTCGACCGCCTGTCCGCGGAACGGCACCGCGTCGAGAGCCGGATCACCGAACTGGTCGGCACCCGGGACAGACTCGACTCCGTCATCACCGGCGCCACGGACAACCTCCACACCGGTCGTCCCTGCGGTGCCGCCGGGGCCTCCTGAACCGACGCGGTAGGGCCGACCGGGTAGAGGATGCACCGCGCGGTGCCGCCCGCCCGGGAAACGGCCCCGGCGCTGCTAGTTTCGCCAGCCGTCGGAGGAATCCGGACGTCTCGGACAGAGGCGGGCGTCGGCGTGGAGAGGGAGTACGGGTGACTGGTGTGCGCGAGGAATCGTCGGGGGCGGGCGGCCCGTTCGGGCGAAGGACCTTCATGGCGTCGGCCGTCCTGACGGCGGCCGTCCCCGTCTCGGCCGCCGCCCCGGTCCGGGCGGCCGGGCGGCCGGAGGGCGCCGTGTCCGGCTGCCGGTCTGTGGCCCGGCTGCTCGCCGTCCCCGAAAGCGGTCGCGGCGTCGACTGGCTGAGGGAGGCCCTCCAGGTCGCCGTAGCGCTCGAACTCGCCACGATCCCGCCCTACCTGTGCGGATGGTGGTCCGTGGGGGACCGTACGAGCCACGTCGCACGGCTGATCCGGCGCATCATCGGCGACGAGATGTTCCACATGGGCGTCGTCTGCAACCTGCTGGTGGCCGTGGGCGGCCGGCCGCGGGTCACGGACGCGGCCCCCGCCTACCCCGGCCCGCTCCCCGGCGGGGTGCGCGACGGGGTGAACGTCTACCTCTCGGGCCTCACCAGGCCCTTCGTGCACGACGTGATGATGGCGATCGAGGCCCCGGAGGCGCCCCTGGCCCGCGCTGTGAACAACTCGCCCAGCATCGGCCACTTCTACGACGACCTGCTGCGCGCCTTCCGGTCCACGGCGCCCCCGCTGTCCGCCCGCGGGCAGTTGTCCCAGCACATCGGCTCCGACGTCCTCGAACCCGTCACCGACCTCGACGGCGTCGAGCGGGCGATCGAGATCATCAAGGAACAGGGCGAGGGCACCACCAGCTCCCCCGAGGACGCCTTCGGCGACGACTACCCGGCCCACTACTACGCCTTCGGCGAGATCTACCACGGACGGCAGCTGCGCCGGGAGGACGACGGCTGGCGGTTCACCGGCGCCCCCGTGCCCTTCCCCGACGCACGCCCCATGGCCCGGGTCCCGGCCGGTGGCTGGCCCGACCCGCCGCAGCGGGTGGCGGACCTCCTCGACCGGTTCGACACCGCCTACGCCAAGGTGCTGAGCACCCTCGAGGCGGCCTGGGCCCACGGCGACGCACGCACCCTGGGCTCGGCCGTGCGGACGATGCGCGGGCTGGAGGGCACCGCCCTGGAACTGATGGAAACCGGCATCCCGGGCGCCCGGGGCAACTACGGCCCCCAGTTCCGCCCGCCCCGCACGTGACGCCCGGGAGACGGTCAGTGGTTGCCGGCGAGGGCGCCGCCGAGCCTCTCGCGCATCAGCGTGCTGTGCTCGTTGAGACCGACGATCTCGACCCGCTTGCCGCGCTGCGCGTACTTGGTCTCGATCGCGTCCAGTGCGGCGACGGACGAGGCGTCCCAGATGTGGGTGGCCGACAGGTCGATGACGACCCGCTCGGGGTCACCCGCGTAGTCGAAGCGCGTGACGAGGTCGTTGCTGGAGGCGAAGAACAGCTCGCCGGTGACGGAGTAGACGACCTGGCCGCCGTCGGGGTCGGTGACCGAGGTGACGTCGGCCAGGTGGGCCACCCGCCGGGCGAAGATCACCATGGCGGTGACGGAGCCGACCACGACGCCGATGGCCAGGTTGCCGGTGGCGACCACGACGGCGACGGTGACCACCATGACGAGGATCTCGCCGGCGGGCATCCGCCCGAGGGTCCTGGGAGCGACGGAGTGCCAGTCGAACGTCGTGAACGACACCATCACCATCACCGCGACCAGGGCGGCCATCGGGATGTCGGACACGACCGGGCCGAAGACGATGCACAGCACCATCAGGAACGCACCCGCCAGGAACGTGGACAGGCGGGTACGCGCGCCGGACACCTTCACGTTGATCATCGTCTGGCCGATCATGGCGCAACCGCCCATGCCGCCGAAGAAGCCGGTGACGATGTTGGCGATGCCCTGACCGATCGACTCACGGGTCTTGTCGGAGTGGGTGTCGGTGATGTCGTCCACCAGCTTCGCCGTCATCAGCGACTCCATGAGCCCGACCAGGGCCATGGCGAGCGCGTACGGGGCGACGGTGGTCAGCGTGTCGAGGGTGAAGGGCACGTCGGGCAGCCCCGGCACCGGCAGCGCGTGCGGCAGCTCCCCCTTGTCACCGACGGTCGGTACCGCGATGCCGGCCGCCACGGTGACGACCGTCAGGACGACGATGGACACCAGCGGCGCCGGGACCACCCTGGTGATCCTGGGGAAGAGCACCATCAGCACGAGCCCGGCCACCACGAGCGGGTACACCGGCCAGGGCACATCGGTCATCTCGGGCACCTGCGCCATGAAGATGAGGATGGCGAGGGCGTTGACGAAGCCGGTCATCACCGAGCGCGGCACGAACCGCATCAACCTGGCCACCCCGAGCGCGCCGAGGACGATCTGGAAGACACCGGCGAGGATGACCGCCGCGACGAGGTACCCCAGCCCGTGCTCACGGTTCAACGGGGCGATCACCAGGGCGACGGCCCCCGTCGCCGCGGAGATCATCGCGCGGCGGCCGCCGACGACCGAGATGGTGACGGCCATGGTGAACGCCGCGAACAGCCCGATCTCCGGGTCGACCCCGGCGATGATCGAGAAGGAGATCGCCTCGGGGACCAGGGCGAGGGCGACGACGAGTCCGGCGAGGACCTCGGTGCGCCACGCCTTCGGGTCGGAGATCCAGTCGGGCTTGAGACCGCGCAGGCGCGCGGCGGGGGAGAGCGCGGGAGCAGACAAGAGGGAGGTACCTGTCGTGGTCGGGCACGCCCGGCGGCGGGGAACGTGCGGAGGAGCGCGCGGGCCGGGCCGGTCCTGCGCGAGGGCCGCGTCGCGGCGGACCCGGAGTCGGGCAAGAGGCGGCGTGCCGACGGGCGGCCGCTCCTCAGGGGCGGAGCGTCACGGCGGGCAGACGGCGGCGCTGGGCGTCATCGGCATGCGCTCGCTCTCTCCTGCCTGGCGTCGGTACGGGACCCGACGACTCTACCCTAACGTTACGGTAGAGTCCGGCCGTCGCGACGGCGGCCGGACGGACGACGAGGAAGGCGCACGCGTGAACGGCGGGCACATGCGGATCGGTGAGGTGGCGTCCAGGACCGAGTTGTCGCTGCGCACGATCCGGCACTACGAGGAGACGGGCCTGGTCGTCCCGTCCGCCCGCTCCCAGGGCGGCTTCCGCCTGTACACGGAGGCCGACGTCGCCCGCCTCATGGTCGTGCGCCGCATGAAGCCGCTCGGCTTCACCCTCGACGAGATGCGCGACCTCCTGGAGGCGACCGACCGCCTGGACCGCGCCGAGGGGCAGCTGTCGGCCGGCGAGCGCGAGCAACTCCTCGAGCGCGTGCGTGTCTTCGAGCGGGCCGCCCGGCAGCGGGTCGCCGACCTGCGCACCCGGCTGGCGCGGGCGGAGGAGTTCGCCGCGACCCTGGCCGACCGGATCGAGAGCGCGACAGCCGGACCGTAGCGGACGCGCCACCGGGCCCCTCGTCCGCTACCCGGCCTGCATGATCTGGCGCTACCCGGCCTGCATGATCTGGATCAGGTTGCCGCAGGTGTCGTCGAGGACCGCCGTGGTGACCGAGCCCGTCTCCAGCGGCTCCTGGACGAAGTGCACCCCGAGCCCGCGCAGCCTGTCGTACTCCGCCCGCACGTCGTCCACGGCGAAGGACGCGGCCGGGATGCCGTCCTCGGCCAGCGCCGTCCGGTACGGCCGCACCGCGGGGTGACCGGAGGGCTCGAGCAGCAGCTCGGTCCCGTCGGGAGCCTCGGGCGAGACCACGGTCAGCCACCGGTCCCCGCCCGCCCCCACCGGCACGTCGTGCTTCTTCAGGAAGCCCAGCGCCTCGGTGTAGAAGCGCAGGGCCTGGGCCTGATCGTCGACGAAGACGCTGGTGAGGTTGATCTTCATGGGGTCATCTCCGGTACTGGGTTCCGGGCCGTGGGACACGAGGTGCTCGGGCGGGCCGAAACCCTCCGGGACACCACCTGCCTACCAAGGACCCGCGGGCCCGGCAACGGGCCGCGGACCCGGGTACGTACCGGACCGGTGCCCTAGGACTGGGGCCGCCGTCCGTGGTTGGCGGGGTGGTTGCGGCGTGCCTTCTTCTTGCGGCGTCGCTTCGAGGACATGCGTGCCTCCTTCGGAAGACGTCTGCTTGGTGCGCGTTGCGTGTCAGTGCGCATCCGTCCATGCCGTCCGTCCACGATTCCACGCACGGCCGGGCGGTGCCATTCGGCGCGGTGCGGCTCCGGCGGCCCCCGCGGACCGAAGGGAGTTCGTGGGCCGCGCCGGTGACGAGCCCGGCCACGCGACGTCGTCGATCGCGAGCCACGGTGCGCCGGCCACGGCCGTGGGGGTCAGCCCGGTGAACGCCTTGACCTCCCGGTGCAGGTGGGACTGGTCGACATAGCCGCTCTCGAAGGCGACGGAGGCCGGGGCCAGGCCGGCCGCGAGCAGGTGGGCGGCGTGGTCGAACCGCACCAGCCGGGCGGCCCGCTTGGGCGTGATGCCGAGCTGCGCGTGGAAACGGGCCGACAGCCGCTTGCGGCTCCAGCCGACCTCCTCGGCCAGACCGTCGACCCGTACGCGCCCCCGGCTGCCGAGCGTCGTCCGCCAGGTGTGGGCGACCTCGGGATCGACCGGCGCCCGGTCCGCCATACGCCGGCGCAGGAGGTCCGCCGCGAACGCGAACCGCTCGTCCCACGACCCGGCGGCGCGCAGCTCGTCCTGGACCCGCTCCGCCTCGCGGCCCCAGACGTCCCCGAACGACTCCACCCTCCCGCCGAGCGCCGCCGACGGGCCGAGCACCGCGGCCGCCACCGCCGGCTCCAGCCGGATCTGCAGACACGCGCCCACCCGGCCCGCTGCCCTGAGGTCCCCCGGGGCGAGCCCTGCGGCGAAGCTGCCGTGCCCTTGTCGGCCCCGGGCGCTGTACCGGATGCCCTCGCCCTCGCTCAGGTCGATGAGCAGGGTGACGGACGGATGCGCCACCATGGCCATGTCCACGAACGCGGACACGTGCTGGCTGAACCCGGCCATGCTGATCCCCGCGAGCCGGGCCGAGGGGCGCGGGACGGCGACGTCCACGATCGACCAGTCGGGCGGCGCCCCGGTCGGTGCCTCGGTGGCCAACACCCGGTCAGTCTAGGTCTCGGGGCCGACGGCCGGGAGGTCCGCGTCCCGGGCGGTGAAGCCGAGCAGCAGCGCTCCGGTCGGCCCCGGCGCTTCCAGCGGCGGCAGGTGTCCGACGCCCGGCAGCATCTCGAGCCGCGTGTCCGGCACGGTTTCGTACCGGTGCGCCGACGACGGATCCCAGCGCGGGTCGGCGGCACCGAAGAGCACCAGCACCGGGATGTCGAGGGCGGCCAGGCGCTCGGGCACGCCGCGCTCGGCGAGGTAGGCCGTGTTCCCGCGCGCCACCGTCCTGAAGGAGCGGTACGAGATGCCCCGCACGTCGTCGATCATCGCGGCCGGAACGTCCACGGGACCGGCGGCCGTCGCGGCGATCGCCCTGTGGAGCATCGCGTCCGTGCGCCGCCGCCACAGCAGCGGGCCGAAGGGCGGGGCCAGCAGCAGCCGCAGGATCACCGGCTGCGGGAGGAGCGCGCCCAGATCCGGCCCCGTGCTGACCAGGGCGAGCGCCCCCACCAGGTCGGGGCGCCGCTCGGCGAGCGCCGTGGCGACGTAGCCGCCGCTGGAGTGGCCGGCCACCGTCACGGACCGGAGCCCCAGGTCGTCCAGGAGAGCCGCCACCCGGCCCGCCTGCTGCGGCACGTCGTAGGACGGGGTGGGCGGGGACTTGCCGCAGCCCGGGAGGTCGACACGCAGGACGTGCCGGTGCTCGGCCAGTGCCGGGACCACCGGGCTCCACGAGGCGCCCGAGGCACCGGAACCGTGGATGAGCAGGAAGGGCGGCGCCTGCGGCGGGCCGTCGTGCACCACGTGCATTCCGCGCGAGAGATCGGCGTCGTACTGACTCATGCCGCCATCGTGTGCCCGGTGCCGGTCACGGGTCTTGTACGAATGTCCGCCCGGACCCGTCGGACCGGGCGGACGCACCGACGCTCAGGCGCGCGCGGCGCCGCGCACCGGGTGCTTGCTCAGGACGGAGACCCGGTTGAAGGCGTTGATGCTGATCGCCACCCAGATCACGGCGGAGATCTGCTCGTCCGGCAGGACACCCCGCGCCTCCGCGTACGCGGCGCTCTGCGCGCCCGCGTCGGCGGGATGGGTGGTGGCCTCGGCGAGGGCGAGTGCGGCGCGTTCCGCGGGCGAGAACAGTTCGGTGTCGCGCCAGGCCGCCAGCACCCCGAGTCGCTGGGCCGTCTCGCCGCCCCGCAGTGCGGCCCTGGTGTGCACGTTGAGGCAGTAGGCGCAGGCGTTGAGCTGGGAGACGCGGATGTTGACCAGTTCCACGAGGGTCCGGTCGAGCCCCGCCGCTTCGGCCACGCCCCGGACCGCCTCCGCCGTGGCGCGCAGTGCGGTGTAGGCCCCGGGGCTCTGCTTGTCGATGAACACGCGGCGCTCGTCGGTGCCTTGAGGGGTTCCTGCATCGGTGCGTACGGGCGTCTGCGTCATGCGGGGTGGCCTCCGTTGCGCGCTGGCGTTTGTCGGGTCCTATTATCGAACCATAGAAGTTGAAATTGAAACTTTCAGGGTCAGTGGGAGGACGAAGCGGTGAGCAACACGGAAGCGCACCCCGCCGAAGTCAGGTGCGGGGCACCGGAGGACGGGTCGCCCGCCGCCGGGGTGGAGATCCTGACCGCACGGGACGTCCCGCTCGGCGGACCGCGCGCCATGAAGGTGCGCCGCACCCTGCCGCAACGGGCCCGGACACTGATCGGAGCCTGGTGCTTCGCCGACCACTACGGCCCCGACGAGGTCCGGGAGTCGGGCGGCATGGACGTCGCTCCCCACCCGCACATCGGCCTCCAGACGGTCAGCTGGCTGTTCAGCGGGGAGATCGAGCACCGGGACAGTCTGGGCAGCCAGGCGTTCGTCAGGCCGGGCGAGGTGAACCTCATGACGGGCGGCCGCGGCATCAGCCACTCCGAGGTGTCCACGCCGGACACCGCGATCCTGCACGGCGTCCAGCTCTGGGTGGCGCTGCCCTCGGAGCACCGCGACACCGCTCCGGACTTCCAGCACCACGTGCCCGCCCCGGTCGGCCTGGACGGCGGAGAGGCGCGCGTCTTCCTCGGCTCACTCGCCGGGGCCACCTCACCGGTCGGGACCTTCACACCCCTGCTCGGCGCCGAGGTGACCCTGGACCCGGGCGCCGGCGTGACCCTCGACGTCGACCCCGGCTTCGAGCACGGCGTCCTCGTCGACAGCGGCGACGTACGCCTGGACGGCACGGCCGTACGCCCCGCCGAACTGGCTTACACCGCGCCCGGACGAAGGACGCTCACGCTGACGAACGCGGCGCCCGCGGGCGCCCGGCTGCTGGTGCTGGGGGGTCCGCCCTTCCCGGAGGAGATCGTCATGTGGTGGAACTTCATCGGACGCACCCACGACGAGATCGTGGCGGCCAGGGCGGACTGGGAGAACGACTCCGGGCGCTTCGGCCGGGTCGAGGGCTACCCCGGCGACCGCCTCCCGGCGCCCGTACTCCCCAACGCCACCCTCTCCCCGCGCGGGAATCCGAGGCCGTAGGAGCCTCGCGCGGGGTGGAGCCTCGTGCGGGGTCACTCGGGCCAGGCGGAGTTCTCGATCACCTCGACGAAGTCCGTCCGCCGGAAGCCGGGCACGAAATGTTCCAGGACGTCGGCGTTGACCGTGCCGAACGTGGTGTGCGGGCGGTGCCTGAACCCGTCCGTGAACGCCTGGAGGATCTGCTTCTTGAAGTCGGGGCGGGGGTGGGCGGCGGTGACCGCGTCGATCTCCGCCCGGGTGATGCGGGCCAGATGCAGACCGAGCACGTCCGTCTCGACGCCCGCGGTGGTCGCCGCGATCTCCGGCGCCAGCTTGTAGGGGACCTCCGGGGTGGTGTGCAGCGCGACGGCCGTCCATACGGTGTCCGCGTCGGCCCCGGGCACGCCGTGGGACAGCAGGAACGCCCGTGCCTGGTCGGCGCCGTCCATCTCGAAGCGCTGGTCGTCGCCGCGGTAGGGCGGCACCAGGCCGGTGTCGTGGAAGAGCGCGGCGACGTACAGCAGCTCCGGGTCCGGCCGCAGTCCCAGGGCGGCGGCCTGGAGACTGCCGAACAGGTAGACGCGCCGCGAGTGGTGGAAGATCAAGGGCGGTGTCGTGTCCCGGACGAGTTCGGTCGCCTCCCGCGCGAGCGAGCTGTCGGGGATGTCGATTCCGGCGATGGTCTCGGTCATGGCGGTCCTCACGAGTGGGTGCCTGTCGTGTCGGCTCCCACCCTGCGCCGGACGGCCGGGCCGCGTCCGCTCCGCGATGGACAGATGTCCCTCGAAACCGGTCACGACTCCCGGGCGGTGGTGGCGAAGCGCTGCTGGTACCGGATGGGGGACAGTCCCAGGTGCCGGGCGAAGGCCCGGCGCAGACTCTCGTAGCTGGGGAAGCCCGATCGGGTGGCCGCCTCCGTGGCGTTGAGCCCGGCGTCGAGCAGGGCCTTGGCCAGGTCGAAGCGGACCAGCTCCACGTACTTCGCCGGCGTCGTGTCCAGCTCGGCCCGGAACATGCGTGTCAGATGACGTGGGCTGACCCGCACGCGCGCGGCCAGGGCCGCCAGGCCGTGGTCCGCCGTCGGGTCGCTCTGCACCGCCTCCTGGACCAGTCGCAGCACCGGTGTGCGCGGCGCCGGGCCCTGGAGCGAGGCGGAGAACTGCGACTGGCCGCCGGCCCGCTGCATGTACACCACCAGCGAACGCGCGACCTCGCGAGCCAGGGCCGGACCGTGGTCCTCCTCCAGCAGGGCGAGGGCGAGGTCGATGCCCGCGGTCACGCCCGCGGACGTGTACGTGGTGCCGTCCTTCACGAAGAGCGCGTCCGGCTCGACCCGCGTCGTCGGACACCGGCGAGCCAGTGCCGCGGTGTGCTGCCAGTGCGTCGTCGCGCGCCTGCCCTCCAGCAGGCCCGCCGCGCCCAGGACGAAGGCGCCGGTGCACACCGAGGCGACGCGCCCCGCCCGGTCCGCCAGAACCTTCGCGGCGGCGGCGAGAGCGGGACTCACGGGGGAGCCGGGCAACGCGTCGCCGCCGACCACGACCAGAGTGTCGAAGGCCGCCGCCGGTGCGTCCGTGTCGGCCGGCACCCGCATGCCGATGGACGAGGACACCGGCGACCCGTCCGCCGAGACGATGCTGATCCGGTAGTCGGCACCGAACCGGTTGGCCTCGCTGAAGACCTCCGCCGGTCCCGACAGGTCGAGCAGTTTCATGCCGTCGAACACGAGCACGCCCACCCTGTGCGGCCCCGCCGCCATCGCTTCCTCCGCCCCTCGGTCCTTCGTGAACTGGTCGATATGAGTGAAAAGTGAGGTATGTCGGTTATCGGCGTAAGGTGGCTCGCGGGGATCAGTCGCACACGCGGAAGGATCAGCCATGGGTACGGTCACCACCTCGGACGGCACGAACATCTTCTACAAGGACTGGGGCCCGCGCGACGGCCGGCCCGTCGTCTTCCACCACGGCTGGCCGCTCAGTGCCGACGACTGGGACAACCAGATGGTGTTCTTCCTCTCCCACGGCTATCGCGTGATCGCCCACGACCGCCGCGGACACGGACGCTCGGACCAGCCCTCCACCGGCCACGACATGGACACCTACGCCGCCGACGTCGCGGCGCTGACCGAGGCACTCGATCTGCGGGACGCCGTGCACATCGGGCACTCCACCGGCGGTGGCGAGGTCGCGCGCTATGTGGCGCGGGCCGAGCCGGGCCGCGTCGCGAAGGCCGTCCTCGTCAGTGCCGTGCCGCCGGTGATGGTGAAGTCCGAGAGCAACCCCGAGGGCCTGCCGATCGAGGTCTTCGACGAGTTCCGTGCCGCCCTCGCCGCCAATCGCGCGCAGTTCTACATCGACGTGCCGTCCGGCCCCTTCTACGGCTTCAACCGGGAGGGCGCGACGGTCTCGCAGGGGCTGATCGACCACTGGTGGCTCCAGGGGATGACGGGCGCGGCCAACGCGCACTACGAGTGCATCGCGGCGTTCTCGGAGACCGACTTCACCGACGATCTCAAGCGGATCGAGGTCCCGGTCCTCGTCGCGCACGGGACGGACGACCAGGTCGTGCCCTACGCGGACGCGGCGCCGAAGTCGGTCGAACTCCTGGCGAACGGCACGCTCAAGTCGTACGAAGGGCTCCCGCACGGCATGCTGTCGACCCATCCGGAGATCCTCAACCCCGATCTGCTGGCCTTCGTGAAGTCGTAGTCCGGGTGTGGGCGTGAGCCGGTTCCCGGAGGGCTGGGCCGATGCCGCCCTGCTGACCGACTCCGTCGTCGGTCTCGCCGTGTGGGACACCGGCCTGCCGTGCGTCCGGGTCAACGACGCCCTCGAACGTCACGACGGGATCGCCCGCGAACGGAGGCTGGGCCGGCGCCCGCGGCAGTCGCCGGCCGGGGACGCCGACGCACTGGCGGCGCTCGTACGGCGGGTGCTGACCACCGGTCGGTGTGCCACCGGCCGTGAGTACCGGGTCCCGGTTCAGGCGGGCAGCCGCGGCGACCGCGCCCTCTCGGCCTCGTTCGTGCGCCTGCACGACGCCGACGGCCGTTCCCTCTTCCCCGGTCTTCCGCACGGCCTTCCGCTCGGAGTGGGCCTGCTCCGCGCGACCAGGACATCGAGGTCGGTCTGCGACGGGTGGGCCGCGCCCTGACCCGCGGCGCCTCCTCCCTGGAGGAACCGGGTACGGCGGTGATCGGCACCCTGCCCACCGCACCCCCGCCCGACGACGTCACCCTGCTGCTGGCCCGCGGTCTGTGAACGGACGCCTCGCCCGGCGACGTGCCATCCTCAGGACGCCGATTCCCGCAGGCGGCGGCCGGCCGCCTTGGCCTGGTTGCCGCAGCGGCGCATGGAGCACCACTTGCGCGGCCGTCCGCCGCCGGAGTCGAGGCAGAGCATCCGGCACGCCGCTGAGGCGCAGGCGGTCAGGCGGGACCGGCGGGCGTCGTCGGTCATGAGATCGATGAGGTCCCGCGCGACGATCGACAGCAGGGACTCCTTCGTCAGCGTCCCGCTCCCCTTCGGCACCCATGTGCCGTCTTCCGCCAACTCCATCTGCGGTATCGGAGGTTCGGCCCTGGCCAGGAGGTTCACCAGGTCGACCGACTCCTGCCGCGGCCGGTGCCCGTCGACGGCACCGGAGGCGATGTCGTGGGCGGCAGCGCGCAGCGCGTGCAGCGACCGCAGGACGTCCTCGGGGTCGTACCCCTCCTCCAGAGTCACCCCCACCCCCCGGCACCAGGCTTCGAGGCGCTCGGTGTCGCCCATCCGCTCGACGGGGGCCTCGGGCCTGCGGCCCACGGTGGCCACCAGGTTCAGGCACAGGGTCCCGGCGTCGAAACGAAGCTCCCGCTGCCGGGCGGTGACCCTGCTGCGCGGTCCGGGCCGCTCGGCGTCCATGGTTCTATAGTAACCGTTCTGATGGTTACTAAGAGGGTGGGGGCGGAGCCATGCGCATCGCGGTGATCGGGGCGGGCGGGGTCGGAGGCTATTTCGGGGCCCGGTTGGCCGCCGCGGGAAACGAGGTCACCTTCGTGGCCCGCGGCGCGCACCTCGATGCCGTGCGCCGGTCCGGACTGGTCGTCCACAGTCCGCTGGGCGAATTGCACACCTCGCCCGACTCCGTCGTGGGGAGCATCTCGGAGCTGGGCCCCGTGGATCTCGTGCTCGTCGCTGTCAAGCTGTGGGACACCGAGGCGGTCGCCGAGCAGTTGCGGTCCTCGGCGGCGCACGCGGCACCGGTGCTGTCACTGCAGAACGGGGTGCACAAGGACGCCGTCCTGCGCGCCCGGCTGACGGACGAACAGGTCCTGGGCGGTGTCTGCTTCATCTCGGCCTTCATCGAGGAGCCCGGGGTGGTCAGGCACAACAGCCCCTTGCAGAAGGTCGTTCTCGGCCCCTACCGGTCCGGCCAGTCGGCGACCAGCCGGACCGTGCTCGCCGTGTTCCGGGAGGCGGGGATCGACACCGAGGAGAGCGACGACATCGAGCGGGCGATCTGGGAGAAGTTCGTGTTCCTCGTGGGCCTGTCGGCGACGACGGCGGCCGTCCGCCGGCCGATCGGCGTCGTCCGCGCCGACGAGCACAGCCGGCGGCTGCTGTACGACGTCATGGCCGAGACGGTGGCCGTGGCGCAGGCGTCGGGGGTGCGGCTGGACGACGGCTTCGCCGAGGACCGGCTCAACTTCTGCGACACGCTTCCCGCGGCCATGACCTCCTCCATGCACAACGACCTGGAGAAGGGCAACCGCCTCGAACTGCCCTGGCTCAGCGGGGGAGTGGTGGACCTCGCCGGCCGGTTCGGCGTTCCCGTTCCGCGCAACCGGACGGTGGCCGACATCCTCGCGCCGTACGCCCTGGGCCGGCCGGCCGGATCGTGACGGCGCGGCGGTCTACTTGGCGGTCCGGGCGAGGAAGTCCCGGATGTGGGTGGTGATCTCCTCCAGGTGGGTCTCGAGGGCGAAGTGCCCGGTGTCCAGGAGGTGGACCTCGGCGTCCGGGAGGTCGCGCCGGAACGCGTGGGCGCCCTCGGGGCCGAAGATCTCGTCCCTGGCCCCCCACACGGCCAGCAGCGGCACCCGGGTGTCGCGGAAGTACTGCTGGAGCCGGGGGTAGAGGGCGACGTTCGTCGGGTAGTCGCGGAACAGCGTGAGCTGGACGGCGTCGTTGCCCGGCCGGTCGAGCAGCGCCTGGTCGAGGGTCCATGTGTCGGGGCTGACGAGGCTCTGGTCGGGGACGCCGTTCAGGTACTGCCAGCGGATCGACTCGGGGGCCAGCGCGGCCCGGGCGGGCGCCTCCGTCTCGGGGGTCGGGTCGTCGGTGTAGGCGAACAGCCCCTCCCAGAACTCCTTGACCAGGCCGTCGGTGTAGCCGTTGCCGTTCTGCGTGACGATCGCGGTGATGCGGTGCGGGCTCCGGACGGCGATGCGCCACGCCACCGGTGCCCCGTAGTCCTGCACGTACACCGCGAAGCGCTCCACGCCGAGCCCGTCCAGGAGCCCGACCGTCACGTCCGTGAGGGAGTCGAAGCTGTAGTCGAACGCGTCGGCCTGAGGCATGGCCGAGTACCCGAAGCCGATCATGTCGGGTGCGATCACGTGGTAGGTGTCCGCGAGCTTCGGGATCAGGTCGCGGAACATGTGGCTGCTCGTCGGGAAGCCGTGCAGCAGCACGACACTCGGCGCCTGCGGGTCACCGGCCTCCCGGTAGAAGACGTCCAGGCCGTCGACGGTGGTGGTCCTGTGGTGCACGACGACGCTCATCGCAACCCCTTAAGCGGTTATTGGTGGTTAGGTAGAGTCCAGCACTCCCGGGGTTAACCTGTCAAGCGGCCTTAAGGGGTTAGATCGGGTTGTTGTAACCTGCCAATGTCGACGAAACGGTTAGGGGTGACGGCGGTGACCGGCACGGCCGCGGAGGACGTCCTCCTGGAACTGCTCAACACGACTCCCGTCACGCGGGGCTCGGTGACCGACGCGCTGGGCACGCCCGCCGAAGGGCGCGCGTGGGTACGCGGTCACGGAGGGGCCGGGTCGGACGAGGAGGTCGCCTTCCTGGTCGCCGCGCGGGACGCGCTCCAGGACGTCGTCCGGGGGCGGCGGGGCCCCGAGTGCCTGGGCCGGTTCCTCGAAGGCGTGAGCAGCGTGCCGTCCTTCGAGGGCGGCAGGCTGGAATGGACCCTTCGGGTTCCCGAGGCGCGCCGCCTGACCGTGGAGCTGCTGTTGACCTGGGCGCACGTCGAGGAGACCCGGCCGGGACGGCTCAAGCCGTGCGGCAACCCGGAATGCCGGCGCTTCCTGCTGGACCGCAGCAAGCCCAACACTGCCCGCTGGTGCTCCATGGCCGAGTGCGGGAACCGGATGAAGGCCCGGCGGCACTACGAGCGCGTCAAGGGCGCCCAGGCGTAGCGAGCACGGCCGGGGTCAGACCGCCGCCGCCATCGCCTCGTGCTTCCAGAACCCCGAGAAGGTGATGCGCTCCTTCGGCAGACCCAGGCGGTGCAGGTGCCTGCGCCCCTCGGTGGCCAGGGTCGACTCGCCGACGACGAAGGCGTATCCCGCCGCGTCGGCGCGGGTCAGCCGGTGCAGTTCGCGCAGCGCGGCGGCGCCGGGGACCGCGGTGGCGTCCCGCCGTACGACCCAGGAGACGGCCACACCGGCCGGGGCGTTCAGCTCACGGCGGTCGGCGTCGGTGGGGATCTCCTGGATGAGGCGCCCCACGGTGCCGTCCGGGAGTGAGCGCATGATGCTCGCCGTCGCGGGCAGCCCGGTCTCGTCGGCCACCACGGTCACCTCGGAGGCGTCCCGCGGGCAGTCGAAGAGGATGCCCTGGTCGAGCAGGGCGAGCGCGTCCCCGGGGCGGGCGCCGCAGGCCCAGACCGCGGCCCTGCCCTCGACCTCGCCGGCGGGGCCCCGGTGCACGACGAAGTCGATGTCCAGCTCGGCCGTCGCCCTGCGGTAGTCGGCCACGGAGTAGTTGGCGCAGTGCGGCCGCTCGTCCTCCGGGATGGCGAGGTAGGGCTGCCACCACTGGGAGCCGGTGAACTCCGGCAGACGCAGCTCCCGTTGGTGGGGCAGTTGGAGGAACAGGCGGAACCAGTGGTCGTACCCCAGCCACGGAAAGCCGCCGAGCCCCGGTCCGGTGACCGTGACGCGCTGCATGGACGGGGAGACCCGCTCGGTCCGCACCACGCGGGCGCGGAACATCTCCGGGTGCTGGGGCGTGAGCCGCCGAACCTTCGCCATGAAGGCAAGGCTAGCCTAACTTGCGTGCGATTCCGAGCCGGTGATCTCCAGACGGGTGCCCGTCGTGCGGTCGGACGACGGGCCCGTCTCCAGCTCGACCACCCCCGGCTCCACCACGAGCCGGAGGTCGCGCCCCACCGAGGCCAGCGTGTCCGGGCCCACCTCGAAGACCGCCTCGGCCTCGTCGCCGGGCGCGATGCCCAGCCGGACGAAGCCCCGCAGTTCGCGCACCCGCGGCCAGGACGTGCCCCCGGACAGCCGGCGCACATACAGCTGCACCGTCTCCTCGGCCGGCCGGACCCCCGTGTTGCGGACCGTGACCCGGCAGGTCAGCCGCGGGGCGTCCGCGCCGACCCGGGAGCGCGACAGCCGCGGCGCCCCGTACCCGACGCTCGTGTACGACAGGCCGTGCCCGAAGGCGTGCAGCGGCCCGGCACTCTGGTCGACGTACCCGCGGTAGCCGTGGTCCTTCCCGTTGTAGTGGACGGGCAGTTGGGCGGCCGACCGGGGCACGGAGACCGGCAGCCGGCCGCGGGGCTCGGCATCGCCGAACAACACCTCGGCCACGGCGCGCCCGCCCCGCGGCCCCGGGTACCAGGCGCTGAGCACCGCCGCCGCCGGCGCGTCCAGCTCGGGCAGGGCGTGCGGGCGGCCCTGGACCAGCACCACCACGACGGGGGTCCCGGTCGCCGACACCGCGGCCAGCAGGGACCGTTGCGCGGGCGGCAGCGCCAGGTCCGCCAGGTCGACACCCTCGCCGCAGGTCATGCCGGACGGCGCTCCGGAACCGGTGACGGCCGCCCCGTTCGCGTCGAAGGCCGTGTCCGCGCTGCGGGCACTGGAGCCGCCCAGCACCAGCACGGCCACGTCGGCACCGGCCGCCAGACCGACCGCCGCGGCAACGTCAGACACGTCGTCGCCCACCAGGCCGCACCCCCGCCCGTGCACCACCTCGGTGCCGGGCGCGACCGCCGCGCGGATGCCTTCCAGGACGGTGATCCCCTCGCCGGGCCGCTGCGGCGCCGTGTAGTCGCCGATCTGCTGGGACAAGGAGTCGGCGTTCGGACCGAGGACCGCGATCCGCCGCACCGCACGGGACAGCGGGAGCACACCGCCCTCGTGGGTGAGCAGGGTCACCGACGCACGGGCGACGCGCTCGCCCAGCTCGGCGGGGTCCGGCAGCCCCGTGGCCTCGGACGGGGCCGGAGGCAGGGGCTGTTCGAACAGGCCCAGCCGGAACTTCAGCGCGAGGACCCGCGCCACCGAGGCATCCAGCGCCGGCTCGGACACCAGCCCGCGTTCCACGGCCTCGCCCAGCCGGGTGAAGGACTCGTCCCACAGGCTCAGGTCACACCCGGCGTTCAGGGCAAGCGCCCCCGCCGACACCGGATCGCCGGTCAGCCGCACCAGCCGGTCCACCGCGGTGCCGTCCGCCATGACGACCCCCTGGAATCCCCACCGCGCACGCAGCAGATCGGTGAGCAGGTACCGGTTCGCGACGCAGGGCAGACCGTCGAACTCGTTGTAGGCGGCCATCACCCCGGCCGCGCCCGCCGCCACCCCGGCCCGGGCCGCCGCCAGGTGCACCTCGTGCAGTTCACGCGGTCCCAGCTCCGTCGCCGCGCTGTTGCGGCCACCGACCGTGGCCCCCTGCCCGGCGAAGTGCTTGAGGACCACGGCCACCCCCGCCCGCCCCGCGCCCTCGACGAGCGCCTCGGTCATCCGCGCGGCGAGATACGGGTCCTCGGCGAAGCACTCCTCACTGCGTCCCCAGCGCGGATCACGCACCAGGTCGAGGGCGGAGACCAGCGCGATGTGCGCGCCCCGCACCCGCAGTTCGGCGGCAGCGCCGGCCACCGCGTCCGCGTACAGCTCCGGGTCCCAGGTGGCGCCGACCGCGAGGTTGACCGGGAGGACCGTGCCGTCCAGCGCCTGGTGGCCGTGCGGCATCTCCTCCACCAGCAGGACGGGTATGCCCAGCCGGGTGTGGTCCCTGACGTACCGCTGCACCGCTGCCGCCGTCCGCGCCCCGTCCCGCGCGTCGAGCCCGTCCGCGAAGCCCACGCCGGACCAGGCGTCGGCCCGCTGGAGTCCGTACAGCGCGCCCATGCCGTCGAAGGCGGCGACCTCCGCGCGGAAGGCGTCCGTGAGGCGGTGGCCGTCCCCGGCGCGCTCATAGGCGTCCCAGCCGTACATGCGCTGGTTGAGCTGACCGACCTTCTCCGCGAGGGTCATGCGGCCCAGCAGGTCACGGACGCGGTCCGGCACCGGCGCGGCCGGGTCGCGGTAACGCGGGAGGCTCATCGCAGCTCCAGCACTGCGACGCCGTACGCCTCCAGCGCCACGTCCTCCACCGGGGTGCCGTCCGTCAGGTCGTGCAGCTTCCCCTCGGCGGCCGGGCGGACCACGAGCGGTTCGGGACTCTGGCTGACCAGCCACACGAAGCGGCGGCCGTCGGCGTGGACGAGGACGTCCGCCGAGACGTGCGGATCAGCGACCGTGACGGGTCGCCGTACGCCCGCCACCCGCGCCAGCGCGGCGTAGAGACGGTGCGTGACCTCGGGGTTGACGCGTGCCGTGCGGGCCGCCATGTGCTCCAGCGGATACGTCGCCAGCACCGTCCGGCCCGCCCCCGTCTCGTGGACGACCAGGGCCGGGCGCCCGTGGGCGTCCACCGCGACGACCCGGCCCGCGCGCGGCACGACGGGAAGGTAGGCGCGGCTGTCCTCGTTCCCGGCGACCGGGAAGCGCAGCACCTCGCCGGCGCGCAGGCCGCCGAAGTCCTCGGTGAACGTCATCTCCAGTACGTCGTCCTCGATCCGCTCGGCGACGCCGTAGGACAACTGCAGCTCCACGCCGAAGAACCCGTCGAGGTCGTCGAACCAGGGGCCGCGGGTGACCGGGTGTTCGCCGGAGCAGAAGGACAGGTACACGGTGGCGCCCTCGGCGGCCCGGCGGGCCAGCTCCCTGCGGGTGCGGGTGGTGAGCTGCCGGGTGGCGGGAAGCAGGTAGAGCGACGCCTCGCCCGGCAGTCCGTCGGCCTCACGGGTCAGGGCCACCGGCAGGTCGGCGGCGCGCGCGGTGACGTAACCCTGGTGCAGGGACGTGAAGATGAGCGGCCGGTCGGCGGGGCGGCTGTAGGGATAGCCCCGTTCGAGGAAGGCCGGGACGACGAGGGCCGCGTCCGCGTCCGTCCGGGAGCAGCGCCGGAAGTCCACCGCCTTCAACACACCCGCGAAGGCGGCCAGTTCCCGCAGCGGCTCCTTGGGAGCACCGGTGGAGTCGGTGATCCCGAAGTGCATCTCGAAGGGGTGGTGGTCGTAAGGGGACTGGTCCCACAGGTCGTCGTAGTCGGTGTTGTTCCAGGTGAGCCAGCCGGTCGCCCCGCCCAGCAGCGAGTTGTGCAGGGTCTGCCGGTAGAAGATCCCCGCGTTGGCGGCCGAGACCGTGTCGGTGGACAGCCCGAACTCCTCCAGTACGACGGGCTGTCCGGTCACCGAGGCCAGCTCGCACTCGAAGGCGGCACGGTAGTGCTGGCGCGGCCGGTCGGTGTCCGAGCGGTACACGTGCGGGCCCACGAAGTCGACGTACTCGGCCGTCTCCCGCAGCGAGAAGCCGTTGTCCCGGCCGGTGACCTCGATGCCCCACGCCCCGTCGCCCAGCGACACCGGCTGCCTCGCGCCCGTCGCCCGCACCGCGTTGCACATGGCCTGCGCCCACGCGGTCACCACCTCGGTGGACGGCGGGTCGACCTGGTAGATCCGCCCGTAGCCGGGCATCTCGTTGGTGATCAGCCAGCCCGTGACCGCCGGGTGGTCCTTGAAGCGGCGCGCCATGCGGGAGACGAACCACGCCTGACGGCCGACCATCCACACGTCCTCGTACAGGTCACGGTCGCCGCGCCAGACGGGGTCCCAGTTCTCGCCGGACATGTGGCCGACGATGAACGTCGGCACGGTCCCCATGCCCGCCTCCACGTGGGCGTCGAGGAAGTCCTCGAAGCGCGCGCACAGTTCGTCGTCGATCCGGTCCGGCTCCGGGTGGAAGTCCGGCCAGTAGAAGAAGGACCGGGTCGTGTTCAGGCCGTGGCCGGCGAGCACCCGAAGTTCGTCACGGACGACAGCCGGGTCGTAGTTCCGCCACATCAGCGGGCCGCCGGTGCGGGACCAGAAGTTGGCGCCGAGCCAGGGCAGGACGTCGGGCTGGTGGGTGAGCTGGGCGCTGTGGCGTCGCATGGTCCTTCTCGGGTGGTGAGGGTGCGGATGGAGCGTGGCCGCGGCGGCGTGCCGCGTCCGGTGGTCAGGTGGGCGCGGGCCCCGTGGACTCGCGGACGACCATGCGCGGCCGTTCGGCGAGGGCGGTGTCCTCGACCTCCTCGCCGCACAGGGCGAGCAGCATGCGCGCGGCGGCCGCGCCCACCCGCTGCACCTGCTGGTCCACGGTGGTCAGCCGGGGATGGAGCCAGGAACCGAGCGGCAGGTTGTCGTAGCCGACGACGGACACGTCCCGGGGGACGGCCAGTCCGGCGCGCTGCGCGGTGCCGATGCCGCAGACCGCCATCGAGTCGTTGGCGTACACGATCGCGGTGGGCCGGTCGGCGGCGTCGAGGAGCGCCTCGGTGGCGCCGACGGCGCGCCGCTCGCTGAAGTCGGTGGGCAGCACCGCGAACGGGCGCAGGCCCGCCTCGCGCAGGGCGCCCTCGAAGGCGGCCCGGCGCACGCGGGTGTGCTGGAGCTCGGGCGGCCCGCTGACGTAGGCGACGCGCCGGTGGCCGAGGCCCAGCAGGTGCGTGACGGCCTCGGCGATCCCCGCGCCCTGGTCGCGCAGTCCGACGCGCGGCACGACGGCTGTGTCGTCCGGCGAACCGAGCAGCACCGCGGGCAGCCCGAGCCGGGCGAGCAGCGCGGGCCGGGCGTCGTCGTCGCGGGCGTCGGTGAGTACGGCGCCGTCCACCCGGCCCTCGGCCGCGAGTCGCTCGTACAGCGCGTTCTCCTCGCGGTGACCGCTGACCAGGTGCAGCAGCAGACCGTAACCGCGCGGCGCCAACTCGCCCTCTATGCCGGTGATCAGCTCACTGAAGTGCGGGTCGGAGCCCAGCACGTCCGTGGGGCGCCGCACCACCAGGGCCAGACTGCGGGTGCGCGCGTTGCGCAGCGCCGCGGCGGAGGCACTGGGCGACCAGCCCAGCTCCAGCGCGGCGTCGAGGATCCGGCGGCGGGTCGCCTCGGAGAGCCGGCCCTTGTTGTTGAAGGCCTGGGACACGGCGGCCGTCGACACCCCGGCCGCCGCCGCGACCGCCTTGATGGTCGGCCGGCGCCCCGGCCGCTCGGTGGAGACGCTCACATCTTCACCGCCCCGCTGACCAGGGCCTGCTGCATGCGCTTCTGCAGCAGGGTGTAGACGAGCCACACCGGCACCAGGGTCAGCACCGTGCCCGCCGTCAGCACACCGTAGTCGGTGCCGGTGATCGACTTCAGTGTGGGCAGCGCCACCTGCACCGTGCGCTGCGCCGGGTCGGGGCCGATGATGACCAGCGAGTACAGGTACTCGTTCCAGAAGGTCAGGAAGTTCAGCAGCAGCACGGTGGCGATGCCCGGCAGGCACATCGGCGTGTAGACGTGCCGCAGCACCGCGAAGGTGGACGCCCCGTCCAGCCGGGCGGCCTCCTCCATCTCCGGCGGTATGGTGCGCATGAACTGCACCAGGATCACCACCGACAGGGGCAGCGCCGTGGCCGGCAGGAACAGCACCATGAAGATCCGGGTGTGGAACAGCCCGGTGGCCGCCGCGAGCAGGAAGGTGGGGAAGAGGGCCGCGAACGTCGGGATCAGGAAGCCCAGCGAGAAGACCTTCTCGACCACGCCCGCCAGCCGCCCGGTCGAACGCGCCAGCGCGAACGAGGCCGGGATCGCCAGCAGCAGCGTGAGCGCCAGCGAGAACACCGTCACCAGCGCCGAGTTGACGACCGCCGGCCCGAGGTCGGCGCTCTCGAACGCGGTGCGGAAGTTGCCTAGGCCCAGCGAGGACGGCGGGGCGAAGGGGTGCGCGAAGATCTCGTCGTTCGACTTGAAGGCCGAGGCGAGGAAGTAGTACAGCGGGACGACGAGCAGCACCGCGTACGTCCACACCAGGATGTGGGCCGGGAGCCAGCGCTTGCCGAGCTTCATCAGTGCTGCTCCGATCAGTAGTTCTGGCGGAAGACACGGCGGATCGTCAGCAGCCCGACGAGTCCGACCAGGAAGAGGAGCACGCCGACCGTCTGGCTGTAGCCGAGGTCGGCGGCGATGAACGCCTTCTGGTAGACGAGGAACGACAGCGTGGTGGACGACGTGCCGGGACCGCCCTGGGTGAGCAGCAGCACGTGCTGCGCGGAGCCGAACAGCGTCCACAGGAACTGGAGCATCGTCACCACGCCGACGTAGTCACGGATGACGGGGAAGTGGACCGACCACATCGTCCGCCAGTGCCCCGCCCCGTCCAGCTGGGCGGCCTCGCCCAGCTCGTCCGGCACGCTGCCCAGCCGGGCGGCGAACAGTACGGCGGTGAAGCCGATGCCGGCCCAGATGTCCAGGGCGATCAGACACGCCAGGGCCGTCGACGGCGAGGCCAGCCAGGCGTCGGAGAGGGAGCCGAGGCCGACGCTCTCCAGCCCGCCGTTGAGCAGCCCGTCCGGCGACAGGGCGGCGTAGAACACCATCGCCTTCGCGGGCGTCGAGATCAGCCCCGGGATGAAGAGCAGGTACCGGATGACCCGGTGCCCGGGCGGCCGCTGGGCCACGTAGTACCCCAGCATGTACGCGCAGACGATCATCACCGGGACGGCGACGGCCAGTTGTACTGCGGTGTTGCGCACCGCGTCCCAGAACACCGGGTCGTCCAGCACCACCCGGGCGTTGTCGAGGCCGGCGAAGGACACCGGCTGGAGCATGCCGGGCCAGTGCAGTGCCGCGATCACGAAGATGGCGAGCAGCGGCCCGACCATGAAGACCAGGTACCACACCAGCGCGGGCACCGCGAGGACGGTGCCGCCCTGCCGGGGCCGGCGCGCGGCCGGGGCGGGGGAGGCGGGCGGGGCGGACCTCGGGGCCGCGCTCCCGCCCGGCGTCGTCGTGAGCGTCGTCATGCGGTGACTCCCGGAGAACAGGTGGAACGGGGGAGGGGGACGAGGGAGGACCGGGCGGGGGAGCCGGGGGTGTCCGGGCGGCTCATGCGGACCGGTACGCGGATTCGAGGGCGGCGCGCACCCGGGCCGGGCTGGTGCCCCGGGTGAACGAGGTGCTGGTCGCGGTGATCAGCGGCTGCGCGGCGGCGGGCGGCACATACACGTCGGGCAGCAGGACCTGGCTCACCCCGGAGCCGAGCCGCTGGGCCGCCCCGACCAGCGGGAAGCCGGTGGAGACGGCGTCCGTGCGCAGGGCCATGTCCCGGCCGCTCTCGGTCACGAACCGCGCCACGACGTCCTCGCGGTACATGAACCGCAGGAACCTCTCGACGTGCTCGATCTTGCGGACGCCGTTGGGGCTGATCCAGAAGCCGATGAGGGTGTAGGCGCGGATGACGGTGGGACCGTCGTGCGCCGCCCCGTCGGCCAGCGGCCAGCCGCCGACCTCCGTGTGCCGGGCCACCTTCTCGGGCACCTTGGCCAGGGCGGAGGACATCGCCGACTGCACGGCCGCCTCCTCGGTGTTGAACTGCGTGGTCATCGAGTCGGAGGTGAGGCCCTGCGCCTTGTCGGCGAACACACCGGCGTCGCGCAGGTGGGTGAAGTACTCGATGCCCCGGCGGGCTCCGCGCCCGGAGAAGTCCCCCGTGGCGTAGACGTGCCGCGCCTCCTCCTGGGAGAGGAAGGTCTGGATGATCTGCGCCAGCAGCTTCTGGCCGGTCCAGTCGTTGCCGCCCACGGTCACCGGGGCGATGCCCTTGCCGCGCAGCTTGCGGGCCGCGGCGATCAGCTGGTCACCCGTGGTGGGGATCGCGTCGACACCGGCCCGGTCGAGCAGGGCGCGGTTGTAGGCGACGGGCCAGTTCGTGGCGAAGTAGGGGAAGGCACGGACCCGGCCCTCGTCGTCGGTCCAGTCGGCCAGCGCGGCGGGCAGGACGCGTCCGCGCAGCCCCCAGTCGTCGAGGTAGGGCTTGACGTCCACGGTCGCGCCCACGTCCGTCCAGGCCAGCGTCTTGTCGTAGAGGTTGACCATCACGATGTCGGCCTCCTTGCGGGCCAGCCGTGAGGTCTCGTAGACCTGGGCGAGGTCGTCGCCGTTGACGAGGTTCTTGACCTTCACCCCCGGGTTCTCCTCGCGGAAGCGGTCCACGGCCGCGAGGTACGTGGGGGAGCCCGGCGCGGTGGTGCCGAGCTGGGTGTGGACGACGAGGGTGTCCGGGTCGGAGTCCGCCGACGCCAACGACGAGCAGCCGGACAGAGCGGGCAGGGCAGCGGCCGCGGCCAGACCGGAACCGGCGGCGAGCAGTTCGCGCCGCGTCAGCGATGAGCGCACAGGGGTGGTCTCCAACCAAGCGGTTAACGATTGGTTAATCGATGTACCTCGTGAGGTGCGAGGACTGTATGGAGTGCGGGGACCACGGTCAAGGGGGTGGCGCGGGGAATTGCGCTCCTCGGCGGGACGCGGGTTGCCTGGTCAGGCCGTCGCCGCTGCCTCGACGGAGAGGCCGAGCCGGTCGGCGACACTCGTCAGGGCCGGTCCTAGCGGGAGCGCGACCCGGGTGACGGCCAGCCGGTCGCCGCGGGTGGCGTCGCGGTTGACGATGAGGACCGGCTTGCCCGCCTCGGCCGCCTGGCGGACGAAACGGAGCCCGGACATCACCGTCAGCGAGGAGCCGAGGACCAGCAGCGAGGACGCCTCGCGCACCAGCTCGCGACAGTGCTCCACGCGCTGTGGCGGCACGTTCTCGCCGAAGAACACCACGTCCGGTTTGAGGATGCCGCCGCAGACCGTGCACGGCACCACCCGGAAGTCACCGACCTGCTCGTCGGTGAGGTCGGCGTCGCCGTCCGGGTTGATGCCGGCGGCCACCGGCGCGAAGCCCGCGTTGGCCTCCTCCAGTCGCCCGGCGAGTTCGCGGCGGGGGCTGAGGTCGCCGCAGGTCAGGCAGACGACCCGGTCCAGGCTGCCGTGGAGCTCCACGACGCCCTCGCTGCCCGCGGCCTGGTGCAGCCCGTCGACGTTCTGCGTGATCACGCCGGTGAGCAGACCGTGCCGCCCGAACGCCGCCACCGACCGGTGCCCCGCGTTGGGGCGGGCCCGCCCGAAGGTGCGCCAGCCGAGGTGACTGCGTGCCCAGTACCGCCGGCGGGCGTCGGGATGGGCGGTGAAGTCCTGGTAGGTCATCGGCGTGTGCCGGCTCAGGCTGCCGCCCTCGCCCCGGTAGTCGGGGATGCCCGACTCCGTGGAGATGCCCGCCCCGCTGAGCACCAGCACACCCCCGGCGCGCAGCGCCTCGGCGACGGGCGCCAGGTCCGTGGTGCCCGGCGGCAGGTCCGCTCCCGGGGTCCAGCTCAAAGTGGGCCGCATGCGCATGCGGCAAGGGTACGGAACCCGCCGCGCTTCCCGGCGTGCGGGAGGCGTACGCGCGGGTGGCTTGCAGCGGGGGCGTCCTGTTTCCCGGCGCGGTGGGTGCCGCCCACCCCGGCATGGCGGCGGGACCCGCCCGTCGGTCGCCCTTCTCCGCGTGCCCGCGCACCCTTCCGCCGCCGCCCCCGGGCGGCTCCCGCATGACCTTTTCCGCCCCGGGTGACAGACTTGCACTGTCCAGGGGGCCGAGAGGCTCCTGCCGGGAGGCGGCCTGGCGGGGAGTGGTCGATGTTCCGCAAACAGCCCGCACCTGACGGTGAAGAGCTGCTCGCCCGGCTGGCCTCGTTGACCACCCGGGCCAAGGAGCTCGCGGAGCTGCGGCGGTCGCAGGTGGAGCTGGCGATCGCCCTGCAGCGCGACATGCTCCCGGCGGACCTGCCCGTCGTTCCCGGCATTCACCTGGCCGCCTGCTACTCGCCCGCGTACGCCGGACTCAACGTGGGCGGCGACTGGTACGACGCCTTCACCCTCCCCGACGGCCGTATCGGCCTCTCCGTCGGCGATGTCCAGGGCCACGCCATCGACGCGGCCGCCTTCATGGGCCAGGTCCGGGTCGGCCTGCGAGCGCTCGCCTCCGTGACCAGTGAACCCGGTGACCTCCTCGCCTGCACGAACGAGCTGGTCCTCTCCCTGAACAAGGACCTGTTCGCCACCTGCACCTTCATGCGCTACGACCCGGCGTCCGGCCTGCTGGAGAGCGCCCGGGCCGGCCACGTCCCCTGCGTCCGGGCCACGGCGGACGGCAGGGCGGAGGTCTGCCGGGACGAGGGCGGGCCCCCGCTGGGCGTCCTGGAGGGCACCGACTACCCCGTGACCCGGTACCGGCTCGCCACCGGCGGGGTGTTCGTCCTGGTCACGGACGGTGTGGTGGAGGGCCCCTCCCTGAGCGTCGACGACGGCCTGGAACGGGTGGTGCGGCTGGCCGGCCTCGCCGCCGTCGCCGGGATGGAGGTGCACGCGCTGGCGGCCGCCGTGCTCAAGAACGCCGAGCTGATCGGGCACGAGGACGACGCCGCCGTGCTCGTCGTCGGCCATGACAGGCGGGGCGTTACGCCGTAGGGCGGGTCGGCGCGCCTGTCACCTCGCCGACCCGGCGGCACCGGTGTCTGATGGCTGCTGTGGTGGGTATCCGTGCATGGCCGCGACCGGTCGTCCTCGCCTGTGCGACGCTGCTGGTCGCCGGCTGCTACTACGCGGCGGGGCGGCTCGGACTGTCGCAGCAGCTGACCGCCGACGGTTCGGTCGTGACGCCCATCTGGCCGCCCACCGGCCTCGCGGTGGCGTGCCTGCTCCTGTTCGGGCCGTGGTGCGTGCCGGGCATCGCCCTCGGCGCCCTGCTGGTCATACTCTCCCTCGGAGACCTTGGGGCCGAGGCCGTCGGAATCATGGCCGGCAACACCGCCGCCCCCGTCTGCGCCTGGCTGATGCTGCGCGCGGTGGGGTTCCGCGTGAGCCTGAGCCGTCTGCGCGACGGACTCGCGCTGGTCTTCCTCGGCGCGCTGACCGCCATGCTGATCAGCTCGGGCACGGGCGTCGGCATGCTCGTGCTGGCGGACAAACTCCCCACCGGCCATCTGGAGATCGTCTGGCTGGCCTGGTGGGTCGGTGACGCCATGGGCGTCGTCCTGGTCACCCCGCTGCTGCTCCTGCTGTACCGTGCTCGCCTGCCGCCCCCGTCAGCGCGCTGGGCCGAGGCCGTCGGGCTCACCGTCGTCGTGTGCGTCCTGGTGCCGCTGATCATGTACAGCTCGGTCAGCGTGCTGTTCCTGGCGTATCCCATCCTGATCTGGTCGGCGCTGCGCTTCCAGCTGGCGGGCGGCATCCCGTGCGCCCTGTTCGTGTCGGTGACGGCCACCGTCGTGGCCCGGCACGAGGCAGGCTCCTTCAGCAAGCTGACCGACATCGAGACGATGATGCGACTCCAGGCGTTCAACGGCACCCTGGGACTGACCGCGCTCCTGCTCTCCGCGGTGATCAGCGAACAGCTCAACACCAGACGGTCGGTGGAGCGCGCCTGCCACGAGCTGGTCGAGGCACTTCAGCACCTGAACGCCGGCGGCTCCGGCAACCAGGGCCCGCCCGGAGGAGACGCCCGGTGAGCGGCAAGCGCTCGGCACCCCGGCCCGGTCGCTTCAGGCGGCCGCCGCCCGGCCCCGGACATCACCCGTCCGGGGCCGGGCGCACGGTGGTCAGAAGTCGTAGTCGTCGATGTTCCCGGCGTCGAACACCGTCGGGTCGCCGAGCGTGATGACCCCGTTCCCGCCGAGCTTGTACCAGCCCATGTCGCCGGCCAGGAACATCTGCCCCTCCCGGCCGGTGATCTGTCCGGAGGCGAGGGCCACCGCGGCGTGACCGGCCAGTTCGCCGAGCTTGGCCGGGTCCCACAGCAGGAACGCCTCCACCGTGCCGTCCTCGATGTAGGGACGCATGTCGTTGGGGGCGCCGAGCCCGGTGAGCTTCACCTCGCCCTTGTACCGCGACTGGGACAGGTACTTCGCGGCCGCCTTGATCCCGTTGGTGGTGGGGGAGATGATCCCCTTCAGCTTCCCGTGGTCCCGCAGCAGCTCCTCGGCCTTCCGGTACGACTTCTCCGCCTCGTCGTCGCCGTGGACGACGTCCACCAGCCGCATCTCCTTGTACCGCGGATCCTCCAGCTCCTTCTTGATGCTGCTGATCCAGGCGTTCTGGTTCGTCGCCGTCCGGGCGGCGGACAGGATCGCGATGTCGCCCTTGTAGCCGATCTGCTCGCCGAGCAGTTCCAGCTGCCGTACGGCGATGTCCTCGGCGCTCGCCGGGGAGACGAAGGCGTAGCGGCACTCGGGCTTGGTGTCGGAGTCGTACGTGACGACCTTGACGCCCTTCGCCATGGCCTGCTTGAGGGCGTCGCACAGCGCGTCGGGGTCCAGCGCCGAGACGGCGATCGCGTCGGCCTTCTGCTCGGTGAGGTCGTTGATGTGGGACACCTGCCCGGAGGCGTCGGAGCCCTGGTCCGTGCCCACCTCCTTGAAGGTGGAGCCCAGGGCCTCGACGGCGCGCTCCCCGCCCCGGTCGGCGACCGAGAAGTACGGCGTGTTGACCTGCTTGGGAAGGAAGCCGACGGTCAGGCCGGTCTTGGTGGGCGCGTTGGGGGAGGCCTCGGCGTTCTTGGCGTTCGCCGCCGTGTCGCCCGCCGGGCTGTCACCCTCACCGCACGCGGCGGTGAGGAGACTGAGGGAGGACACGGCGGCGACGAGTACGGCGGCGCGGCGTGAGGGGGTGTTGTGCATGTGCTTCTTTCGGAGGGCCGCCCGAGCGTGGGGCCAGGGCACTGAAAGGATTCAATGAAGCTTGACCGGGACGCTAGGCACAAACGTGGTCGTGGTCAATGCACTTGCGGGAAACAGTTGTTGAGCCCGCGGCCTCTCAGGTCTGCCCCTTCGGGGGTTGCTCAGGCCGACACCCGCGTGTCCGCCCCCGCCGCCCGGCCGAGCGTGCGGTCGAAGAGGGTGAGCAGCAGATAGAGCACGCCGGCGCCGAGCATCACCCAGGCCAGCCGGTGCAGGCCGCCGGTGTCCGCGCGCTGTCCGAAGGAGGCCGCGGTCGCGGAGGAGGCGACCATCGAGCCGATGTAGGCGAAGGTGCGCAGCAACCCGGCCGAGGAGGCGGTGCGCTCCGGGTCGGCCTGGAAGTAGACGGAGTTCTGCAGGGCGAGGTTGTTGAGCCCCTGCGGGACGCCGAAGATCAGCGCGACCAGCAGCAGCATCCACAGCGGGCTGTCGCCGCCCAGCGTGAGGATCACCAGGCACGCGGCGATCTGTCCGACCGCGCCGAGCAGCAGTTTCCCCCGGACGCCGGTGCTGCGCCCCGACACGAGCGAGACCCCTATCGCCAGCAGGAACATGGGGATCTGCGCCAGGCCGGCGTGGAAGGGCGTCAGCCCGAAGCCCTCCTCGGTCCACTGGGTGAAGCCGTAGAGGAAGGAGTACGCGACGACGTAGGCCACGAGGGCCCGCCCGTAGGTGGCCAGCAGGGGAGTGTTGCCGCCGAGCACCCGCAGGTCGATGAAGGGCGTGGCGGCGCGCAGTTCCCGTACCGCGAACGCCGCTCCCGCGGCGGCGGCGAGCACGAGCAGGTACCAGTCGCGCAGGTGCAGGTTCATCAGGAAGAGCAGCAGCGAGACCAGCATCGCCGCGAACAGTCCCATGCCGGGCAGGTCGAGGCGGGCGGCCAGGCTCCCGCGCCGCGCGGACCGGTCCGCGGGCTCCGCGGTGGACTCCGCTGCGGGCTCGGCCGTGGACCGCGCCGCGGGCGCAGCCTTGGGCAGCCGCAGCAGCCCCAGCAGGACGGCCGCGACGGCCAGGGGCACGTTCAGCGCGAAGGTGGCGCGCCAGCCGCCCACCGCGATCAGCAGGCCGCCCAGCAGCGGGCCGACGACGGCGATGGTCTGGTTGGCCACCGCCAGCGCGGTGAGCACGCCGCCGGGGCTGTTCCGTCCGGTGCGCTCGGCCTCGCTGCGCACCAGGGCCATCGCCGCGGGGTAGCCGGCGCAGGTGCCGAACCCGAGCAGGACCCGCGCGCCGATCAGCACACCCAGGTCGGGCGCGAGGGCGCCCACGGCACCCGCGACGCCGACGAGGCCGGTGCTGAGGAGGAAGAGCCGGCGCGGTCCGAAGACGTCGATGAGCCGGCCGACGACCGGCTGTCCGAGCGACGTGGCCAGATAGAGGGCGGAGACGAGCCAGGCGGTCTGCGAGGCCGGCGCGCCCAGGGCTCTGCCGATCGGGACGAGGGCGACCGCGATGATCGTCGAGTTGATCGGGTTGAGCACCGAACCGAGCAGCATCGGCGGCAGCAGTCCGCGGTCGAAGCCGGGCCGCTCCGTGCCGACCTCCGGGTCCGCCTTCGCGTCAGTCACGGTTCAGTCGCTCCAGCACGGCCATGGCCGCGATCACGGTCCGGCGTTCCTCCTCGGTGCACCGGTCCTGGAGGCGCGCGGCGAGCCATTCCGTGCGGGCCTGCCGTCCCTCCTCCACGCGGCGGACGCCCTCCGGGGTCAGCGTGATCAGCAGGCGCCGTCCGTCGTCGGGGTCGGGGTGCCGCTCCACCAGCCCCATGGAGGCGAGGGCGGTGACCGTCGCCGTCATCGACTGGTGCCTGACCCCTTCGGTCGCGGCGAGTTCGCTGGCCGTGACGCCCCCATGGTCGGACAGCCGGGCCAGCACCGAGGCCTGGCCCAGGGTGAGGTCCTCGACCTCGGACGCCTTGAGGATGCGCCTGCGCAGCCGGCTGATGACCGCCCGGACCTCCCGCGAGGCCTGGACGGCCGACGGTGAGGGGCTCTCGTTCTCGCTCATGCCCCCAGAATAATGTCCACAGGTTGAGCTGTACAGCTTGACCTGTACACAAGGCTCGCGAAGGCGGCCGCGGAGACGCCGGGTCTCGTCGGGGTCGGTGAGCACCCGTCAGCAGCCGACGGCCGACTCCGCACGGGTGGCGACTCCGCCCGGACCGAGGTCCCTCCGCGTGGCCTGCCCGGTTCACGGCGGCCCCGTCGAGTACGACGGCTACAGCAACGACGCCTGGTCATGTCTGCCCGGCCACGGCGGCTACGTCTCCCGCACCTTCCTCGACCTCGACGACGCCTGGCTCCCGGAGTGCCCACATGCTGACCCCTTCCCCCCGCCCCAGACCTCGCACCACCCGCGCCCCGAGCGGCACGGTGTGCCTGCTCGCCCTCGTCGGCACGGCCCTCGCCACCGTGCCCGCCGAGGGCGCCGAGGGCTTCGACCCATCCGCTCCGGTGTCCTGGCGGGCCGACCTGGCCCCGGTCGGCACCGACGACGTCAACGTCCGGTACGACTCGGGCGCCCTACGGGTACGCGACGGCTCGGTCAGCCCCGCCTCCCTCGGCCGGGACCGCGGCTACGCCTCCGCGGTACTGGACCCGCACCCCGTGGGCCGTCCCGTGAACCGGGTCGCCGTGGCCCTCGACGCGACGGTGCCCGACACGGCGAGCGTCGAGGCCGACGTACGCGGACGCGCGGCCGACGGCACCTGGACCGAGTGGCGGGGTGCGGCGCCCGGCGCCCCGGCCGAACTGCCCCGCGACGTCGTCGACGTCCAGGCCCGGCTCACCCTGTGGAACGCCAAGGGCGGGCCGACCGCGGTGGTACGGGCGGTGACCCTGACGGCGGACGACGCGGGCACCGCCCCCGCCGAGCCCGCGCCGACGACCAGGGCCGCCGCCTTCTCCGCCCGCGTCTACGCCACCCGCGAGGGACTCGTCGGGTACACCACCGCCAACGGGCACGTCATCGAGGCCGACGATCACTTCGTGGCCCTCCCCTCGCGTCGGGCCCTGTCGCCCAAGGGCAGCGGTCAGTACTCGGTGCAGGTGTGCGGGCCCGCCCGCTGCGAGACGGCGCCGGTCTGGGACGTCGGCCCGTGGAACACGCACGACGACCACTGGAACCCCTCGGCGCAGCGCGAGCAGTGGAAGGACCTGCCGCAGGGGCTGCCCCAGGCCCAGGCCGCCTACGAGGACGGCTACAACGGCGGGCGCGACGAGTTCGGCCGGCAGGTCGCCAACCCGGCAGGCATCGACCTCGCCGACGGCACCTTCTACAACGTCGGTCTCGACGACAACGGCTGGGTGACCGTCACCTACCTGTGGACTGAGAGCGGCGGTGACACCACGCCCCTGTCGACCACGGCCGGCTCGTGAACCACGACGGCCACGGCAACGCCGCCCGGCCCTGACTGCCCGACCACGACGGTTACGTCTCCAACGTCTTCAACGTCTTCATCGACGTGGCCGACGCCCGGCTCCCGGGCGTCCCCACCTGCCGACCCTCCGACAGGGCGGAACCGGCCGCACAATGGACGCATGACCTCCCCCTCCACCCGGGTCGCCGTGCGGGACGACCAGACGCCCACGCGCACCCGCCTCACGGCCGCCCTGGCCGCAGCGGTGATCGTCGGCGCCGGACTCGGGCTCAGGGCCGTGGCGGCGGGCGCGGTGGCCAAGTACGGCGGAGACGCGCTGTACACCCTGCTGCTGTTCGCCCTCGTCCTCCTGGTGGCGCCGAGGACGGCACCGGCGAAGGCCGCCGCGACGGCCCTGGCGGTGAGTTGGGGCGTGGAGTTCCTCCAGCTCACCGACGTGCCCGCGCACCTCGCCCGGCAGAGCACGGCGGCCCGTCTGGTCCTGGGTTCCACCTTCAACGCACCGGACCTGTTCTGGTACGCGGTCGGCGCGGCGACCGGCCTGCTGGCCGTCAGGCGAGCGTGAAGCGCACCGGGGTTCCGGCCACGGCCTGGGCCGCCGCGGCCAGAGCGGGCTCCGGGACGACGGCGACGACGGGATAGCCGCCCGTCGTCGGGTGGTCGTGCAGGAAGAGCACCGGCCGTCCGTCCGGCGGCACCTGCACCGCGCCCAGGACCATGCCCTCGCTGGGCAGTTCGCCGGCCGACGCGCGCTCCAGCGAGGGTCCCTCGGTGCGCAGGCCGATGCGATTGCTGTGCGGGGAGACACGGTAGGTGGCCGAGGTGAAGGCGCGCAGGGCGGCCGGGGTGAACCAGTCGGCGCGGGGGCCGAGCCGTACCGGCAGGACCAGTTCGGCGGGCGGTCCGGGCCAGGGCGCGGCGACCGGCGCCGGCACCGGCCGCGCGGGGGTGCCCACCGCGACGAGGTCCCCGTCCCGCAGGGGCTCCGGGCCCAGACCCGACAGCAGGTCCGTCGAGCGGCTGCCCAAGACGGGTTCGGCGGCGATGCCACCCGCGACGGCCACGTACGAGCGGACGCCCGCGGTCGCCGCCCCCACGTCCAGGACCGAACCCGCCGGCACCCGCACCGGGGCGCCCCAGGCGACCGGTCCGCCGTCGACCGTCACCGGGCAGGGCGCACCGCCGACCACGGCGGTGACGTCCTGGTCGGGCCGCAGGGCGCAGCCGGTCAGGGTCGTCTCCAGGACGGCGGCGTCCGGAGCGTTGCCCAGGAGACGGTTGGCCAGCCGCATCGCGGGCGCGTCCAGCGCACCGGAGCGGGGTACGCCCAGATGGGCGTGACCGGGCCGGCCCGAGTCCTGCACCGTCGTGAGCGCCCCGGAGCGCACGATCGTGAGCTTCGTCGTCATGCCCCGGCCTCCGGTCCCGTCCCGACCGCCCCGGTGCCGCCGGTCGCGGTGCCCGCCGTAGCCGCGCCGTCCGCCGTGACAAACCGCACACGCGTCCCCGGCGTGAGGAGCGCGGCCCGCTCCCGTGCCGGGTCCCACAGCGGCCGTGGGTCGGGCATGGTGCCGATCAGCTGCCAGCCGCCGGGGGTGGCGCGGGGGTAGACCGCGCTGTACGGACCGGCGAGGGCCACCGCGCCCGCCGGGACGCGGGTCCTGGGCGTGGACCGGCGGGGGACGTGCAGCCGAGGGGGCAGTCCGGTGAGGTAGCCGAACCCGGGCGCGAACCCGCAGAAGGCGACCCGGTAGGTGTGCGAGCCGTGCAGGGCGCCGACCTCGTCACTACCGACGCCCCACAGGGCCGCCACGTCGGCCAGGTCCGGGCCGTCGTACCGCACGGGGATCTCCACCACGTCCCCGGTGTCGTCCGCGACCGGCGGCACCTCCCAGCCGGCGATCCGGTGGGCCAGCGCCTCGGGGTCCGGCACCCCGTCCAGCAGCACGGTCCGCGCCCCCGGCACGATCTCCCCGACCGGGGGCAGGGTCCCGGCCGCGCGCCGGCGCAGCACCTCGGCGTGGAAGGCGGCGGTGCGCCCGGCGTCGGGCAGCTCGACGAGCAGGGCGTGGCGACCGGCGGGGCGGGCCGTGAGCGACCCGGTGTGCGTCGTGGGGCCGTCGTCCGTCATGCGAACGCCCCGATCCCGACCCCGGACGTCTCCAGCGCCTCGCGCACCCGGGCCGCGATCCGGGCGGCGTTCGGGGTGTCGCCGTGCACGCACAGGGAGCGGGCGGCCACCGCGACCGTCGTACCGTCCGCGGCCTCGACGGAGCCCTCCACGGCGAACGCCACCGCACGCCGTACGACCGCGTCCTCGTCCGTCACCACCGAGCCCGCCTCACGGCGGGGGACCAGGGTGCCCGCCGCGGTGTAGGCGCGGTCAGCGAAGGCCTCCGGGACGCCGGTGAGCCCCGCGTCCGCGGCGGCCGTGAGCAGCCGCGAGCCGGGGAGTCCCAGCACGGGCAGCGCGCCGCCCGCCAGCCGTACCCCGGCCACCACGGCGCGGGCCTGCTCGTCGTCGTGGACGGTGCGGTTGTAGAGGGCGCCGTGCGGCTTCACGTAGGCCACCCGGGCCCCGGCGGCTTCGGCGAACACCCGGAGCGCGCCGATCTGGTACGCCACCTCCGCCGCCAGCTCGTCGGAGGGCACGTCCATGGCCCGCCGGCCGAAGCCCGCCAGGTCGCGGTAGGACACCTGAGCCCCGATCCGCACCCCGCGCTCGGCGGCGAGGTCGCAGACACGGCGCATCACCGCGGGGTCGCCCGCGTGGAAGCCGCAGGCGACGTTGGCGCTGGTGACGACGGAGAGCAGGGCGTCGTCGTCGGTGAGGGTCCAGCGGCCGAAGCCTTCACCGAGATCTGCGTTGAGGTCGATCACACCTTGAAAGTAGACGATCGTTGAACGATCCGACAAGACACTGCCCGTGCGGCCGCCCGCGAGGACGAGGGAATTCACCTCTTGTTAGATCGTTCAACGATCGCTAGTGTCCGTGCATCTGCCACGTATCTGGAGCTATGGTCCCCGGGACCGATGAGTCACGTTCCGAAGCTCCGGATCCGTGCCCTGCCCCCTCATGCCTGAAGAAGGCCACCGAATGATCGTTCTCCTCGGTGTGGTCGTGGTGATCCTCGGATTCGTCACGCGCCGCAACCCCGTCCTCGTGGTGGGCGTCGCCGGTATCGTCACCGGACTGCTCGGCAAGATGAACCCGCTGGAGGTCCTCGCGGCCTTCGGCCGGTCGTTCGCCGACAGCCGCTCGGTCACCGTCTACGCCATCGTGCTCCCGGTGATCGGGCTGCTCGAGCGCTACGGCCTGCGCGAGCAGGCCCGCAATCTCATCGGCCGCCTGGGCAAGCTCAGCGCCGGCCGGTTCCTCACCGTCTACCTGCTGGTCCGGCAGGTCACCGCGGCCTTCGGCCTGAACAGCATCGGCGGCCCGGCACAGACCGTGCGGCCCCTGGTGGCACCGATGGCCGAGGCCGCCGCCGAACGCTCCACCGGGGCCAAGCTGCCCGACAAGCTGCGCGAGAAGGTCCGCTCCTACTCGGCCTCGGCCGACACCGTGGGCGTCTTCTTCGGCGAGGACTGCTTCATCGCCATCGGCTCCATCCTCCTGATCACCGGCTTCGTGAACTCCACGTACCACCAGGACATCGAGCCGACCCAGCTCGCCCTGTGGGCGATCCCGCTGGCCGTCTGCGCCTTCCTCATCCACGGCGCCCGGCTGCTGCTCATGGACAAGCAGCTCGAACGCGAGATGGCGCAGGCCGCCGCCGAGCACGACCTGCCGCTTCCCGAGGGGGCCGACAAATGATCAAGGTCGAATGGCTGTACTGGCTGATAGGCCTCGTCTTCGTCGTGATGGCCGTGCAGATGGCCACCGACCGCAGCAACCCCAAGCGGTGGACGTCCGCCGCGTTCTGGGGCCTGCTCGGACTCACCTTCCCCTACGGCACCGGCGTCGCCAACGCCACCGCGGACAACGGTGGCTGGACCCTGCCCGCCGAACCGCTCGGCGTCGCCGTCCTCGCCCTGATCGTGCTGGCCGGCTTCAACTTCCTCGGCAAGGGCGTCCCGGTCACCACCACCGGCGAACAGCGCGAGGCCGCGGCCGCCCGGCTCGGCAACAAGATCTTCATCCCGGCGCTGACCATCCCGCTCGTCGCCATCGTCTGCGCCTCCGTCCTCGACGAGTCCGGGCTCTTCGAGTCGGGCAAGGCCACCCTCCTCGGGCTCGGCCTCGGCTGCATCGCCGCACTCGTCGTCGGCATGTTCGTCACCGGCGAGAAGAGGGTCTCCGTCCCGGTCCACTCCGGCCGCTCCATGCTGGAGGCGATGGGCTCCGCCCTGCTGCTGCCCCAGCTGCTGGCCGTACTCGGCTCGATCTTCGCCGCCGCCGGGGTGGGCGACCAGGTCGGCGACATCATGAACAAGGTCCTCCCCGACGACTCGAAGTACCTCGCCGTACTCGCCTACTGCGTCGGCATGTTCCTGTTCACCGTGATCATGGGCAACGCCTTCGCCGCCTTCCCCGTGATGACGGCGGCGATCGGCTGGCCCGTGCTCATCCAGCAGATGCACGGCAACGAGCCCGCCGTCCTCGCGATCGGCATGCTGGCCGGCTTCGCCGGCACCCTGTGCACCCCGATGGCCGCCAACTTCAACATCGTCCCGGCCACCCTGCTCGAACTGAAGGACCAGTACGGGCCGATCAAGGCACAGCTGCCGACGGGCATCGCCCTGCTCGGCTGCTGCACCGTCATCATGGCGCTCTTCGCCTTCTGATCCCCGCCACCTCGACCCGCACGGCAAGGAACACCCATGACCCGCGTCCTCATCACCGGCTTCGCCCCCTTCGGCGGGGAGCGCGTGAACCCGTCCTGGCAGGCGGCCCGTCTGGTGGCCGCCGAACCGCCCGCCGGGCTCACCGTCACCGCCGCCGAACTGCCCTGCGTCTTCGGCGAGTCCCTGGACGCCCTGCGCGACGCCGTCCGGGCGCAGGACCCCGACCTGGTGCTCTGCCTGGGGCAGGCGGGCGGACGCCCCGGCGTCACCGTCGAGCGGGTCGCCATCAACGTCGACGACGCCCGCATCCCCGACAACGCGGGCGGGCAGCCCATCGACGAACCGGTGGTCCCGGACGGCCCCGCCGCCTACTTCTCCACCCTCCCCGTCAAGGCGTGCGTCGCCGCCATGCGCGAGGCCGGGGTCCCGGCCGCCGTCTCCAACACGGCCGGCACCTTCGTCTGCAACCACGTGGCCTACGGCCTCGGCCACCTCATCGCCACCGAGTTCCCGCACCTGCGCGGCGGCTTCGCGCACGTGCCCTGGGCCCCGGAACAGGTGCCCGACGGCACCGCGCCCGCCCTCCCGCCCGCCACCGTCGCGCACGGCCTGCGCGCCCTGCTGGCCACCGCCGCCCGCACCCCCGCCGCGCAGGACCTCAAGGTCACCGAAGGAGCCACCCACTGATGCCGCTCAGCGCCCACGCGGCCCCCTTCGCCCAGCTCGCCCTGGCGAACATCACCCGCGAGTACCCCAACTTCCCCGCCCACCTGATCACCTCCGCCGACGAGCACCTCGCACCCCGCTCCCTGCACCCCGCCTTCTACGGTGCCTACGACTGGCACTCCTCGGTGCACATGCACTGGCTGCTGGTCCGCCTGCTCCGCCGCCACGGCGGCACCCCCGCACTGCCGGACACCGAGGCCGCCGTCGCCGCGCTCGACCGCCACCTCACCCCCGAGAACCTCGCCACCGAGGCCGCGTACCTGCGCGACCGTCCCTCCTTCGAGCGCCCCTACGGCTGGGCGTGGCTGCTCGCGCTCGCCGCCGAGTGCCGGGCACACGGGGGCACGGAGGGCGAGCGCTGGGCCGGTGCGCTGAAGCCGGCCGTGGACGCCGTCGACCGGCTGCTGGCCGACTGGCTGCCCAAGGCCACCTACCCGGTGCGCCACGGCAACCACCCCAACAGCGCCTTCGCACTGGGCCTCGCACTCGACTCGGGCGAACTGTCCGCCGGGACAGACCGAGCCGTACGGGAGCGCCTGCTCAGCTGGTTCGCCGACGACCACGACGCGCCCGCGCACTGGGAACCGTCGGGGCAGGACTTCCTGTCCCCGGCGCTCACCGAGGCCGACGCGATGCGCAGGGTCCTCGCGCCGGACCGGCTCGCGCGGTGGCTCGACCGCTTCCTGCCCGGACTCGGCGCCGGTGCCCCCTGCGCCCTGCTGGAGGTGCCGGTCGTCTCCGACCACGCCGACCCGCAGATCGGGCATCTGCTCGGCCTGACGCTCAGCAGAGCCGCCGCGCTGCGCTCCCTCGCCGACGCCCTGGCCGACGGGCCGGTCCGCGCCCGCCTGGACGAGGCGGCCCGGGCACATCTCACCGCGGGCCTGCCGGCGGTGGAGCGCGGTGACTTCACCACCGACCACTGGCTGGCGACCTTCGCCGCCCTGGCGCTCGACCCCCTGGCCCCGGTGGCCGCGCGGCCCTGACGCCGGGTCACCCGCCGCGTGCCGGCGCCCGCCTGACCGGCAGCAGCGTCTCGACCTCGCCCTGGCCGAGGTGGTCCAGGATCAGTCCGTTGACCAAGGTCGCCTTCTCCAGCGGCACCAGGTGGGAGGCGCCGGGCACGACGGCGAGCTGGGCACCGGGCACGGCGCGGTACAGGGCGGTCGTGTGCTCCAGCGTCATCAGGTCGTCGTCACCGGCCATGACCAGGGTGGGCGCCCGGACGCGGGCCAGCTCGTCGGTGGTGAGCGTCGGCTGGGTGCGCCACATGTCGAGCACCTTCGCCGCCACCACCGGCCAGTGGTCCGCGCCGTCCGGCGAGACCGCCTCGTACAGCTCGCGGAAGAACGCCAGGTCCGGTCCCTCGGGCGTCATCGCGTCGAGCATGCCGGGCGCGGCGAAGCACTCGGTCGCGGGACGGAAGTTGGCCCCGATCACCACGACCCCGCGCACCAGGTCGGGCCGGGCGACGGCGACGAGCAGCGCGACGACCCCGCCGTCGCTCCAGCCGACCAGGTGTGCGGGGCCGCCCACGACGGTCTCGACGAACGCCACCGTGTCCTCGGCCATGTCCTGATAGGTGAGGGGGCCCGGCACGTCCGGGGTGTGCCCGTGCGCGCGCCGCTCGGGCAGGAAGACCCGGTACGCGGCGGCGAGATCGGGACGCTGCGCTCCCCACGTGTCGTTGGTGCACAGACCGCCGTGCAGCAGGACCAGCGGTTCGCCGTCCCCCTCGGTCTCGTACCAGGTCCTGACCCCGGGAAGGTCCGCGTAGTCGCCCATCGCCCAGGCCCTCTCCGGCCGCCAGTCGCTCACCGCCAGTCTCCGCCGGGGCCCGCACACCCGCAACGCGGGGGAGGAGGGTCAGTCCTCCGGGCGCAGGAGACCGCGCCGGTAGGCGGGCACCAGGTGCCGCGGGACCCGCAGGGTCACCCCGTCCACCGTCACGGGCACCAGGTCCGGCACGATCGCCTTCCACTGGGCCCGGCGGTGGCGGGTGTTGCTGCGGGACATCTTGCGCTTGGGGACGGCCATGGGCAGGGTCCTTTCGACAGACGGCCGCCCGGCTGCGCGCGCTCGGGGAGCGAGGGAGCCGGGCGTGGGACCGCCGACATTACATGAAAACGATGTTCATTACGAAATTGTTCCCCTCCGAACGGC
>NZ_JBVJEA010000006.1:0-103364 GCF_055581985.1 Streptomyces sp. NPDC042336 | reverse complement strand
GCGCCCCTCCGAACGGCGCCCCTCCGAACGGCGCCCCTCCGAACGGCGCCCCTCCGAACGGCGCCCCTCCGAACGGCGCCCCTCCGAACGGCGCCCCTCCGAACGGCGCCGCTCATGACCGCTCCGCGGGACCGAGCCGGCGCAGTGCCCGCACCAGCGCCCCGACGCCCGCCTCCGCCTTCGACCGGGGGCAGCCGACGTTGAGCCGTACCCGACCCGGGGAGCCGTAGGCCGCCCCGGGCATGACCGCCACCTTCTCCACCTCCACCAGCTCGCGTTGCAGTTCCGCGTCGTCGACGCCCAGCGGGCGCAGGTCGATCCACGCCAGGTAGCCCGCCTGCGGAGGCCGCCAGTCGAGCCGGGGGAACGCCTCGTGGAGACGGTCGGAGACCATCGCGAGGTTGCCCGCGAGATACGTCCGCAGCGCGTCCAGCCAGGGCGCCCCCTCGCGGTACGCGGCGATGTGACCGACCAGCGACAGCACCGCGGGGGAGGAGAGTCCGTCGGCGTCCTTGAGCTGCCGCAGGTAGGCGTCGCGCGAGACCGGGTCGCCGATGATCCCGTAACTGCCGGTCAGCGCCGGGATGTTGAAGGACTTGGACGCCGAAGTGACCACGGCCCAGCGGCCGTCGCCGCCGTGCCGCACCCACGGGCGGTGGACGTGCGGGGCGTACGCCAGGTCGGAGTGGATCTCGTCGCTGACGACTGCGACGCCGTGCCGGGCGCACAGCCGCGCCATCCGGTCCAGTTCACCGGCCGACCACACCCTGCCCGTCGGATTGTGCGGCGAACACAGCAGCAGTACGGCCGTGTCGGGGAGCGCCAGCAGCCGCTCCAGTTCCGCCCAGTCGTCCAGGGGGCACTCCAGCAGCCGCCGCCCGTTCGCGGACACGGTCTTGGGGAACGCGTCGTACATCGGGGTGTGGGCGACCACCCCGTCACCCGGCCGCGACCACAGGCGCAGCAGCTGGGAGACCTGGTAGACGACGGAGGGCGCGTAGACGACCGACCCGGGGTCCACGTCCGTGCCGTGCCGCGACGCGTACCAGTGGACGACCGCGGACAGGAAGTCGTCCTGGCGCCAGCGCGAGTAGCCGAGCACCCCGTGCTCCAGACGGCCGCGCAGCGCCGCCAGCACCTCGGGGGCGGTCTCGAAGTCCATGTCGGAGATCGTGAACGGCAGCAGGTCCGGTACGCCGAAACGGTCCTGCACGTAGTCCCACTGCGTGCACCAGGTGCCGCGCCGGTCCACCGGCGTGTCGAAGTCGTACGGCGCGGAGGCGGGCTCCGGCGTCCACGTGGCCGGTGACGAGTGCGGGGTCATGGTCAGCCCACCGGGATCATCGTCGCGATGGCGTCCTTCACGGACTGGACCTGCGGGCCGATGACGACCTGTACGTTGTGCCCGTCGAGCTTGATGACGCCCACGGCGCCCAGCTTCTTCAGCCGGGCCTCGTCGACCCGTTCGGCGTCGGCCACCGTCATGCGCAGGCGGGTGATGCAGTTGTCCAGGGACCGGATGTTGCCGGCGCCGCCGATCGCGTCGAGCATGGCGGCGGCGTCGTACTTCCCCGCGACCAGTTCGCGCGCCCGCTCCGGAGCGCGGCCGCCCCCGTCCTCGTCGTGCTCCTCGCCGTCTTCCAGGTCATCTGCCTCTCCGCGCTCGCCGTCCGCCGGCGGGTCCTCCCGGCCGGGCGTCTTGAGGTCGAAGCGGGTGATGGCCCAGCGGAACAGGAAGTAGTACGCGGCGAACCAGACCGCCGCGATCACCGGTACCAGGTACCACTTGGTCGTCGAGCCCTGGAGCACACCGAAGACGAGCCAGTCGATGACGTTGCCGTCGGTGTTGCCGATGAAGACGCCGAGCACGGCGGCGGTGAGGAAGCCCAGACCCACGAGGACCGCGTGGATGACGTAAAGCCACGGGGCGACGAAGAGGAACAGGAACTCCAGCGGCTCCGTGATGCCGCCGACCACGCAGGCGACCACGCCGGACACCAGCAGGGCCTTGATCTCCGGCCGCATCCGGCGCCTCGCGCAGTGGTACATCGCGAGCGCGGCGCCGGGCAGGCCGCCCAGGTAGGCGGCCATCTTGCCCTGGGAGAGGAAGTGCGTGGCGTCGGTGACGGCCGCGTTCGGCGCCGCCGAGCAGTCCAGCTGAGCGTAGAACAGGTTCAGCGCGCCGGAGACGTGGTCGCCGCACACCGTTCCCGAACCGCCGACGTCGGTGAAGCGGAACATGGCGACGAGGATGTGGTGCAGGCCGATCGGGCGCAGCAGGACCTCGCCCATGCCGAAGAAGAACGGCCCGAAGACCCCGGTGTGCCCGATGCCCCGGCCCACCGCGTTGATCCAGCCGTTGAAGGTCGGCCACACCAGCGGAATGAGCAGACCGAGCACGCTCAGCACCAGCGCCGAGACGATCGGGACGAAGCGCAGCCCGCCGAAGAAGGCCAGCGCGTCGGGCATCCGCTGGGTGCGGAAGCGCCGGTGGAGCAGGCTGACAACGATGCCAACGGCCACGGCGCCGAGCAGTCCCGTGTCGATGGACTGCACACCCAGCACGTCGGCTATGCCGTAGTGCTCGATCGCCTTCTCGTCCTCGAAGTCCACGCCCTTTGCGGTGAGGTAGAAGTTCACCGCGAGGTTCATGGCGACGAAGCCGACGAAGCCGGAGAACGCGGCGACGCCCTTGTCCTCCCGGGCGAGGCCGAGCGGAATGGCCATCGCGAAGAGCACGGGCAGGAACGTGAAGGCGACCAGACCCGTGTTGGCCATCCAGGTGAAGACGAGGTGGAAGCCCTCGCCCTTCAGGAAGGCAACGTTGTCAGTGACCGCGTCACTGGACAGCGAGGAGCCGATGCCGAGCATGATGCCGCAGAACGCGAGCAGGGCCACCGGGAGCATGAACGTCTTGCCGAGCCCTTGGAGGAATTCCCAGAGTGCGGCCTTGGTCTTCTGCATGTGTACGGAACTTTCGAGCCTGGGGGGACGGACCCGTCCGGCCGTCGTGAGGACGCGGGGGCGGGCCGGCGGGCGGTACGAGCGGCTGAGGACATGCCGCCGCAGGGATCACATCACAGCCGGTCGGCGACTGTCCACGGCGTCCCGCCGGACAGTGTTCTCCCGGTGCCGGGGGGCGCTCGCCGACGGCGCGGCCGACTCCCCACCACCAACGGCGGCCCCGCACCCTGTTGAGCGGCACGCCGGCCGGACGGGTCCGGCCGGCCTCCCGGTGTGCTCCCGGAGGAACGGTGGCCGTGCCTGCGATGCGGGACACCGGAGCGAGCGGCCTCCTTGCCCGGGTCGCCCGAGCGGGGGGCGGTCTCGACGCCCGCCGGTGACCCCGGCCCTTGCCGGGCCCCCGTCCCGTCTCAGGAAAGCGCGTGCGGGCGCAGGGCGTCGACGACGAGGTCGAGCAGGCGACCCGTCCGCTCCGGCTCGTCGTCGGCCGCCGTCGAGAGGAACACGCCGAGGAGCATCGCGGTGACGTCGTCGGCTTCGACGTCCGCGCGCAGGGAGCCCGTCCGTGCTCCTTCGGCGAGGAGGACGCCGATCGCGGCCGTGATGCGCTCCCGGGTGGCGACTGTCGCCAGGCGTCCGGACGCCCAGCCGCTGTGGAGGGTGTTGAGCATGGCGCGTTTCGTCGCGACGAACGTGGCGTAGCGCTCCATCCAGGCGCGCAGGGCCTGCTCGGGCGGGAGTTCGTCCAGCAGGGCCGGGGCGCTGTCGGTGACACCGTCCAGTTCGGCGGCGTAGACGGCCTCGACCAGTGCCTCCCGGGTGGGGAAGTGGCGGTAGAGGGTGCCGATGCCGACCCCCGCGTCGCGGGCGATGCCTTCGAGCGGAACGGTGTCGTCCGCGGCGGTGAAGGCGGCGCGTGCGGCGGCGAGGAGGTTCTCGCGGTTCCGCCGCGCGTGTGCGCGCAGCGGGCGGTCCGCGTTCGTCGGCTGCCGGGGCTGGTCGGCGGCGGGCGTCGGTTCCTGGTCCGGACTCAAAACGGAGGACCCTCCGGTAGTGCTACATTCGGCTTGACGGAGGCTCCTCCGTTTTTGCCATCTTCTCATGAGGGCGGACTTCCCATGACGTCAAACGGCACTTCTCTCCCGGTCACGGCCGAGGGCACTCCCCGTCCCGGCGGCGCGGGGACGCTCGCGGGCCGCACCGTCTCCCGGATCGGGTACGGCGCGATGCAGCTGGAGCGTCTGCACGCCGACCGTGGCGCCGCGGTCGCACTGGTGCGCCGCGCGGTGGAACTCGGCGTCGACCACTTCGACACCGCCCAGTTCTACGGCAACGGCTTCGTCAACGAGGTCCTCCGGGAGGCGCTGGGCGCCACGGACGACGCCGTGGTGGTGACCAAGGTCGGCGCGACTCCCGACTCCGGCGGTCCGCTTCCCCTGCGGCTCGCCCAACGGCCCGAGGAACTGCGGGCCGACATCGAGGACAACCTCCGGAGCCTGGGCACCGACCGCCTCGCGGTCGTCAACCTGCGCCGCGCCGACACCGGTCCCGGACTCCGTGCGGAGGGCGATCAGCTGGTCGACATCGACGACCAGCTCGCGGTGCTGACGGAGCTGCGGGACGAGGGCAAGATCGGCGCCATCGGGCTCAGTGCCGTCACCCTGGACGGACTGCGCCGCGCCCTGCCGGCGGGCGTCGTCTGCGTGCAGAACTCCTACAGCCTGGTCAGCCGCGCGGACGAGGACATGCTCCGGCTGTGCGCCGCCGAAGGCATCGCCTGGGTGCCCTACTTCCCGCTCGGCGGCGCCTTCCCGGGCATGCCCAAGGTCGCCGACGAGCCCGCCGTCCAGACCGCGGCACGGGCGCTCGGTGCCACGCCGGCCCAGGTGGGGCTCGCCTGGCTGCTCCATCACGCCGCGAACGTCCTGCTCATCCCCGGCACGGCGGACCCCGGCCACCTGGAGGCGAACATCGCCGTCGGACGGCTCGTCCTGGACGGGGCGGGCGTCGCCGCGCTCGACGCCGTGCCCAGCCGCTCCGCGGACCACGTCCGGCTCGGCTGAGCGAGGGCCTCACATGGCGCGCAGGCCCCGGTCGGCGAAGGCGACGAGCCAGTCGAAGCTCTCGTTGACGTCCGTGCTCCACTGGAAGGCGTGTGCCGCCTCCAAGGTGGCGAAGCCGTGGCAGAGACTGCGCAGCATGCGCAGGGCGTGGTTCACGGCCGAGCCGTCGATCTCGTAGCCGCGCAGGACGGCGGTGAACGCGTCGAGCAGCCGCCCTCCCGCCGCGGCCAGGGGATCGTCCGGGCCGGACGGTTCCTGGCCGATCGTCGCCGCGTACCGGCCGGGGTGCTCCACGACGAAGGCGCGGAAGGCGCGTGCCGCGGCCGCCAGGGCGTCGCTGCCCGCCCGGCCCTGCACCGCACTGCCGACGGCGTCGGCGGTCTCGTCGAGGGCCAGCGTCGCGATCCGCCGGATCAGGTCGTCCTGACCCGCCACGTGCTTGTACAGGGACGGGGTGCGCACGCCGAGCCGGTCGGCCAGCAGTCCCATCGTCAGTTTGCCGAGGCCCACCTCGTCGGCGAGGGCCGCACCCGCGCCGACCACGGCCACCCGGTCCAGGCCCGCCCTAGGCACGGGCGGCGTCCGAGCGCAGGAAGGCGAGCAGGAGCGCCACCACCCGGTCGGGGAACTGGTGGTGCGGGTAGTGGCCGGCGCCCTCGATCATCTCCAGGCGGCCGAGGCCGGACGGCAGTGCGTCGACGACGGCCGAGCCCTCGGCGTGCGGGTCGGCCCAGTCGGGGTCGAGCGTGCCCATCACCACCAGGACCGGGCAGCGCACGTCGCCGAGCCGGGCGCCGGCGTCGGTCGGCGCGCTGCGGCCCATGGCCTGCATGGCCTTCATCCGGCCCGGCTCACGCAGCCGGGTCTCGACGAGGGCCAGCCGCTCGGCCCAGTCGGCCGGTTTCACCCCGGGGTAGGCGACGTCGAGGTACGAGCGCCAGAGCGGCAGACTGCCGAAGAGGCCCGCGCCGAGCAGCCGCACCATGCCGCGCCGGAACCGCCGCACCCGCAGGTCGCCGAGCCGGACCGACTGCTTGCGGGTGAACGGCGCCAGTTCGACCACCGAGGTGACGAGCGAGGGCTCCCGCGCCGCCGCGATGGTGGCCGCGCCGCCGGAGACCGAGTGGCCGACGAGCACGGCCGGGCCGCCGAGGTGGCGGATCAGGGCGAGCAGGTCGCCGGCGATGTCACTGCGGCTCCAGGCCGGCCAGTCGACGCTGGACTCGCCGCAGCCGCGCAGGTCGACCGCGGCCACCCGGTAACCGGCCGTCACCAGCTGGGGAACCATGGCGCGGTAGGCGTCCCGGCTGTCGCCCATGCCGTGCGCGAGCACGACCAGCGGGCCCGTCCCCGTCACCTCGTAGGCGATCGTTCCACCGTCGACGGCAAGGTACTCGGTCATGGCAACCCCCAGATGCGGCTAATGAAGTTAGCTAAAAGCTATTCCTGTTAGCCGAACCTGTCAATGCGTCCGCGGGGCCGACTTGGTTCCCGGGCCCGGGCGGTCGCGTCCGGCCTCGGTCCGCGGGCCGACCGGTTCAGCGACCCGCGCGCGGCCGAAGACGGGAGCTGAGCGCCTCGCGGTTGCTGGTCGCGGTGTCCGCACGCTCTCTCGCCGAGGCGACCACCAAGCTGGTCACGCTCGCCGAACAGCCGCAGGTCGCGGTGTCCACGGCGATGCGGACCGTCGATCGTCCGATCGCGGCGGGCCCGGCCGCCCGGCAGCTCACTCCCCTGGGCCCGGCCCGTCCGTCGGGCTGGCCAACGGGCCTCCTGGCGCTCACAACGAGTGACCCGGGCGGCTCCCGTGTGCCGGACGGCGAGCGGCTGTCGGGCGGACGGTGCGAGGCGGGCGGCCGTTCAGTCCAGGGAGAGCGGCGGCCGTATCGCTCGCTCCAGGGCCCGTTCCACCTCGCGGCGCGGCACGCCCTGTTCCTCCGCGTAGGCGGTGATGCCCTGGACCAGGGCGGCGGTGGCGTCCGACCAGACCGCCAGGGCGACCGTGGCGTTCTCACCGGCGTTGTCGCGGTAGCGGTTGTCCGCCGCCTCGACGGCTCGCTGGAGTTCGATCAGGCGTCTCGGGATGTCCATGGTGACGAGCCTAGGAGCGATGATCATGGATTTCAGTGGCCGGTCGAACGTGGTCGCCCCCAGTGGGGGCAGTCGTTCTTGCCCTCGCCGTTGCCCGTCGGATCTCAGGCGTCCAGCGCGCGTCGCCCACCCGACGTGGACTCCCGCTCCGCCAGCCAGTGCGGCGCCACGTGCACCTCGAACGGCAGGGGTGACCGGGACCGGATCCGGGCCGCCAGGCACTTCACGGCGAGTGAGGCGATGGCGGCCTTGTCGGGGACCACGGTCGTCAGGGAGGGCGTGCAGTACAGCGCCTCCTCGGAGCCGTCGATGCCGGCGACGGCGACATCGCCGGGAATGGCCAGCCCCGCCTCGTGCAGGGCGCGTTGGGCGCCCACGGCCAGCAGGTCGCTGAAGCAGAAGACGGCGTCGGGCCGGTCGCCGGCGGGCAGTGCGACGAGTCGGCGCATCGCCAGCAGTCCGTTGCGGCGGTCGAACTCCTCGATCCGGGGTGCGAGCCGGGGGTCGAAGGGCAACCCGGCCTCGTGCAGGGCGCGTTGGTATCCCTCCAGACGCTGGCGGCTGGTCGCGGAGCCCTGGCGGTCCACGCCGATCGCGGCGATCCGGGTACGTCCCAGGCCGATGAGGTGGGCCGTGAGCTCACGGGCCGCCGCCACGTTGTCGATCAGCACGTGGTCGGCGACGACACCGTTGCGTCCGTAGGTGCGCTCGCCGAGCAGGACCAACGGGAACTCGTCGGTGGCGGAGGCGAGTTCGTCGGGCGTGACGCGCAGCGGGGAGAGGATCACCCCGTCCAGCAGCGAGGCGCCGACCCCGCCCGCCAGACGCAACTCCTCGGCGGCGTCGCCCAGTGACTCCTCGATGAGGACGGTCAGGCCGAGCCGGGTGGCCTCGCCGCGCACATGGTGGGCGAGTTCGGCGAAGTAGGGCGTCGCCAGCTCCGGGACGACGAGGGCGATGAGGCCACTGCGCCCCGTACGCAGCCTGCGCGCCGAGGGGTTCGGCCGGTAGCCGAGCTCGTCCACCGCCCGCATCACCCGCGAGCGCGTGGCGTCGGACACGTGCGGGGCGCCGCGTACAACGTTGGACACCGTCTTGATCGACACCCCCGCGCGCTCCGCCACGTCCTTCAGTCTCACCGCGGCCACAGCCCGCCCCCTTGCCGAAGTCTGCGCAGATCATGCCCCTGCGTGCCGCCCCTGTCAGTCCGTGAACCGGGCGCCGACTCTTTTGCGGACAGAGGGTTGACCTTGCGGACGCACGCCGGTTACAACGTTGGAACACCACGATAGCAAGCGGTTGCTGCGAGGCGGCGCCGACGTCCTCCGCCTGCCCGCGCATCGCCCAACCACCGCGTGTCGCGCAGCGCCCAGCCCCCGTCCGGCTCACGAGAGGGTCCGCATGTCTTCGCACGCACCGAACGCGCCGCTGCGCACAGCAGTGGTCGGCACGGGAGCCATCGCCCGGTCCAGTCACCTGCCCGCTCTGAGGAAACTGGCCGCCGAGGGCGAGGTGGAGGTCGTCGCCGCGGTCGACGTGGACGGCCCGGCGGTGCGTGCCTTCGCCGACGAGTTCGGGATCCCGCAGGCGTCCACCGACCTCGACGCCGTGCTGACCGAGGCGCGCCCGGATCTCGTCGTGCTGTGCACCCCGCCCGCCGTGCACCGCGAGCAGGCCGTGGCCGCGCTCACTGCCGGGGCCTGGGTGTGGTGCGAGAAGCCGCCCTGCCCCTCACTGGCCGACTACGACGCCGTCGAGGCGGCCGAGCAGGGCGACGATGCGGGGCCGTACGCCTCCGTCGTCTTCCAGCACCGCTTCGGATCCGGCGCCCGTCACGTCCGCGCGCTGCTGCGCGGCGGCGCGCTGGGCCGGCCGCTGGTGGCCCATTGCCAGACCACGTGGTACCGGAACCAGGCGTACTACGCGGTGCCCTGGCGCGGCCGCTGGGCCACCGAGGGCGGCGGACCGGCCATGGGACACGGCATCCACCAGACAGACCTGCTGCTGGACCTGATGGGCCCGTGGTCCGAGGTGCGCGGCATGGCCGCCCGGCTCGTGCACGACGTGGAGACCGAGGACGTCTCCACCGCACTGGTCCGCTTCGCCGACGGAGCCGTCGCCACCCTCGTCAACAGCGTGCTGAGTCCGGACGAGGTGAGCCGGATCCGCATCGACTGCGAGCTGGCCACGGTGGAGCTGACCCACCTGTACGGCTACCGCAACGGGGACTGGCGCATCACCCCGGCGCCCGGCGTCCCCGAGGAGACCGCCGCCGCCTGGCGCGACTTCGGCGTCGACGAACCCAGCTCGCACCAGGCCCAACTGCGCGTACTGGTCGACGACATCCGGCACGGCCGCCGCCACCCGACCAGCGGTGCGGGAGGCCGCCGGACCATGGAGTTCATCACCGCCCTGTACAAGTCCGCGTTCACCGGCACGACCGTCCGCGCGGGCGACATCGGTCCCGGCGACCCGTACTACACCGAACTGCACGGCGGAGCCCGGGGCTGGGCGCCGGCCGTCACCCACGAGGAAGAGGACCACGCATGACGCTCGCCCTGACCCACGTCCACGGAGACCGCATCACCGTGGCCCACGAGGCGGCCGGAACCGAGCTGTTCTCCTACGTGTACCGCCCGGAGGCCGACTGGGAGGCGCCCAAGCCGTACCTCCACCCGATCAGGACCCTGTCCGGCGGACTGGTCACGGACTACCGGCCCAACGACCACCGCTGGCACAAGGGGCTCCAGCTGACCGCCTCCCACCTGTCCGGACAGAACCTGTGGGGCGGCAACACCTATGTGCACGGCGAGGGTTACCTCGCGCTGCCGGAGCGGGTCGGCTCGATGGCCCACGTGGCCTTCGAGGAGGTCGGCGCCGAGGGGGACCGCGCCGTCATCGCCGAGCGGCTGACCTGGCACCCGCACGACGGTGAGCTGTGGGCCGAGGAGGAGCGCCGTATCGAGGTCCGCGACGTCGATCCCGACACCGGCAGCTGGACGCTCACCTGGACCTCGGCGGTGACCAACCGGCGTGCCGAAGCACTGCGGTTCGGCAGCCCCACCACCCACGGACGTCCCGCCGCCGGATACACCGGGCTGTTCTGGCGCGGGCCACGCGCCTTCCGCGGCGGCCGGGTCTTCACGGCGGAGCCGGCCAACTCGGCGGACCCGGTCGGCTCCACCGGTCCGGGCGAGTCCTCCGAGACCGACCCGATGGGCTCCCAGGCCCCCTGGCTGGCCTACGTCGGGGAGCACGACGGACGGGACGGCCACGCCACGCTCGTCTTCGAACACGCCCCCTCCAACGACCACTCGGGCCAGAAGGGCACCCACCCGGCGCACTGGTTCGTGCGCAGCGACCCCTTCGCCGCGGTCGCCCCGTCCTGGGCCTTCCACGAGGAACTGGTCCTGCCGCCCGGCGAAACCCTCTCCCGGACCTACCGCGTCGTCGTCGCCGACGGCGCCTGGGACCGCGCGCGGATCGCCGCGCACCTGGCGGGACTCGCGTGGTGAGCCCGGCGTACGACGGCTTCCCGGCGGCGGTCGGCGTGTCCCGCCTGACGGTGTACGACTGGCCGACCGTGGAAGGGCTGCCCGGCGGCGGCACCCCGCACCTGCACCTGACGTGCAGCGAGGGCTACGTCGTCACGGCGGGCCGGGGCGCGGTGCAGACCCTGACCACCTCCGGCTTCGAGCAGACGCCCCTGGAGCCGGGCAGGGTGGCCTGGTTCACGCCCGGCACGATCCACCGCCTCGTCAACGACGGGGGACTGGAGATCACCGTCGTGATGCAGAACAGCGGCCTGCCCGAGGCGGGCGACGCCGTCCTCACCCTGCCCCAGGACCGCCTCGCCGACCCCGACACCTACGCCGACGCGATCCGCATCCCGGCGGACCGGCCCGAGGCGGAGCAGGCGGAGGCCGCCCGCGCCCGCCGCGACCTGGCGACCCGGCGCTTCCTCGAACTCCGCGAGGCCACCGAGAGCGGCGACCCGGAACCGCTGGCGGCGTTCCAGCGGGCCGCCGCCGAGCTGGTGCGGCCCCGGCTGGACGAGTGGGAACGGCGCTGGCGCGAGGGCGCGCACGCGGCCGCCGAGGCGACCCGGGCCCAACTCGACGCCCTGCGCGGCAAGGACGACGGACACCTCACCGCCGCCCGGGTGTCGGCGACGGGGCCCGCGGCCCGCGGACGCTTCGGAATGTGCGGCAGGCTGGCCGTCTACCCGGGCATCTGAGCCCGCCCCCACCGGCTCGCCCACCCGCACTCTCCCGTGTCCGGAACAGCGCGCTCCGACCGAGCCGCGCACCTCCCCCCACCCATCCCCGCACCCCGGGAAGGCCCCCATGCCCGAACCCCGAAGCGGTCGGCGCCGACTCCCCAACCGCCGGGCCGTCCTGGCCACGGCCGCCGTCGCCCTCAGCACCGCGCTGACGGCATCGCTCAGCGCGTGCTCCTCCTCCGGCGAGGCGTCGTCCGAAGGAGTCACCCTCACCTTCTCCTGGTGGGGCAACGACGACCGCGCCGAACGCACCAAGAAGGCCGTGGAACTCTTCGAGCGGGAACACCCCGGCATCACCGTCCGCACCTCGAACGCCGACTTCGGTTCCTACATGCAGAAACTGGCCACCCAGGCGGCCGGCGGCGGCATCCCCGACGTGGCGCAGCTCGACTACCGCCAGATCTCCCAGTACTCGGGCGGCGGCGCGCTCCTGCCGCTCGACGACGCCGTCGAGGGCGGCACGATCCGCACCTCCGAGATGGACGAGGAGTTCCTGCGCACGGGCACCTACGAGGGTCAGCAGTACGCCGTGCCCATGGGCCGCGGCATCACCGGCTACGCCTACGACTCCAGGATCTACGCACAGGCCGGCATCCCCGCCCCCCGGCCCGACTGGACCTGGGAGCAATGGGCCGACGCCAACCGGAAGATCGCCGCCCTGGGTCTGGAGGCCCCCGACGGACGCACCGTGGTGGGCGCCAACGACAACGGTGTCAACGAGGACGTCTTCGAGGACTGGCTGCGCGGCCGCGGCGGGAAACTGTACGCGAGCCAGACGAAGCTCGGCTTCACCGAGGACGACCTCACCGAGTTCTGGACCTTCTGCGACAGGCTGCGCGAGGAAGGCAGCGTCGCCGAGGCCCCGGACACCGCGCAGGCCGACACCACCGAGACGTCGCCCATGGGCCGCGGTCTCGCCGCCGCCGACTTCACCTGGGACGCGCCGTTCCCCGGATACACCGCGCTGCTCGGCGACCACGTCCACTTCGCCCCGGTCCCCACCACCGACGGTCGCCAGGGCGCGTACTTCAAGCCCTCCATGCTCCTCGGCGTCGGGGCGCACACCGATCACCCCGAGGAGGCGACCGCGCTCGTCGACTTCCTCCTCAACGACGAGCGGGCCGGCGACATCCTCGGCTTCACCCGGTCGACGCCCCCGAACCGCAAGATCGCCGCGCGCGTGGCCAAGACCCTCGAAGGAGCAGAGCGGGAGATCTACGACTACGCGCAGAAGATGGAGAAGTACGGACTGGACGCCCCGCCCACCGCGCCGCCCCGGGGCGACGTCGCCATCCAGACCGCCTTCAAACGCGCCTACCAGCGGGTCATGTACGAACTGACCTCCCCGCGCGAGGCGGCGCGCGAACTCATCGACGAGGCCAACCGGGAGCTGCGGTCATGAGCACGATATCGACCAGGGCGCCCGCGCGCGCCGACCGCACGGCGCCACCACGGCCGCCGGCCGGACGCCGGCGCGGGCGCCGCGAACAGCAGTGGCCCGCCTACGTGTTCCTCACGCCGTGGATGCTGGGCGCGGCCGTGCTGACGCTGGTGCCCATGGCCGTGTCGCTGTACCTGTCCTTCACGGACTACAACCTCTTCGACCCACCGCACTGGGTGGGCCTGCGCAACTACACGGAGATGCTCACCGAGGACCCCCGCTTCTGGCGCTCGGTCGGCACCACCCTGCTGTACGTCGTCGTCGCCGTGCCGCTCAAACTGGCCCTCGCACTCGGGGCGGCCCTGCTCCTCAAGAGCCTCGGCCGCGGGCGCGCCTTCTACCGCTCCGCCTTCTACGCGCCCTCGCTGCTCGGGGCGAGCATGACGATCGCGCTGGTGTGGCGGGCGCTGTTCAACGACGGCGGCTCCGTCGCCCACGTCCTGGGCGCGGTCGGCATCGACACGGGCGGCTGGGTGGGCGACCCGGACCTGGCGGTGTTCGTCATCGTCCTGCTGACGGTGTGGCAGTTCGGCGCGCCCATGGTGATCTTCCTCGCCGGACTCCAGCAGATCTCGCCCGAGCTGTACGAGGCGGCGGCGCTGGACGGCGCGGGCCGCCTGCGGCAGTTCGTCTCGGTCACCGTGCCGATGCTGTCCCCGGTCGTCTTCTTCAACCTGGTCCTGGAGATGATCCAGTCCTTCCAGGTGTTCACCCCGGCCTTCGCGGTCAGCGGCGGCAGCGGCGGCCCGGCCGACTCGACGATGTTCTACACGCTCTACCTCTACGAACGCGGCTTCACCGCCTCCCACATGGGCTACGCGGCGGCCATGGCATGGCTGCTGCTGATCGCCGTCGCCGTCATCACCCTGATCCTGTTCCGGACCTCCAGGTCCTGGGTCTTCTACGCGGACGAGGAGGGACGATGAACCCCACCACCAGGCGATGGCTGCCGCACACGCTCGCCCTCGCGGGACTGCTCGTCCTGCTGTACCCCCTGGCCTGGCTGCTCGCCACCTCCCTCAAACCGGCCGACGAGGTGGTGACCAGCCTGGACCTGTGGCCCAGCCACCTGGAGTGGTCGAACTACACGACCGCCCTGGACGGGGTCTCCGGTGTCCCGGTGAGCCGGCTGCTGTGGAACTCCCTGCTGATCGCGGGCGGCGCCGTCGTCGGCAACGTGCTCTCCTGCTCCCTGGCCGCCTACGCCTTCGCCCGGCTGCGCTTCCGGATGCGCAAGGCGATGTTCGCCTTCATGGTCGCCACCCTCATGCTGCCGCACCACGTCGTGCTGATCCCGCAGTACATCATCTTCAACCGGCTCGGCATGGTGGACACCTACTGGCCGCTGATCCTGCCGAAGTTCCTGGCCACCGAGGCGTTCTTCGTCTTCCTCATCGTCCAGTTCATGCGCGGACTTCCCCGCGAGCTGGAGGAGTCGGCCCGCATCGACGGCTGCGGCGCCTTCCGCACGTACTGGTCGCTCACGCTGCCGCTGAGCCGGCCGTCGCTGATCACCACGGCGATCTTCACGTTCATCTGGACCTGGAACGACTTCTTCACGCAGATGATCTACCTGTTCGCGCCGGAGAAGTTCACCATCACCCTGGCCCTGCGCAGCTTCGTCGACCAGTCCAGCACCTCCGCCTACGGCCCCATGTTCGCCATGTCGGTGCTCTCCGTACTGCCGATCGTGCTGTTCTTCTTCGTGTTCCAGCGCTACCTGGTGCAGGGCATGGCCACTTCCGGACTGAAGGGCTGACCCCCATGACCCAGACGCCCGCACTCCCGCCGAACGGCCGCAGGGAGCCCCGAGAGGTCTTCTCGGCCGGCTTCACCCTCTTCGCCGACATGCTGCTGGTGGGCCTGCTCACCGCCGTGGCCTGCCTGCCCGTCGTCACCGCACCGGCCGCGTTCGCCGCCGCCTCGGCCACCCTGCGCCGGGCCGCCGAGGACGCGGTGCCCGTCGACACCGGCACGTACGCCGGGCACCTGCGCGCCCGGCTGACCCGCGGCTCACTCGCCGGCGGGCTGGCCGTACCGCTCCTCGCCGGCGTCCTGCTGGTGGACTCCGCGCTGACCCGCGCCGCCCTGCCCGGCGCGGACCTCGTGGCACCCGCGCTGGCGCTGCTCACCCTCGGCATCGCGACAGTGGCCCTGCGCACGACCGCGCTGCCGGCACCGCACGCGCTGTCCCCGCGCGAGGGTCTCCTGCGCTCCCTCGTAGATCTCCGCGGCACCTTCCTGCTGGCCGGCGCGGTCGTTCTGGCCGCGCTGCTCGCCTGGTCGATCCCGGTACTGATCCCCCTCCTGCCCGGCCCGCTGGCCTTCGCGGCCACCGTGGTGGACCTGCGTCCCACGGGGGAGGAGGCGCGCCCGGCCGCGGGCCCCGGTACTCGAAACCGAGTACATACAACGGTCGCCGCCGACGACGACGGGGCGGGGCGGGGCGGACCGCCCGGTGAAGCTGGAGAGGTTCCCCAGATCAGATGCGGAGACCTCTCCGCGAGCGCCCGGATCGTGCTCGTCGCACCGGACGGACGGAAGGTCACGGCGACCGAGTACCGGGCGGCGATCGACACCCTGGTCGCCGAGGTGGCCGACGGACCGCAGGTCGCCGCGGTCTCCGATCCCCTCGACCCGTCGACGGTCAGCGAGGACGGGTCCCACGGCGTACGCCACCGGTGGTGCTGCTGATCACCTTCGGCTCACTGGCGGCCGCCGGACTGCCGCTGATCACGACCCGCTGACCGTACGCACCCGCGTCCAGCGCGCCAAGACCGAGCTCGGCGCCCGGGACCGCGCCCAACTGGCCGCCCACGCCTACCGCTCCGGGCTCGTACGGCCGCCCCGCCGACGGTCCGCGGTACGGGCGGTGATGTGAGAAGATCCCGGACCCATGGGTGAAGCGACACGAGCGACGGAAGCGACACGGGCCGATGTGGTCCTCGCCGGGTACGGCCCGGTCGGGCGGGCCTTCGCCGACCGGCTGGTCCGGGACGGCGACACGCTCGCACGCCGGCACGGCGTACGGCCGCGGGTGGCCGCCGTACGCGCGAGCGCGGCCCAGGGCCGGCCGGGCGCGGACGGGGCGCTGCCGCCGCGCTCGCAGTGGGGTCCCGTGCGCCCGCTGGAGGAGACCCTCGACCGCACCGGCGCGCGGGTGTTCGTCCAGGCCGTCCCGTCCTCGCCCGGACCGCGGGAGCGCGCCGCACAGGAGGCGGTGACCGCACTGCGCCGGGGCGTCCACGTGGTGACGGCCACCAAGAGCCACCTGCTCACCCACTGGCGGGAACTCGACGCGGCCGCACGGGCGGGCGGCAGCATGATCAGGATCTCCGGGGCCACCGGGGCGGCCCTCCCGGCGGGCGACCTGTCGCGGACCTCCCTGCGCGGCCTGGACTGCCGGACGATCCGCGCCTGCCCCAACGGCACCGTCACCTTCGTCCTCGACCGCCTCGCCGAAGGCGACACGCTGGACGACGCGATCCGCGCCGCGCGGCTGCGGGGCATCGCGGAGGCGGACCCCTCGGCGGACCTGTCGGGCGAGGACGCGGCCACCAAGGTGCGGCTGCTGGCCGCGCTGGCCTGGGGCTGGGACCCGGCCGAGGTGCGCGTGCGGGCGCAGCCCGTCGACACGAGCACCGCCGGCCGGGCCCTGGACGCGGCGGCCCGGTCCCGTCGGCTGCGGGCGGTCGCCGGTGCGTCGGTGGCCGAGCCCGGCATCGTGCGCGTACGGCTGGAGGAGACGGAGCCGGGGGACCCGCTGCATGCACTGACCGGGCCCGAGAAGGCCGTCGTCTTCGGCTGTCCGGACGCGGGCGACGTGACCGTGAGCGGTGGCCGGTCGAGCCCGGTGGGCGCGGCGCTGGCCCTGGTGAGGGACACCGTCGAGGTCACGGCCCCGCGCGCGGGTTTCTGCTGAAGCGCGGCCACGACGACTCCCTTCGCGGGACGCTCACGACACGGTGATCACCGTCTTGCCGCGGGCGTGCCCCTTCTCGACGTGCCGTACCGCCTGCGCCGTGTCGGCCAGGGCGAAGGTCCGGCCGACCACGGGCGTGAGCTGCCCGGCCTCGACGAGGGCGGCGAGGGCGAGCAGGTCCTTGTGGGCCGGCCCGTCCGGTGTCGCGGGGAGGATCGGACGCAGCCGCTGCCGCGTGACCGCGTTGACCGCCGCCAGCTGCAGCATGGCGCCGATCGCTCCGAACACGCGGCCGGGCGAGCCGCCGCCGTTGGCCACCAGGACGCCCGCGGGGGCGAGCGCCCGGCGCAGCCGGCCCAGCGGGTGGTTGCCGACGTTGTCCAGGATGACGTCGTAGCGCTCGCCTCCGTCGGTGAAGTCCTGTCGGGCGTAGTCCAGGACGTGGGCCGCGCCCAGCGAACGCACCAGGCCGGCGTTGCCGGCGCTGCACACCCCGGTGACCTCGGCGTCCAGGACCGCCGCGATCTGCACCGCGAAGGTGCCCACTCCGCCGCCCGCGCCGTTGACCAGGACCCGCTGCCCGGGACGTACGCGGCCGACGGTCCGGATGCCGCGCAGTGCGGTCACCGCGCCCATCGGCAGCGCCGCGGCCTGTGCGAAGGTCAGGCCGCCGGGCACGGGCACCAGCAGCGGTGCAGAGGTGCGCGCGTACTCGGCGAAGGCACCGGGGCAGAAGCCCAGTACCGGATCGCCGGGGCCGAGCCCCCGCACGCCCGCGCCGACCCGCTCCACCACCCCGGCCGCGTCGATGCCGGCCACCCGGGACTTCGGCCGGGTCAGCCCCATGCCGCCCGTCAGCCGCGCGGCGTACGGGTCTCCGCGCAGCATGTGCCAGTCGTAGGGGTTCACCGCGGCGGCGCGCACCCGCACCAGCACCTCGCCGTCCCCGGCGTGAGGCTGGTCGATGTCCCGCAGCCGCAGACTGTCCGGCGGGCCGAACCGCTCCTGGACCACTGCCTTCATCGGCCTTTCACCATCCTCTCGGAGCCCTCGGGACCGCTCCGGGCCGCGCGGTGAGGGCACCGTAGGGGCGCGGCCCACCGCCGTCAACGGCCGTACGGGGCGGCCCGGTTCACCGGTGCGTCTACGGATGCCGGACGGTGTGGGCGAAGTCGTAGGCGCAGAAGTCGGCGAGCGGGACGTAACCGATGCGCCGGTACAGGGCGTTGCTGGTGCGGTTGGCGGGATCCGTGTACAGCACCACCTCCGTCGCGCCGGCGGCCAGTGCGGCACGGCTGACCTCGACCGTCACGGCGCCCGCGTAGCCGCGACCGCGATGCCGGGCCGGGGTGTAGACGGGGTCGATCCGGACCTGCCCGCCGACCAGAGGGTTCGCGCCCGCCATGGAGACGGGTGTGCCGTCCGGGGTCTCCCAGAAGGTGTAGCGCTTCTCGGCGAAGCGGGTGCCGTCCCAGGACGCGGCGTCGATGGTCACTTCCTCGCCGACGTCCGTGGCGAACTCACGGCACCAGCGCATGAGGTGCCCGTGCTCCCGCTCGCCCACGGGCCGGCCCCGGCCCGCCGGAAGGGGCTGCGGCGGGGTGAGCGTGCCGAGCCGGTGGAGACGGGCTCCCCAACAGCGCACGGATGCGGCGCCGGTGTGCCGTCGCCAGGCCTCGGCGAACGCGGTGGCGGTCGCGTCGTCCGACAGGACGCCGGAGGGGCGCAGGCCGAGGCCGAGCAGATGGGTGGCGAAGCGGTCGGCCTGCCCGGGGGAGAGGGCGGTGAGGGTCAGCCGGCCGGCCGGCGGGCGCAGGAACGCGGCGCGGACCTCGCCGCCCTCCTCCAGCCACCCGAAGCCGGTGGCTCCCGCCCCGGACGCGGCAGCGCCCCCGCCGCGCGTGCGCAGCTTCTCGATCGCCGACAGGTGAGTGGTGTTCGGGGCGGGGCGCGAGCACAGGAAGTCCCAGGCCCCGGCCAGGAAGTCGTCGAGATCTTCGGTGAGGTGCCAGCGGTCCGTTCGCATGCCTCATGGTCCCCCAACCGCCGGGAGCCGGGGGGATGTTCGTGCGGAAGCACGTCAGAGGACTGCGGGGCGGAGATGGGTGGCGTTCGGGGAGGGGTTCGCGCTCCGGCGGACCAGGGGGCGCGGTGTCCCGCCGGTGGACGGCTGTGCCCCGGAGCCCAGCACGACGGGTGCCAGGGACGACGTCGGGGTCCGTGCCGTGGTCCGCCGAAGCCGCCTCGGCCCGCTCGCGCGCCGGCTGGGACGGCGTCGCGCAGTCCGGTTGTGACGTACGGCCAGTTGCTTCCGGCCGTTTCCGGGGCAGGGCGTGTCGTTTCCCGCCCGGCGCGGGTGGCGGTCGCGCAGAGTACCTCCCATGACGACACCCGCACAGTCGCTCCGCTCCCTCGCCCGCACCCGGGCCTGTCTCGACGGTGAGGAGGTCACGTACTGGTGGTCCGGAAACGTGTACGCGTGGGCTCCCGACGAGCCCTACGAGCATGTCTTCGGCTTCGAGGGGGTCAACGTCGCCCGCCTGGTCCAGGACCCAGAGGACGGTCCGGACGCCTACCGGCTGCTCACCCGTGAAGCCGCCTTCTACCTGGACCCCGTCACCCGCGAGATCCTGGAGACCTGGCGGGACCTGCCGGTGGTGCATGTCTGGAACGACCCGGCCAACCAGAAGTGGCGGCCCTTCCCGGTCCCGACCACCGACCTCGGCGCCCAGGTCTGCTTCAGCCTGGAGATCCCGCTCGCCTATCCCTCCCCCCTGCCGGTGGCCCAGTACCCCCGCCACTCGGCCGGCGACACGTACCGGGCCCTGGAGCTCTTCCAGTTCTTCGCCCACCGCGCGGACCTGGAGGGCCCGGCCCCCAGCGTCCCGGCGACCATGTCGTGGACCCGGATGTCCCCGTGGGTCCCGTGGATGGCCCGGGGGCAACGGCCCGGAGGCCTCACCTTCCACTGCCGGGGCCGCAAGCTCGGCTCGTACGCCGAGGTGCCCGAGCGCACCCGCGCCTACGTCGCAGACCACCACCCGCGGTTCGCGCGGGCACCGGAGCGGTGGAGCGAGCCGAACGAGACGAGCTGGACGTACTTCCGCTCACTCGACCCGCCCGTGTGAGAGCCGGGAGTACCGCTTCACCCGGGTGTCCGCCCTATGGTTGCCTGATGCGATTTGTCCCCAGATGGGTCCTGCTGTCGTCGGGGTGCGCACCCGTGCTGCTGGTCGCAGGCTGGAGCGGCGCCGCGTACGTCGAAGGGTCTTCCTACGACCCCGTCACGCAGACGATCAGCGTTCTCGGGTCCTACGGAGCCGATGGGTTCTGGGTGATGACGGCGGCCTTCCTGGCCCTGGGCGTCTGCCACCTGCTGACCGCCTGGGGGCTGCGGGCCGCCGCCACCGCCGGACGCGTCGCGCTGGGCGGTGGCGGACTCGCCGCGCTGGTCCTGGTGGCTCTCCCCGCGCCGAGCAGCGGGGGCTCCCTGCACCACGGCGCGGTGGTGGTGGTCGGGTTCACGCTCCTGGCGGTGTGGCCGGTGCTGGCCGTCGACGGAGGCCCGGCGGCACCCTGGGCGCTGCGCCTCGCGCCCTCGATCGCGGTGACGACCCTGATGGCGGCCGGCGGAGTGTGGTTCCTGATCGAGATGCAACGGCACGGCGACGCCGGCGTCGCGGAACGCGTCGTGACCTCGCTCCAGTCGCTGTGGCCCTTCGTGGTGGCCGCCTCCTGTCTCCGCCACGCCCGGCAGCGGGCCTGAGCGCCTCGGCGCGGGGGTGCTCAGCGCCGCGCCAGCGCCAGCAGGCTCAGCCCGAACATCAGGACGCCCAGGGGGAGATGGACCGACGGGACGTGCGCGATGCCGAGCACGACCTGGACCGAGGCGAGGACGAGGAAACCGCAGGCGTGCCAGACGGGCCGGAGCGGGCCGCCGCCCGGCTTCCACGCCAGCACCGCCGCGAGCACGTACAGCATCGACGCCCCGTACATCACCCGGGCTCCGACACTGTGCAGCGTCTCGCCGTAGGAGGCGGTCAGCAACAGACCGGCGGAGACCGCCTGGAGGAAGATGGTCAGTGTCTGCAGGGCGATCGCGATCCGCAGGAACGAGATGTGGCGCTGCGCCGTCGCCTGGGTAGCCATGCCGCGGTCCCCTTTTCCGCCCCGGGGGCAGTAGATCGGTAAGGTCTCACCAGCCCGACGAAACGGGTCGGCGAAAGGTAAGGCGAGGGGGCGGTCGGGCATGGGGGCGGGCAGTGGGACGACGGGGACGAGGGCCGACGCGACGGTCGGGGAACGACGCCAACTGATCAACGTCGCCTACCGGTTGCTCGGCTCGCTGGCCGAGGCCGAGGACGCCGTGCAGGAGGCCTACGCGCGCTGGTACGCGCTGCCGCCCGGCAGGCGGGAGGAGATAGCGTCCCCGGGCGCCTGGCTGACGACCGTGACCGGCCGCGTCTGCCTGGACGTGCTCGGCTCGGCGCGGGCCCGGCGCGAACGCTATGTGGGCGCCTGGCTGCCGGACCCGCTGCCCGCCCACGCCGAGCGGGATCCCGGACACGGCGCCGACCCCGCCGATCAGATGGTCCTGGACGAGTCGGTGACCATGGCCTTCCTGGTGGTCCTGGAGTCGATGACCCCGGCGGAGCGGGTGGCCTTCGTGCTCCACGACGTCTTCCGCTACCCCTTCGCCGAGATCGCGGGCATCCTCCGCCGGACTCCCGCCGCCTGCAAGCAGCTCGCCGCCTCGGGCCGGCGCCGGGTGCGCGACGCGCGGGCCCAGGCGGTCCCCGCCGTGCAGGCCGACCTGGTGCGGCAGGTCAAGGCGGCATGGGAGACGAAGGACATCGCGGCGCTGGTCGACCTCCTCGACCCGGCCGCCGTCATGACGGCCGACGGCGGCGGCATGGTGGGCGCCGCCCTGCGTCCGGTCGAGGGCGGTGCCCGCATCGCCCAGTACATGGTCGCCATCGCCGACAAGGCCCCGGGACTCGAACTCCTGGAGCGCTCGGTCAACGGGGCGCCGGGCCTGGTGGCCCGGCGCGACGGCGCCGTCATGACCGTGGCCGCCTTCGACGTCGCCGAAGGCCGCGTCAGCCGCATCTACGCGGTCCGCAACCCCGAGAAGCTGCGCCCGTGGGTAGGCTGAAAAGGATCGCGGCAGGCGTGTCGCAGCAGATGTGACAGATCGGGAGCTCCGCCATGACCACAGCGCACGACCTGACGATCGTCTCTCTCGAGGTTCCCTCCGACTACCCGGTCGAGCGGGGCGACCTGTCGCTGGCCCTGGCCGGAGCGGAACTGATCGACCTGCTGGAAGCCGGGACGGTCACGCTGGACGGCCTCCTCCTGCGGCCGGGGTCGCCGAGCGGGTCCGGTGACCGGCTGCTCGACGACGCGGCGGCCCTGGCCGGGCAGGAGGCGGACGAGTCCGTGACGGACTGGCTGTGGCGCCGAGGAGACGGCCTGGCGGCTCGGTACCTCGCCGCCGCGGGGGCGGACGACGGTGGCCGCGGCCGCCCGCGACGGAACGCACGGCGCGGAGCCGACCGGCCGGCCCCGGCCGATCCGGCGGCCCGCCGGCGCGCCACCGACCGCTGGGCCGCCGGCGATCCGGTGCTGGTCGGTCTCGCGGCCGCGGTGGGCGTCCGGCACGAGTCGGCCGACCCGCTGGCGGATCCCGAGGACGACAAGGTCGCCACGGTCGTCGCCGCGGTGCACGACGCCGTGGTGGAACTGGCCGCCACCCGGCAGCGCCGCAGCATCGAGGAAGCGGCGTTCGACAACATCTGGCGGGGGATGTGACGGCCGCGGAGTGACCGGCCCCGCCGGTCAGATGCGCCAGGAGCGGAGCACGTCGGCGATGTCGTAGATGCTCAGCCGGGTCTCGCGGACCTTTCTGATCAGGTCAGACAGGGCACCGTAGGGCGGGTCGATGCCCTCCCCGGACTGGTCCATGTACTGACCGGTGACGAAGGCCGCGAAGAGGCTGTTGCGGTGGGGGAGCGGTTCGAGCCGCACCACGGTGTGCAGGAGGGCGGCCGCGCGCCAGGCGCTGTCCGGGTTCGACGCGGCCAGGGTCGGCATGCGCGTCTTGTGGCGCGCGACCGCCGCGACGAGGGCCGAGTAGTCCGTGACCGACACGTCCTCGTTGTCCAGAGCGGCGTCCTGGACGTCCAGGAGCCAGGGGACGTCTATGTACAGGGGTTCGCTCATCAGGCGGCGCTGACTCCCTCGCCGCGCTGGGACGGGGGGATCTCGTCCGGGAACGCCTCGTCGAACTCGGCGCGCAGCCGGTCCGCCCACGAGGCGGCGCCGGCGACGAACCGCTTGCGCTGCATCTCGCGGACACCGAGGTCGTGCATGTACTGCTTGAGGCTCTTGCCCTCGGCTGCGGCGGCAGCGCGGACGCCTTCCATTTCTTCCTCGGTGAAGGTCACGTTGAGTGATGGCATACCGGCATGGTACCTACTCGGTACCTGATGTGCGACTCACCGGACGCAGAAGGCGCCCCGGCATGTCGCGGCCCGCCCCGCCACGAGGGTCGGCGAGGATTCCGTCGGTCGCGGCCCCCGGAGCGCGGCCCCGTAGCAGGGAGGCAGTGGTGACGATCGAGCGGGTCGGACTCGTGGTCCACGGGGGGCGCGAGGGCGCCGCGGAAGCCGCACGGGAAGTCCGGGAGTGGTGCGACCGCAACGCCGTGGCGTGCACGGACATCGACGTGTGGAGCGACGAGGGGCGGCACAGTGCCCGGGAGGAGGTGGACGCGGCCGGCGACCCGGACCTCGTCGTCACCCTGGGCGGTGACGGCACCTTCCTGCGCGGCGCACGGCTGGCCGCGGAGAACGACGCCCTGATCCTGGGCGTGGACCTGGGGCGGGTCGGGTTCCTGACCGAGGTCCCCGCACCCGCGGTGCGCTCCGCCCTCGACGCCGTCCACGGGGGTCACCTGGAGCCGGAGAGCCGCATGCTGCTCACTCTGCGTGCCTCCCGCCTCCTGGAGATCCCGTCGGAGATGGAGGCGCTCCTGCGGTACGGGCGAGGGCCGCTGCTGCCGCCCCCCAGAGTGCGGACCGACTGCGAGAGCGGCGACGAGTGGGGCATCGCCCTGAACGTCACCGCACTCAACGACGTGGTGCTCGAGAAGCTGTCGCGGGACCGGCAGATCTCCGTCGGCGTCTACATCGCGGGCCGGCTGCTGGCCTCGTACTCCGCCGACGCGCTGCTCGTCGCGACCCCGACGGGCTCCACCGCCTACAGTTTCGCCGCGGGCGGCCCGGTCGTCTCGCCCCGCGCGGAAGCGCTCGTCTTCACCGCCGTGGCCCCGCACATGACGTTCGACCGCTCCGTGGTCACCGCACCGGACGAGCCCGTCGGCATGCGGATCCTCGAACGGTCCGGCCGGGCCGCCGTGAGCATCGACGGACAGTTGCGCGGCGTGCTCGACCCGGGCGACTGGCTCGGCGTCTACGCCGCTCCCCGGCGGCTGCGGGCGGTGCGGCTGGGACCCATGGACTTCTACGGCCGCCTGCGCGACCGCCTGCGGCTGACCGACGCCCCGGCGGCGGTCGCCGACGGGACGCCCGCCCCGCTGTGGCCGGTCAGCACGCCCCCACCAGGGGACCTCGCCCATCTGGCGATGCCGGAGCCGGCGGACGAACGCTGACGCCACAACTCGTCCACGGGCAAGAACCTGCACCGTGACCATCCGCAACAGGACGGGCACACCCACGTACATGGTGGCCTACGTGCGCAACGTCGACAGCAGTGAGGACGCGAGCGCTGATGCGGCGTCGGTGACCGACCAGGGGGCTCCACCGTACGGCGGAGTCCCCTCGACCGGGACGTCCTCAGGCTTCAGGCCGGCTTGCGCCACACGGAGACATGTTTCGCGGAGTCCTGCGTGAACGGGGTCCCGTCCCAGTCCCCGACCCGGCGCTCCAGCTCGAGCCCGGCGATCCGGGCCATCAGGTCCAGCTCCGCCGGCCAGGCGTACCGATGGCGGGAGTTGTCGCGGCGGTAGGTGCCGTCGACCGGGTCGCGGGTGAAGTGGTTCGAGACGAGGATCTGCTCGACCAGGTCGAAGGTGTCGAAGCCGAGATGCCGCTCGGAGACGTCGAACGGCACCGCGACCTGTCCCGGCGGCAGGAACCGCAGCGGTGGCACGCCCAGCTCGATGACGAACCGGCCACCGGGGCTCAGATGGCGTGCCGCGTTGCGGAAGCACTCGACCTGCTCCTCCTGGGTGAGCAGGTTCGTGATGGTGTTGTAGACGAGGTAGACCAGGGTGAACTCGCCGGGGACGACGGTCGTGGCCATGTCCCCGAGGACCACCGGCAGCGTCGCCTCGTCGGCCTTGCGGCGCAGGACCGCCGCCATGTGTTCGGACAGCTCGATGCCCGCCACGGGTACGCCGCGCTCCCGCAGCGGGACGCCCACGCGTCCGGTGCCGATGGCGAACTCCAGCGCCCGGCCGTCCCCGGCGAGTCCGGCGAGGAAGTCCAGGGTCGGTCCGAGGACGGCGGCGGAGGCCATCCCGCTCTCGGTCTCTTCCGCGTCGTAGCGGTCGGCGGTCTCACGGGTCCACACTGCGCTGCTCGTCACGGGCGGACATCCTGCCGGGCGCGACGGCGCGTTGTCGACGCATTTACGCCCGTGACGTCATCGCTCCTCGCGCAGCCGAAGCAGGTACGCCGCGGTCAGCGCGACGGCGCGGTCCGCGTCCCGCGACAGCTCCGCCAGCGCACGGGACGCCCTCGTGCCCGGGATGCCCGCCAGGGCCTGGGTCAGCCGGCCGCGCGCCGGCGCTTCGGTGCTGTCGTGGGCGAGACGGCCGACGAGCCCGGTCGCGATCCGGTCCGCCGTCGCGGTGTCGTCCGCAAGCACGCTCAGCGCGTCGGCCGCGTCGGTGTCGTTCCGGCCCGCCGCGATCATGTCGATCAGCGTCGGGACCGCGTCGGCTACTCCGTGCGTCCCGAGCGCCAGTGCCGCGTACCCGCGGACCACGGCGTCGGGGCTCGCGAGGGCGTGCCGCAGCTGCGCCGTGGCCTCGTCGCCCGGCAGCTCGGTGAGGGCCTGGACGGCACGCTCCCGTACCGCGGCCACCGGTGAGCCGAGGCCCTCCGCCAGCAGTGCCGCGGCGTCGTCGCCCGACCGTGCCAGCGCCCATCGAAGGGCTCCGGCGACGTTGGTGTCCGTCTCGCTCAGCGCCGCCTCGACCAGGGCCTCCACCGGCATCGCCGCCTCGTGGACCGAGGAGAGGGCCGCGCGCTGGCGGGCGTCCGCGCTCTTCGACCCCAGCGCCTGGAGGAGCGCGACGGCCTGGAGGACGTCCTCCCAGCCGGCGGGCCCCGCGGCGTCGATCCGGCGCAGCCGGGTGAGCAACTCGGTCTCGGCCGCGATGCGTTCGCGCGTCCGGCGGATGAGGTCGTCCACGAGTGCCGAGGGCGCGAAACCGGGTTCGTCGAGCGCACGCCCGATCTCGCGCAGCGTCAGCCCCAGCGACCGCAGGCTCTCCACGTGGAAGATCCGCCGGATGTCCTGACGGGAGTACTCCCGGTAGCCGGAGCCGGTGCGGCCCGAGGGCCGCACCAGGCCGAGCGACTCGTAGTGCCTGAGCATGCGGGCACTGACGCCCGACCGTCGCGCCACCTCACCGATCAACACGCTCTATCGTCCCTCGTGTCCGGACCCGGCGAGGGCCACGACGCGCTTCGCCTCCTCGATCGCCGACGCGAACCCGGTGTCCGGGTCGCGCAGCAGCCGCCGCGTGGCGAGGGCGTGCGCCCGCACATGCGGGGCAGGAGCGTTCGTCGCGGCGTCGAGAACCTCCGCGACCGCCTCGCCCAGCGCGGTCAGCGCCCGGCTGAGACTCAGCTGCGTCTCCTCTTCGCCCCGGCCCAACTGCGTCGCCAGCACCGCGGCCAGGGCGGGCTCCTCGCCCTCGGGCACGAGGACGACCGCGGCCCGCCAGGCACTGCGCGCCACCTCGTCGTCGGCGTCGCAGAGCACCGCCCGTGTGAACGCCGGCCAAGCCCGCCGATCCCCGATCTTGGACAGCGTGTGCAGCGCCTGACTGCGTGCCTGTGGACGGTCCGAGTCGACTTCACGGAGCAGCCGGGCAAGCGTCAGGGACACCGGATGGCGGGTGAGTGCCCAGGTCAGCATGTCGCGGACGAAGAACTCCGGCTCGATCGCGGACCGTTCGACGAGCTTGTCCACGAAACGCGGGTCCGGCGCCGAACCGGCCGCGAGGGCCGCGCGCAGCCGTACGGACGCCCGCACGTCCTCCAGACCCCTGAGCGCCCGCACCGTATCCGCGTCCTGATTCGTCATGGTCATCGGGACCACCTCCTCGTCGGCAGTGAAGACCTTGTCACCGTGTCAAGGTCAACCAAGTGGTGGCCGGGGCCCGTCGCCGCGGGGGAAGATGGGTGCCATGACGGGAGAGCTTTCCTCCATCGACAGCACCAGGCCCAGTATCGCCCGCGTCTACGACTACCTGCTCGGTGGCAAGGACAACTACGCGGTGGACCGGGAGATCGGTGACGTGTTCAAACGTGACCTTCCCGGTTCGGTGGCGATCGCCTTCGCCAACCGTGCGGCGCTGACCCGGGCGGTGCGGGAGATCGTGACGACCACCGGCGTGCGCCAGTTCATCGACCTGGGCAGCGGCCTTCCCACCGCGGACAACGTGCACCAGGTCGCGCAGCGTACGGCGCCCGAGACCCGGGTGGTGTACGTCGACACCGATCCCCAAGTACTGGTCCACGGGCGGGCGCTGCTGGAGGAGAACGACCGGACGCGCGTCGTGCCGGTCGACGTACGCGACCCCGAGGGCATCCGCGGTCACCCGGACACGCAGGAGCTGATCGACTTCGACCGCCCCGTCGCCGTCATGTTCAGCGCCATCCTCCACCACGTCAACGACGAGGAGGACCCCGCCGGGATCGTCCGGCACTGGCGTGACCGGGTGCCCTCCGGGAGTTACTTCTTCGTCAGTCACTTCCGTTCCGGGAACAACCCGGAGACGGAGGAGGCCGAGAAGGTCCTCCAGGGGACGTTCGGCCGCGGCCGGTGGCGCACGGACGCGGAGATCGGGGCCCTGCTGGACGGACTGGAGATCCTCGACCCGGGGATAGTGCCGGCGTCCCTGTGGCGTCCCGAGGCGGCCGGCGATCCGCACATCGGCGGCGGTGAGCGGGAGTTGACCGTCTGGGAGCGTCTCATCGCCGCCGGGATGGCCCGTAAGCCGTAGGCCACGCAATGGCCCGAATCGGCTGTTATCCGGCCCGCCGGAACGACTACGGTGGGCTGGACCCGAGGCTGACCGGCGCGATCGCCGGCGCGCCGGGGCGAGGCGGGGGAGTGGGCGAGGACGTGGCAGAGTACGGCAGGTCGCCCGGGGCCGGTGGGCGGGGGACCGGTCGGCCGGGGCCCGCGGTGCTGCCGGCGTCGCTGCGCGTGTGGCTCGGGCTGATCGCCGCGCTCGCCGCGCTGGTGGTCCTCGTCCTCGGGGTCACGTACGCCGACGACGGCGAGCCGGGCGCGGTGGACGCGCGGACCTGGGCGGTGGTGGACGGGGCGGGCCCGCCGTGGCGGCACGTCGCCCTGGTCACGGACTTCCTGGGGGAGCCCGTCGGAGCGGTGCTGCTGGTCACGGCCGTAGTGACGGGCTGCCTGCTGCTCCGGCACCCGCGCGCGGCGGTGTTCGTGGTGACCGGCGCCGGTCTGACCGTGGGGACGACGGCGCTGCTCAAGCCCATCGTGGGGCGCACCATCCACGGCGAGGGGAACCTGTCCTATCCGAGCGGGCACACCGCGTTCCTCACCGCGATCGCCCTCATGGTGTCGCTGCTGGCGGCCGGCCGTCTCGGCCTCGGCAGGGCGGCCTGCACCGCGTTCGTCTTCGCCGCGGGGCTGGTGGCCGGGGCCGCGATGGGCTGGGCGCAGGTGGCCCTGGGCTCGCACTACGCGACCGACACCCTCGGTGGCTGGTGCACCGCGCTGGCCGTGCTGCCGGTGACCGCCTGGCTGGTCGACCGGACGGCCGACCGTCTGACCGGCCGCGCGACGGCGGGCCGGCCGACGGACGAACCCGCCCGCCGGAAAGCCGACGCCGGCCGGAGAGCCGACGTCGGCCGGAGAGCCGACGCCGGCCGGCAGGAGTGCCGCTGACACGGCGCCGGTTCACCTGCGCCGTCGCTCCGCCCGCAGGCCGTGCGCCTCACCTCACGCCAGGCGGCGGAACACCGGCTTCACCGCTCGTCCGGCCATCCAGGGCGTGGGATCGGCGGTGTCCAGCGCCTTCCGGTACACCGCACAGGCGTCGGCCACCACGTCGACGGTCCGAGCGATGTCGGCGTCGTCGAGCGCGCTGCTCACCACGAACGACGGGGCCAGCACCCCGCCCGCGAGGAGCCGGCGCAGGAACAGGGTGCGGTACGGCTGCGAGGGCTGCCGGTTCTCGTCGAGGGTGGCGAACACCAGGTTGCTGGCTCGCCCCCGGACGACGACGTGGTCGCCGACCCCCATGCTCGCCGCGGCATCGCGGACACCGGCGGCCAGCCGCTCGCCGAGGGCGTGCAGCCGCGCGGTGACGCCCTCCTCGGTGTAGGTGGCCTGCACGGCCATCGCGGCGGCCAGCGCGTGCGTCTCCGCACCGTGGGTGGTGGACAGCAGGAACACCCGGTCCCCCGAGTGACGCAACCCGCCCCGTTCCATCAGTTCGCGGCGCCCGGCGAGCGCGGAGACGGCGAACCCGTTGCCCAGCGCCTTGCCGAACGTGGAGAGGTCGGGGACGACGCCGTACAGACCCTGGGCGCCCGCCTCCGACCAGCGGAAGCCGGTGATCATCTCGTCGAAGACCAGCACGCAGCCATGCCGGTCGGCCAGTTCGCGCAGACCGGCGAGGTACCCCGGCGGCGGCTCGGCGTGGGTGGCCGGTTCGAGGATCAGGCAGGCGACCTCGTCCCGGTACCGGGTGAGCAGGTCCTCCGTGGCGGCCAGGTCGCCGTAGGGGAACGCCACCGTGAGTTCGTCGGTCGCCGCGGGGACACCGGCGGACATCGGCGTGGTGCCGATGAACCAGTCGTCGACGGAGAAGAACGGGTGGTCGGCGCAGACGGCCACCCGCGGGCGCCCGGTGGCGGCGCGGGCCAGACGCACCGCGGCGGTGGTGGCGTCGGAGCCGTTCTTCGCGAACTTCACCATCTCCGCGGTCGGCACCGTGGCCAGGAACCGCTCGGCCGCCTCCACCTCCACGATGGACGGCCGGACGAAGTTGCTGCCCCGGTCGAGCTCCCGCCGCACGGCCTCCGTGACGCGCGGATGGGCGTGGCCGAGACTGACCGACCGCAGGCCGGAGCCGTACTCGATGTAGCGGTTGCCGTCGACGTCCCACACATGGGCGCCCCGGCCGTGGCTGATCACCGGGGCCAGGTTCTCCGGATACTGGTCGTCGCCCTTGGCGTAGGTGTGCGCACCCCCGGGGATCATGGCGTGCAGCCGTTCGTTCGCCGCTCGCGACCGGGGCAGGCCGAACTCTTCGGTGTTCACCGCGGCTTCACCCTTCCCGGCGCTTCAGGACCTCGGCGAGGCTCGGCGCCTCGCGGTCCCGCGCGGACATCGAGGTGACCGGCAGCGGCCAGGGCACGGCCAGGTCGGGGTCGTCGAAGGCGATCGTCACGTCCTCGGCCGGATCGTGCGGGCGGTCGATCCGGTACGACACGTCGGAGGTCTCCGTCAGCGACTGGAAGCCGTGCGCGCACCCCGCCGGGACGTACACGGTCGCCTGTGTCTCCCCGGACAGCTCGAAGAAGGCCCGGCTCAGGTAGGTCGGCGAGTCCGCCCGCAGGTCCACGACGACGTCGAAGATCCTCCCGGACGAGCACCGCACCAGCTTGGCCTCGCCCGCGCCGGAGCGCAGGTGCAGGCCGCGCAGCACGCCCCGGACCGAGCGGGACACGCTGTCCTGGACGAAGGAGGCCGGGTCGAGGCCCACCGAGCGGACCACGTCGGCGTCGAAGGTGCGGCAGAAGAAGCCGCGTTCGTCGGCGTGCGGCGTCGGTTCGAACAGGTAAGCGCCGGCGATCTGAGGCACTTCGGTCGCCTTCATGGTGTCTCCCGCAGGGCGTGGGTGTGATCGTCCGCGGGGAGCACCGCCGCGGCCAGGTCGGCGAACTGCTGCTCGACGCGCCGGGCGACGGCCAGGTTCCGCTCGAAGAGGTCCCGCCGCACCTCGGCCGACCGCCGCTCCAGCTCGCGGAACTGCTCCAGCAGCCGGTCGGCGTCGGCCTCGCGGGCCGGGTGGCAGTACGCGCCCATTCCCATCTCGGCCATCAGCGCGTCGCTCTTGGCCGAGTAGCTGAGCGCGAGGGTCGGCGTGCCGACCTTCAGGGCGCAGACCAGGTTGTGGTACCGGGTCGCCACCACGCTGTCGGCACACGCCGTCTCCTTCATCAGGTCGGCCAGCGAGGCCGCCTCGGCGACGGTGACCAACGGCGATCCCACCGCGTCGACGATCGCGGCGGCCACCGGCCGGTCGAGTTCGTCGCCGGTGAGCAGCCGGACCGGCCTGCCCTCCTCGGCCAGCGCGCGGACGAACCGCGTCGTCCCGTCGAGGTAGCGCCGGTGGATCTGCTCGGCGCGGTCCCGCTCGTCGTTGCTCCCGTGGAAGTCCATGACGCCGACGCAGACCGGGCCCCGCGTGCCCGCGGGCTCGCCCGCAGACGGCGCGGGCAGGGCGAACACGAGGTCCGCGTAGACCTCGTCCCGCGCGGTGTCCACGCCCATCACCCGCATCGCGTCGCGCGACTGGGTGTCCCGGTACGACCGGTAGGCGGCCAGCCGTGTCGACCAGCGCGTCAGGACCCTGGTCGGCCGGTTGCCGATCGGACCCGCGCCGACGCTGACCAGCGCGACCCGGGTGCCGAACAGCCGGCCCGCCAGGCAGAGCAGGAACAGCGAGTACGGGAAGCCCCACGGCCTGAGCGGCAGCGTGGTCTCCAGCACCCCCGTGCCCGGCACGATCACCGCGTCGTGCCGGCGCACCCAGGCGGCGGTCCTGAGGACGTCGACGAGCTTGCCCAGTGCCTTGGCCGCGACCGCGCTCGCACGGGAGGCCGTCCGGTACTCCCCGCCGTACCAGTTCAGCCGGGTCGCGGGGATCCCGTACCGGGTCGCCACGACTTCGGGTCCGCCGCACATCGCGTCCAGGACCGCATCGGGACGAGCGGTCCGGAGGTGGTCGAGCACGGCCTCCAGCGACCCGTCGTTGCCGCTGTTGCCGGCGCCGAACAGGCCGAACACGCCGACGTGTAAAGGCTTCTCGCGCATGGAGGTCATACCTGCCTCCCCTCACGGCCGGCGACCAGGGCGTCGACGCAGACGGTGAGCCGGTCCGGGTCGACGGGGGCGCGGTCCTCGACCCGCTCGCCGGCGCCCGGCCGGACGCGGCTGGTCAGCCACGCGGCCAGATGCCGGTGGCAGGCGCGCCGGTCGGCCGAGGACAGCGGCGCCCGTCCGATCGCCGAGGCGAAGCCCCAGACGTACTCGGCGAGCAACCGTGGCGTCGGGTGCAGCGGGCCCGCCCGGCGCGGGTCGAGGTTGACGCACCTGGCGCGCTTGGAGGGGTTCGCCCGTTCGGCCCGGGTCGGGTGGTCGCGGCGGAAGTAGAGCAGCTCCGGCACCTGGTGGAAGGGCCCGTGCAGGGTGATCTCGGCGACGAACGTGCGGTCCGCGTGGTGGTAGCTGTCGTGCGGCTTCACCCGGCGCAGCATGTCGGCCCGCATCACGCCGTAGAAGTCGTCGCCCCCGGGCTCGAACAGCAGGCTGCGGAAGCGCTCCGGAGCGCGCGGGGAGTCGGTGGCGAGCCCGTACTCGTAGGGGACCTTCACCTTGCCGTCGCCGTCGATGACCGCCTGTCCGCTGTGCGCGAGGACCACGTCCGGCCGCTCGTCCAGCGCCGCCACGCAGCTGCGCAGCAGGTCCCGGGCGTAGAGGTCGTCGTGCGAGGCCCACTTGAACAGCTCGCCGCGGCACTCGGTGAACACGTAGTTGTGGTTCGGCGCGGCGCCGATGTTCCGGGGCAGCCGGATGTACCGGATGCGCGAGTCCTGTGCGGCGTACCGGCGGCAGATGTCCTGGGTGCCGTCGGTCGACGCGTTGTCCGATATCACCAGTTCGAAGTCCTCGTAGGTCTGGCCGAGCAGGGCCTCCAGCGCCTCGGCCAGGTATTCCTCGCCGTTGTAGACGGGCAGGCCGATGCTCAGCCGGGGGTGGGGGGTCATGTGTTCCTCACTTCGGGAAGGGGATGGTCGTGGCGCTCCCGCAGGGCGGCACGCAGCTGCAGCCACCACGCGGCCGAGCCGCAGACGGACGCGGCGGCGGCGCCCCACGCCGAGCCGACCGTGCCGCCGGCGACGGCCCCGCCGAGTCCGCCGGCCACGTAGACGGCGGAGGCGAACAGCTGGCAGCGCAGGCTGCGCCGGGCCGCGGCGAGCGCGCGCAGCCCGGCCGCCGCGCCGGTGCCGAGTCCGGCGCCCGCGACGCTGAGGGTGACCGGCACGATGAGTTCCGAGGCACCGCTCCAGACGTCGCCGAGGACCAGCTCGCCGACCCGGTCCGGCACCAGCAGCAGCGCCGCGCCCCACAGCAGGGCGGCGACGGTCTGCCCGCCGCCGAGCAGGAAGCAGAACTTCCCGAGCCGCCGAGGTTCCTGCCGCAGCACCCGCGCCGCCTCGGCCACGGTGACCAGCGACAGCCCCATCAGCACGGCGAGGAACGGGCCGAGCAGGAGCTCCGCGCCGCGGATCACACCCACCGCACCGACTCCGACGATCGCGCCGAGTCCGTACGCCCGGATCTGACCCGCGCCGCTGACACCGACGTTCTCGACCAGGTACCGGTAGCCGAGGTCGCGGTGGTCGCGATGCCACTCGCGCGCCCCGGTGGGCCTCGGCCGGATGCCGGACTGGAAGCAGCCGTAGGCCCCCGCCACCGCGGCGGACCCGCCCCAGGCGAGCAGGAAGGCCGGCACCGTGCCCACCCCGGCCGCCACCACCATGGCCGGGACGAGCGCGACGGCCCACACGACGTCGTTGACGAACGCCTTCCGGCCGGCACCGGCGGCGAAGAACGAGTACCGCCAGGCGTCCTGCAACAGCAGCCCCGGCAGCACGATGCCGAGGGCGGCGAACGCGGCCCCCACCTGGCCGCCGATGCTCAGCCCGGCGGCCAGGCTCACGGTGCCGATACCGGTGCCGACCAGGAGAGCGGAACCGGACGACCGGGTCACCGCCCCCCGCCAGGAGGATTCCGGCACGCCGCTGAAGCGCACCACGAGCGGGTCGGTGGCCAGCCCGCGGGAGACGTTGAGGACCACGCCGTACGTCACCCAGGCCAGGCTGAACACCCCGAACGCGGTCAGTCCGAGCGAGCGTGCCACGTAGATGCCCACCACGAAGTTGGACAGGCTGGAGGCCGCCTGGTCGGCCAGCCCCCAGGACAGCCTGCCGACGACGCCCCGCCGGGCGGCCCCCGACGGTGTCGTCGTCTTCTCCCCCTCGACGGCCATCGGCGTCATGCCTTGATCAGTCCGGCGCCGTGCAGGGCGTCGGCCGCCGTGACGACGGTGCCGAACGGCAGCCCCGACCGCTCGGCCACGTCCAGCAGACTGTGCTCGCCGTCGGAGAGGCTGAGCACCCAGAGCATGGCCATCTGGGCCTGCTTCGCGTCGCTGCGGCCGCCCAGCGAGTTGTACAACCCGCGCCGCCCCAACTGCGGTTCCCCGTAAGGACTGAGGTTGACGTAGCGCCGGTTGCGGTCGAGGACGGCGAACGCCTCGCGGCAGACGGCGAGCGTGTCCGCCATCGCCGCCGGGGAGACGAAGTCCAGGTTGTCCGCCGACGTGTGGTACTCCGGATAGCCCGCGTACGGGGTCCGGGTGAGCGAGCCCACCCCGAGGTCGAACCCGGGCGAACAGTACTGCCGTTCGTCGTAGCCGTAGGGCGTGAACTCGGTGACGTGGTGCGGTCGTTCGGACGCGGTCAGCACATGCCGCAGCACCCGGTCGATCTCCGCGTCGCCGCGCCTGCTCTGCTTGTACGTGAGCCGGCCCGGGTCTCCCGCGCAGGCCAGCACCAGACCGTGCTTGACCCGCTCCACCCGCTCCCGGTTGCGGGCCAGCCAGGTGATCGCCCCGATGGTGCCGGGCGCGAAGACGAACCGGTACGTGTAGTACGGGTTCCGCTCCGCCAGCTCCCGGGCCAGGAACACCGCCACCGCGATGCCGGCCAGGTTGTCGTTGGCCAGCGACGGGTGGCACGTGTGGCAGGAGACGATCACCTCGTCGGTCACCTGCCCGGGGACCACGTGCTCGGCGTAGGTGAGGTGGCCGTCCGCCAGGGTGGAGTCGATGCGGACCTCGTAGTCGCCCTCCGGCAGTGCGTCGAGGGTCTCCTGGGCCAGGCAGAAGCCCCACTCCGGCCGGTAGTAACTCGTGCGGTACGGCACCCAGGACGGCTGCTCCGGCAGGGTGTGCAGGTGCGGGCGCAGCTCGGCCAGCGGCATGGTCGCCGACACCGGCACGCTGTAGCCGAGCACGTGGAGGCTCGACGCGGCGAAGTCGACGACCCGGCGCCCTGCCGCGTCGGCGACGTACGCGTCCCGGATGTTCCACTCCTGCGGCACCGTCCAGTCGAGCACCTGCGTCCCGGTCGGTACCTCGTGCACGTGCAGAGGGATGTACTCGTCGACGATCCGCAGGGTCGCGCGCACCCCGTCGCCGGTGATGCTCCGGCACAGCGGGTACATCCGCTCCACCAGGGCGTACATCTCCTCTCCGGGCTCGGTCATCGGCGCCACCGCAGGGTGTCGTCGACGGCGCCGGTCCCGGAGGCCGCGCGCAGCACGGCCAGGCGGGTGAAGCGCTGCTCGAAGGCCTCCCGGGTCAGCCCGTGCTCGCGGTAGGCGTCGGCGAGTTCGAGCGCGCCCTGCTTCACCGTCCACTCGCAGTCGAAGCCGGGGATCGCGGCCCGGAACCGGGAGAAGTCCACCCGGTAGGAGCGCGGATCGGCACCCGTCTCCCCGGTGATCACCACCTTGGATCCGGACACCGCCGCGGCGACCTCCTCGGCGATCTCGGCGACCGTGACGTTGTTGACCTCGCTGCCGATGTTGAACGCCCGGTCGTGCACCGCCTCGCGCGGCGCCTCCAGGGCGGCCGTGAAGGCCCGGGCGATGTCGGCGGCGTGCACCAGGGGGCGCCACGGGGTGCCGTCGGAGAGCACGAGCACCTCGCCGGACAGGAGCGCGTGGCCCACCAGGTTGTTGAGCACGATGTCCGCGCGCAGCCGGGGCGAGTAGCCGAACGCGGTGGCGTTGCGCATGTACACCGGGCTGAAGTCGCCGTCGGACAGCGCGTGCAGATCGTCCTCCACCCGCACCTTGGACTCCGCGTACGGCGTCACCGGGCGCAGCGGGGCGTCCTCGGTCACCAGGTCGCCACCGCCCGCGGCGCCGTAGACCGAGCACGTCGACGCGTACAGGAAGCGCTGCACCCCGGCGTCGCGGGCCAGCCGGGCCAGCCGCACCGACGCGTGGTGGTTGATGTCGTAGGTCAGCTCGGGCGCCAGCGATCCCAGCGGGTCGTTGGAGAGCGCGGCCAGGTGGATGACCGCGTCCACCCCGGCCACGTGCTCGGCCGTGAGGTCGCGCAGGTCGACCCGCCGCCCCGGGGGGTCGGCGGGTGCCGGTCCCAGGACGCAGTCGGCGAACAGGCCGGCGTCCAGCCCGACGACCTCGTGTCCGGCGGCCGTGAGGACCGGTGCCATCACGGTGCCCAGGTAGCCCTGGTGTCCGGTGAGCAGTACGCGCAAGGTTCAACCCCCCAGGTTGAGAGTGAGTTTGGCGACGTCGAACGCCTCGGCGTAGCGGGCGTGGCATTCGATGCCGCGGATCCGGGCGAGGCCCAGGAAGGCCTCCCGGTCGTACCAGGGGCGGTGCCGCTGCGAGGGGTAGTGCTCCTGCAGCAGCCGCACCTTCTCTTCGGCGGCCTCCGGCGTCAAGGGCTGGTAGGCCGACGGGCGGCCCAGGTCGCCGTCCCACTTGACGATCTCGTAGCGCAGTACGAGGTGGTCGCGGAACGCGGTGGTCATCAGCTTCGCCAGGCCGCGGTGGTCCTGGTGGGCGTCGTCGGTGCGCGGGGACAGGACGAGGTCCGGTTCGGTCCGCTCCCGCAGTTCCTCGACCGCGGCCTTGGCCTCCTCCCAGTGGGCAGGCATACGGCCGTCCGGCAGTTTGAGCACCGTCAGCCGCAGGTCGGCGTCCGGGCAGAAGGCGGCGAGCGCGGCCCGCTCCTCCTGCTCGCGTTCGCCGCCGCCGCCCGAGAGCACCAGTGCGTCCACGCGGACGCCCGGCCGCGCCCGGCACAGCGTCAGCAGGGTGCCGCCGGCGCCGATGGCGATGTCGTCGCAGTGCGCGCCCACCGCGACGATCCGGTCCGGGCGCCCGGCACTGAGCCGGATCACGCGGTCACCCCAGCGGTCGCGCCCGCTTCGTCCCGCTCCCACACGGCCCACGGACGCTCGCCCCGGGCGTAGGCGGTATCGAGCGCGGCCCGCTCCTTCACGGTGTCCGTCGGCTTCCAGAAGCCGCGGTGCTGGTGCGCCACCAGCCTTCCGCGCTTGGCCAGTTGGGTGCATCCGTCGGCCACCAGGTCCCCGTTCTCCGGGATGTGGTCGAAGACCTCCTGACGGAGCACGAAGTAGCCGCCGTTCTCCCACAGCGGCAGGTCGCTCACCGGCGTGATGCCGCCCACCAGACCGTCCTCGCCCAGGTCCACGCAGTGGAACGAGGACTGCGGCGGCACCACCATCATCGATGCCCCGGCGTCCCGGCGCGCGAAGGAGTCGATCATCTGCGGCAGGGGCGCGTCGGTGAGCACGTCGGCGTAGTTGGCGAGGAACATCTCGTCGCCGTCCAGATGGTGCCGCACCCGCCGCAGACGTTCCCCGATCGGCGACTCGATTCCGGTCTGCGCGAAGGTGATGGTCCAGTCGGCTATGTCGGCGGACAGCAGCTCGGTCCGCCCGCCCCGCAGCACGAAGTCGTTGGACGTCGTCTCCTCGTACTTGAGGAAGAAGTCCTTGATGTGGTGGGCCCCGTAGCCGAGGCACAGGATGAACTCCTTGTGCCCGAAGTGCGCGTAGTAGCGCATGACGTGCCAGATCAGCGGCCGCGGTCCGACCATCGCCATCGGCTTGGGCACGTCGTCCAACGCGCCCTCGCGCATCCGCATGCCGTAACCGCCGCAGAACAGTACGACCTTCATGCTGTGACCTTTCGGGACGCGGCCTCGACGATGCTCAGCTCCGGAATGGGAAACACCAGCCGGCCGCCCCACTCGTGCACGAACGAGAGCTGCTCGACCAGCTCGGCCCGCAGGTTCCACGGCAGGACGAGGACATAGTCCGGCCGGTCGGCGGCGATCCGCTCGGGCGGCAGGATCGGGATGCGGGTGCCAGGGGTGAACCTGCCGTGCTTGTAGGGGTTGCGGTCGACCGTGTACGCGAGCAGGTCGGGCCGGATGCCGCAATGGTTGAGCAGGGTGTTGCCCTTGCCGGGGGCTCCGTAGCCGACCACCGTCTCACCGCGCTCGGCCGCCTCGATCAGGAACCGCAGCAGGTCCCGGCGCACCTTGGCCACCCGGGCGGAGAACTCGGTGTACCCGGACAGCTCCCGCAGCCCGGCCGCCTTCTCCCGGTCCAGCACCTCGGCCACCCGCCTGCCCGGCTCACCGGCCACTTCGGCCGGGCGGGCCCACAGCCGGACGGAACCGCCGTGCGTGGGCAGCAGCTCGACGTCCACGAGGGCGAGTCCGCCGCTCGCCAGCGCCCGGATCGCGGACGCGACCGTGTAGTACTGGAAGTGCTCGTGGTAGATCGTGTCGTACTGGTTCTCCTCGATCAGCGTCAGCAGGTGCTGCACCTCGATGGAGACCCAGCCGTCGTCGGCGACCAGGGCCCGCAGCCCCTGGGTGAAGCCGACCACGTCGGGGATGTGCGCGTACACGTTGTTGGCCACGACCAGGTCCGCCGGACCGTGCTCGGCACGGACGGCCGCGCCGGTGTCCGGACTCAGGAACTCGGTGAGCGTGGGCACCCCCGCCTCCCGCGCCGTCGCCCCGACGTTCACCGACGGCTCCACGCCCAGGCAGCGGATCCCCCGGTCCACCATGTGCCGCAGCAGGTACCCGTCGTTGCTCGCCACCTCGACCACGAAGGCGTCCGGGCCGAGACCCAGCCGCTCCACGGCGTCCGTGACGAAGGTCCGCGCGTGCTCCACCCAGGAGGTCGAGTAGGAGGAGAAATACGCGTACTGCGTGAACGTCTCCTCCGGTGTGATCAGCGCGGGTATCTGCGCGAGCCAGCAGTCGGTGCAGACCCGCAGGTGCAGCGGGTACGCCGGCTCCGGCCGGTCCAGTTGGTCCGCGGCGAGGAAGCTCTCGCACGGCGGAGTCGCTCCGAGATCGACGACGCTCTCCATCGCCGCCGAACCGCAGAGTCGGCATCGTGTCATCTACTGCCCCCATCCCCCCTGCCCGCGCGGGTGTCCCCGCCACGAGCCTGTGCCGACCGCCCCGCGATCGCGGTGCGGTACCCCTCCAGCAGGCGCTCCAGCCCGACGGCCGGGCTGAACCCCTGCTCGTAACGGCGCCGGGCCGCCCGGCCCAGCTCCCGGTTCCGGTCCGGCTCCGCCGTGATCCGGCGCAGGCACGCCGCGAGCGAGGCGGGCTCGCCCGGCCGGTGCAGCAGCCCGGTCACCTGGTCCTCGACGAGCTCGACGAAGGCGCCGTGCCCGGCGGCTACGGCCGGAACCCCCGCCGCCATCGCCTCCACGACCACCAGGCCGAACGCCTCCAGCCACGTCGAGGGAGCCACCACGGCCACCGACCGCGCCAGGGCCTGCCTGCACTGCTCCGGGTCGTACAGGCCGACGTACCGCACGTCGTCCCGGCCGGCCGCCCAGGCGGTCACCTCGCGTTCCAGCGGTCCCGTGCCGGCGATGACGAGCGGGACCCCCACACCGCCGGCCGCGGCGAGCTCGTCCCACGCGGTCATGAGCAGCCGTACGCCCTTGGCCTCGGCGAGCCTGCCGAGATACAGCAGGTGCTCACCGGCCCCCGTACGGCGCGTCCCGGGCTCGGGCACGAAGTTGTGCTTCACCGCCAGCCGTTGCGGCGGCATGCCGGCCGCCACCAATACGTCGCGCTGCGCGGCGGAGATGCAGAAGAACCGCTCCACGCCGGACCACCAGCGCCGCCGGTTGGCCGACAGGCTGACCGCGAGCGGCACGGTCGCCAGCCGGGAGCCGCGGTAGCAGCCGTGCCGGACGGCGGGCAGCGGCGTCGACCCCACGCACTCGGTGCAGGGCCGCCCCTCGCGCTGCAGCGTGCCGGGCGGGCAGACCTGTGTGTAGTTGTGCAGCGTGGCGACGGCGGGCACCCCGGCGTCGGCGCAGGCGGCCAGCACCGCCGGGGACAGGAGCGGGAAGACGTTGTGGACGTGCACGACGTCCGGCCGCTCGGCACGCAGCCGGGCGGCCAGCTCCCTGCGGACGGCCGGGTTCCACGGCACGAGCAGCGGCACCGCGGCCTTGCCGGGCAGGGACTTGGCGGCGATGTCGTCGCTGCGCCGCTCGAACACCCCGACCCGGTGGCCGGCCGCGCGCAGCAGCTCCACCTCCTGGTCGACGACGTTGTTCTCGCCGCTCGGCTGGGCCGAGTTGTACCGGTTGTGCACCACGAGGACGTGCATGCTCAGGTCACCTCCGAGGTCCGCGCCCAGCGCGGGACGCGACGTCGAGGGGGGTCGGGCATCGGCAGGGGGCCGGCCGGGGCGGGCTCCGCCAGCAGCGAGGCGGCCACCGCGAGGTGCAGCAGGTACGGCGAGGCGTCGCCGAGGCCCGCCTCGGTGTACGAGGCGAGGGCGCAGTAGCCGATCAGGAAGATCGCGCAGGCCCGGGCCAGTGACGGCGGCCGCAGCAGCGCGACACCGCCCAGCACCACGAAGACCGCCGCCACCAGGGCGACGCCGGTCAGCCCCTGCTCGTGGTAGACGGCCAGCCAGCTGTTGTCGATCGGCAGCCCGTCGAACGACTTGTCGCCCAGGCCCATGCCGAAGACCTTCTCCCCGGTCGTCCGGGGCGCCGCCAGCAGCGCGTCCCAGACCTTGGCCCGGCCGGTGAGATTGCTGAAGTTCTCCTCGCTCTGCCCGCGCAGGAACCACGCCTGCAGCGCGGAGGCGAACACCACGGCGGCCACCGCGGCGCACAGCACCGCCCAGGAGAAGAAGCGGCGGGCGGCGGCGCTGGTCAGGGTGAGCGAGCCGATCGCGAGCGTCAGCCCGACGAGCAGGCCGAGCGTGGCCGTACGGGTATGGGTGAGCACGAGCAGCACGAGTGAGGGCAGGATGACCAGCGCCGCGCTGCGCCGGTCGGTCCGGCGGCCCAGGACGAGCAGCACGGCGAGCCCGATGATCACCGCGGCGTACTGTGCGATCTGCGGCGGGGTGAGCGGCCACAGCGCGCCGACCAGCCGCCCGCCGTAGAGGTCCGGCATGGCCGCGCCCGGCGAGACGAGCGCACCGGCGGCCACCGAGCACAGGACGACGAAGTACATCCGGATGTGGTGCCGGACGAACGTCGTGCCGCCGTCCCACCAGCGGCTGAGCAGCCACAGGGTGCCGACGAAGAGGGCCAGCCGGGCGCAGCGGAACAGGGCGCCGAGCCCGGACTGCAGGTCCGCGCTGGATATCACGCTCGGCACCAGCAGCAGGGTGAGCAGTAACAGGAAGGCACTGGCGCGCACGCTCAGCCGGTGATTGAGCGCGAGCGCCAGCGAGAACGCGAGGACCAGCGCGCCCATGGTGACCATCTGGATCAGCGAACGGGGCAGCGGGACGACCGTCTCCGCCCCCGTGGAGCCCAGCGTGTTGAGGACCAGCAGCCCCCAGACCGTCCCGACCAGCTTCGGTGTGCGCTCCGCGTCCATCTCAACCACCGTCCCGAGCCCGCAGGGTGCTGCCCGCGTCCTGGCGGTAGGGGGCGCCCTGCCACTGTCCGAAGTCGAGGACCCGGCTCGGGTCCTGGGCGACGAACTTCCACGGTCCGACGTAGACGTTGTCGTGCCAGCGGTTGTGCTGCCGGTGGGTGATGGCCTCGGCCACCCGCTCGCCCTGGTACGGAGACCAGTCCGGGTAGGTGCCGTAGTTGGCCAGCAGCGCCATGCGGTCGCAGTTCGACGTGCACTCCACGACGGTCTTGTCCAGGAGGAAGCGGTTGTCGTGGACGTCCACCCGCTGGGTCTTCCAGCGGCAGTCGGCGTACAGCGGTGCCTCGGCGATCGCCGGGCGGGCGCAGCGCTCGATGTCCTTCACCAGCAGGGTGCAGTCGCCCGACGATGTGTTGGCGGGACTGTTGCAGAACCGGTCGGCGTTCTCCCACAGGGTGATGCCGGACCAGTTGTCCTCCAGTACGTTCCCGTAGATCTCGATCTTGTCCGTGCGGGCCTCGACGCGCGGTTCACCGCCGGACTCGGAGATGTAGACCGTGGCGAAGGGGAAGTTGTCGCCGCCGTCGGTGTTCGCGCGGCCCTCGACCCAGTTGTTCCGGCGGATCGTGTTCTTCCGGACGACCGCGTTGTAGCTGGTCTCGTAGATCAGCGCGGCACCGTCGTTGGACTCGATGAGGTTGGACTCGATGAGGAAGTCGTTGTTGTTGGTGTCCGCCCACAGGCCGGTCCCGCGGTTGTCGTGCACCCAGTTGCCACGGATGTCGGCGCCCTCGACGGCCCAGAACTTGACGCCGCCGGTGCAGCCGCAGCCCGGCCGCTTGCGCTCCCAGTCGCCGGTGTTGTTGCCGGTGATCTCGTTGCCCTCGACCACCAGGTCGTTGATGGTGCCGTCGCCCTTGTACGCGTTCAGGCCGTACTGGCCGTTGTCGCGCAGACAACTGGCACGCACCTGCTGGCGGTCACCGGCCATCAGCCCGGCGCCGGAGTTGTCCCGGACCGTGGCGTGCTCGATCACCCACCCGTCGGCCGAGTCGTGGTTGACCACGCCCTCGTCGTGCGGCGCGGCGAAACCCTGCACGGTGAGATGGCCGATGGTGACGTCGGGTGCGGTGCCGCCGAACGCGTACCGGTTGGTCTTGCGCCCGTCGAGCACCGCGCCCGGCGCGCCGAGGTACCGGTTTCCTTCCTTGGGGACGACCTGCGCGTACCGGTCGGGTGCGAGCCGGTGCTTGCCCGGCCGCAGCCAGAAGGTGGTGTGCGCGGGGCTGTTGCGGGTCTTGGCGGCCAGGTCGCCGACGACAGCCGGATCGACGGTCACCGCGCCGGCCGGTGCCTTCGCCGGTCCGGCCGCCGGCTCGGCGCACACCCGGGCCGCGGGGGGCCCACCGGACGGGGAGGGCGAGGCGGAGGCGGACGGCCCCGGCGACGGCGCCTGCGACGTGCCGACACAGCCGGCCGCCAGCAGCGCCAGCGCCAGTGGCGCCGCGGCCGACACCGCCCGGCTCCGCCAGGTGATCGCCATGCGTCCTCCCCCCTTCCTGTGCCTAGTCGCGGAACCCGAGTACGGTCGTGAAGCCCTGCGCGTCGTCGGTGAAACCGGTCCCGACCAGCGTGGTGGCCGGTTCCTTGCGCCCGAAGCCGGGGGAGTACCAGCCGAGCGGCGGGTCGCTCTCCCCGCGATGGGCCCGCCAGGACAGCTCGCCCGGCAGGTCGAGCACCGCCGAGCGCTCCTCGCCGTCCCGGGCCCAGCTGAGCAGGGCGCGGCTCCCGGCCAGCTCGGCCGAGACCGCCGGGCCGAGGTGGAACGCGAGGCGCACGGCCCGGCGCGGGCCGCGCACCTCGTCCACCACCCGCAGCTCACGGCTCGCGGCCGTCAGCTCAACCCGGCGGCGGTGCACGGACGGCCCGTACCCGTCGTGCTCGGCGCACCAGCGGGACACACCCTCGTCGGAGGTGTCCACGGCCAGCACCCGGGTGCGGGCGTGCCGGGTCCACAGGAACGGGCCGCCGGAGAGGGACTGGTCGGTGCCGTCCAGCTCCAGGGTGTTGTGGCCGAGGGTCGACCGGAAGTACCGCCGCCAGGCGGGCTGCCCGTGGTAGCAGTACGTGCCCGGGTCGGCCAGCACGTCGACCCCGTCGTGCCGCACCTCCAGCGAGAGCGCGTCCGCGTGGGCGTGCGCGGCGATGGACAGGAAGCCATGCGGACCGCCGTCGCAGCGGCACCAGATCCCCGCCGGGCCGGGCAGGACCGTGAGCCCCGCGTCCGCGAAGTGGGCCGGCCTGCGCGCCGGACGGGTCACCGCCGGGCCGGCTTCCTCCTTGCCGTACGGCCGGATCAGCGCGGCCAGCAGCGGTGTGCGCACGTCGGTGCCGGTCACCGTCGGCCACCAGGGCAGGGAGCCGAACACGGCGTCCCCGGTGGCCAGCAGCGAGGCCCAGCGGTCGGTGCCCGCGCCGTCCACCACCAGGCCGTGGCCGTCGTCGGCGTCCCCCTGGCGCGGCGGGCGCAGCCGGCCGTCCACGACGGCGGCCAGCGCGTCGGTCATCCGCAGCAGCACCAGCCGGACCGTCGCGGGAACCGGCACACCGGCGGCGTCCGCCTCCGCCACCGCGGCCAGGCCCAGTTCCAGCACCAGCCCGTGGTACTCGGTGGCCAGCTCCCGGTTGAGGCCGGAGAGGAACGTGTTGGCGCGCAGGTGCCGCTCCAGCGACCGCAGCGCCTTGTCCCGCCACCTGGCCGAGTCGGGGAACCAGCCGAAGGCGCAGGACGCGGCCAACTGCCCGGCGGCCTCCGCCACGACATGGTTGTTCGCCGACGACCCCCGGCTGGGGAAGGCGGCGAGCCAGCGCTGGTGGTGCCAGATCTGCTCCAGGGCCGCCGGGTTGTCCTCGAACAGGGCGGCCGCGCCCGGCCAGCCGTCGAGCAGCCGGCGGATCCACACCCACGACAGCAGCCGGATCCCCAGCTCGATGCCGCTGACCCAGTGCACTCCGCGCAGCGGCGCGTTGGCCGCCCACCAGGACCGCAGGTGCCCGGCCACCCGCTCGGCGTACCGCTCGTCGCCGGTCACCGCGTAGGCGGCCGCGAGCACCGTGAGGTACTGGTGCCGGGACGGCTCCCAGATCTGCTTGATGTCCCCGACCGCGTCCTCGTCGCGGTACGGCACGTCGAAGGCGTAACCCCACGGCGCCCGGCGCCCGGTCTTCGGGTCGTACGTCCAGTCGGGGTCGGCCAGGTCGTCGCGGACCACGCCGAAGTACTCGGCGTGCCCGGCCATCAGGCGGTCGGCCTCGGCGACGAGGCGCTTCGCGGCGTCCGGCGGCACCGCGGCGATCGTCCCGGCGGGCAGGACCGCGGTGAACCGGGCCCCGGTCACACTCGGGGCGTCCGGCCGCACCGACCGCCACCGCCGCCTGCGCACGGTGTCGCCCACCCGGCCGCCCACCTCGCGCGGCCCCATCCGGGACAGCCGCCGCAGGTACCAGCCCGCACTCCCCGGTGCCGCCGTCATCGCGCCTCCGCCAGGGTCACCGGAGCGCCGCCGGTCAAGGCGGCCCGCACGGCCAGGGTGGCCGCCGTCGTCGCGACCAGCGAGGGCAGCGGCACCGGCATCGGCCCGCCGGTCCGCACCGCCCGGACGAACGCGGCCAGTTCGGCCGGCTGGCCCTTGTCCCGGGCCTTGGGCAGCCGGGAACTGACCCACCGCTTGCGGCCGTCGTAGACGGAGCTGCGGACGAAGTCGTCGAGCTGCAGCACCTTGCCGTCCGCGACCAGGTCCAGCGTCTCCTTCGGGAAGCCCGCCGCGCCGGTGGTGACATAGCTGATGGTGGCGGTGGAACCGTCCGGGTAGCCCAGCACCACCTGGAGGTCCTCGTTTCCGGACGGGGCGAGGGCGTACACCGAGACCGGGTCGGCGCCCAGCAGCCAGCTCGCCGTGTCCACGAAGTGCCCGCCCTCACCGGCGAACCGCGAGCCCTCGGTGCCCTGATGGAGGTACCAGCTGCCGTGGTCGAGCCGCCCCGCGTTGACCAGGTAGCGCAGGCTCGCCGGACCGGTGCGGGCGCCGAACCGCTTCCTGGCCTCCTGGAGCAGCGGCGCGAACCGGCGGTTGAAGCCCACCTGCAACCGGTCGTTGCCGGACTCCTCCACCGCGGCGAGCACACCGGTCAGCTCCTCCTCGGTGAGCGCCAAGGGCTTCTCCACGAACACGGCCTTGCCGGCCAGCAGCGCCCTGCGGGTCAGTTCGGCGTGCGAGCTGTGCCGGGTGACCACGAACACCGCGTCGACGGACGCGTCGCCGAGCACGGCGTCCAGATCGGTGGTCGCCTCCCGGAAGCCGAACTTCCGCTGCGCGTTCGCCGCGGACAGCGCGGTCGTGGTGACGACCGTCGACAGCTCGACACCGTCGCGCTGTGCCAGGTGCGGCAACAGCATCGACGTCGCGTAGTTCCCCGCGCCGACGAAGGCGAGGCGCACCGGCGTCTTCGCCGCCCGCGCCGGGGCGGAGGACCTGCCGCCGCCGCGCACCGCGGGCACGGTCATCACCGGCGCACCGTCCGACGGCCCTTCCTCCGCGTCCTGTTCGGGGTACCGGAACAGCACGGCCACGGCCTTCAGATCGCCGTCCTTGAGGTGCTGATACGTCTCCACGGCGTCGTCGAAGGCGGCGGTACGGGTGATCAGCGGCTCCACGTCGACGCGGCCCCTGGCGGCGAGATCGAGGAAGCACGCCAGGTTGCGCCGCTCGGTCCAGCGCACGTAGCCGATCGGGTAGTCCCGCCCCTCGATCTCGTACTCCGGGTCGTAGCGCCCGGGACCGTAGGAGCGGGAGAACCGGACGTCGAGCTCCTTCTCGTAGTACGCGTTCCACGGCAGGTCCAGGCGGCACTTGCCGATGTCGACGACCCGGCCCCGGTCACGGCACAGCCGGGCGGCCAGCTCGACGGGCTGGTTGCTGCCACCTCCGGCGGCCAGATACACCTGGTCCACCCCGTGGCCGTCGGTGAGTTCGGCCACGGCACTCTCCACGGCCGGGGACGCGGGGTCGCCGCAGGCCGCCGCGCCCAGCCGCTCGGCCAGCTCGCAGCGCGCCGGGTCGGGGTCGACGCCGACGACCCGGACGCCCGAGGCGGTGAGCAACTGCGCCACCAGCTGCCCGATCAGCCCGAGGCCGATGACCAGGGCCGTCTCGCCGAGCCGCGACTCGCCCTGGCGGACCCCCTGCAGGGCGATCGACCCGACGGTGCCGAAGGCCGCGTGCCGGGGTGCGAGTCCGTCCGGCACCGGGGCGTAGAGGTTCTTCGGGACCCAGTTCAGCTCGGCGTGCAGGGCGTGCTCGTTGCCGGCGCAGGCGACGAGGTCGCCGGCCTTCACGTCGTCGATCCCGGCGCCGACCTGCTCGACCACCCCGCACAGCGAGTAGCCGAGCGGCGTGTAGGAGTCCAGCTTGCCCATCACCTTGCGGTAGGTGGCGGGCACCCCGTTGGTGGCGACGCTCTGCACGACCTTGGCCACCTGGTCCGGCCGGGAACGGGCCTTGCCGAGCATCGACATGCCGGCCTCGGACACCTTCATCAGCTCGGTGCCGGTGGAGATCAGCGAGTAGGCGGTCCGCACCAGCACACCGCCCGGCTTGCAGCCCGGCACCGGCACGTCGAGCAGCGCCAGCTCGCCGCTCTTGTAGTTCTGCACAACCTGTTTCACCGAAGGTCCTCTTGTCTCTCTGCCGGTCTTGGTGCGGGGGAGGTGCCGGGGTGCTACGCCGTCGACGGGGAGTCGTGGCCGGCCCCCGAGGTGGCGCCGCGGTACCAGTACTCGAGGGTCAGCACGTGCCACAGGTGCTTGGAGAAGTCCCGCTGCCCGGAGGCGTCCTCGGCGACGAGCCGCTGAAGCGCGTCGCGGCGCAGGAAACCGGAGCGCACCAGCTCGCCGTCGTTCACCACCTCGCGCACCAGCGGCGCCAGGTCCCGGCTCATCCAGGCCCGCAGCGGGGCGCTGAACAGACCCTTGGGCCGGTACACGATCTCCCGGGGCAGGACCGAGGCCGCCGCCTCCTTCAGGACGGCCTTGCCCTGCCGTTTGACGATCTTGCGGTCACCGGGGACGGCGAACGCCGCCTTCACCACCTCGACGTCCACGTACGGCACCCGTACCTCGGTCGACGCGGCCATGCTGGAGCGGTCCGTGTAGGCGAGGTTCAGGCCCGGCAGGAACATCCGGGCATCGCCCAGGCACATGCGGTTCACGAAGTCGTCGAGGTCGTTGTCCTGGTAGACGTCCGCGTGCTCGGTCAGCACGTCGTCGACCGTCCCGGCCAGATCCGGATCGATCAGGGCGAGCAGCTCCGCCCGGTCGTACATCGTGTAGCTGCGCCGGAAGGCGGTCTCCTCCGACAGGTCGGCGAAGGAGAGGAACCGCTTCGCGAAGCGCACCGACCGGTAGCCCCGGCGGCTCGTCGCGACCGGGAGCCGGTCCACGGCCGCGGACAGCCCGCGCCGCAGCGGCCGCGGCACGCGCTGGTAGCGCAGCGCCAGCACGTTGGCCAGGTGCTTGCGGTACCCGGCGAACAGCTCGTCGGCACCCATCCCCGAGAGCATCACCTTGACCCCGGCCTCCCGGGCGGCCGAGCAGATCAGGAAGGTGTTGATCGCGGCGGGGTCGCCGATCGGCTCGTCCAGGTGGTACGTCATCCGCGGCAGCAGGTCGAGCACGTTCGGGGCGATCTCGATCTCGTGCAGGTCGACGCCGAACCGCTCGGCCACCTGCCGGGCGTAGCGCAGGTCGTCGGGCATCGCCTCGAACCTGGCGTCCTCGGCGCGGAAGCCGATCGTGTAGGCGGAGATGCCGGGCCGGTCGCGGGCGGCCAGCGCGGTGAGGTAGCTGGAGTCCAGCCCGCCGGAGAGGAACGTCGCCACCGGCACGTCCGAGAGCAGGTGGCGCCGGGTCGACTCCTCGACCACGGCGGCCAGGTCCGGCTGCTCGCCGCTCAGGGCCCGCTCCCGGCCCTCGGCGGCGACGTCCCTCAGGTTCCAGAACCTGCCGCGCTCCACCCGGCCGTCGGGCCGGCACCGCAGCCAGCTCCCCGGCGGCAGCTTCTCCGCCTCGCGGAACGCGCAGCGCGAGTCAGGCACCCAGTAGTACAGCAGCGAGGCCACCAGCGCCGCGTGGTCCACCTCCAGCTTCCCGCCGGTCACGGCGGCGAGCGCCTTGAGTTCGGAGGCGAACACCAGACCCCCGCCGCGCCGCAGCAGGAACAGCGGCTTGATGCCGAGCTGGTCGCGGGCGAGCACCAGTTCACCGGTGCGCTCGTCGAAGACCGCGAACGCGAACATGCCGCGCAGCCGGGCCAGGCAGTCGGTGCCCCAGCGCCGCCAGGCCTCCAGCACCACCTCGGTGTCGGAGGTGCCCCGGAAGCGCACCCCCGCGGACTCCAGCTCGCCGCGCAGTTCGGGCGCGTTGTACAGCTCGCCGTTGTAGGTCAGGGCGAGGCCGTCCGAGACCATCGGCTGGGCGCCCGTCCCGGACAGGTCGATGATGGCCAGCCGGCGGTGCCCGAGCTGCACCTCGCCGTCCCCGGCGGGATGGCCGTAGCGGCCCGCACCGTCCGGACCGCGGTGGGCGAGGACGTCGGTGAGCCGGTCGGTCACGGCCTTGCCGTCCGGCCAGTGGTACGTGCCTGCGATGCCGCACATGTGCTACCGCGCCTCCTGATCGCTGTCCGGGACCGTCGCGGCCGGCATCGAGGGCCGTTCCGCCCGGAGCCGGCCGTCCCCCACCGCCTGGACGGCGTGGGAGGTTCCCCCGCCGTTGTGCCGCTTCGGCCGTTCGTCGTGGCCACGCCGCGCGAGGTGCGGACCGTCCCACAGGGTGCCGTCGGTCCGGTCGCGCGGATCGGGGTCGATCAGGACCACCCCGATCACGGCGATGCGCTGGTCCGCGAGCTGCCGCGCCACGGTGTGCAGCCAGGCGGTGCTGGCGTGCCCCACCCGCACGACGAGCACCGTCCGGCTGCCGAGGTAATGGAGGTCGGTCCACGCCGTACCGGGCGCCACCGAGCCGACGCCGAGCCGGCGCACATGGAGCGGCTCGGCCGCGGCGCGCTCGCCGCTCAGCACGGTGGGGCCGCCCGGTTTCCCCCGGCCGGCGGCGAGTTCCGTGCCGGGCAGACCGTCCACGACGACCACGGGCCCGTCCGCCTGAAGCGCTCCGGCGACGTCCAGGGCGATCACGGCGGTGCCGCGCGCACAGCCCAGTTCCAGCAGCGACACCGGTTCCACGGAACCGCGCACGACGCGGGCCAGCGTGGTGGCGAGCCGTTCGCGTGCCGCCCGGGTCCGCCGGCGCTGCCACGACCGGGCCGACCGGCGCGGCCCGCGGCGCAGCTCCGCGAGGACCGAGGCGCCCAGGTGCGCGGCGATCTCCCGGCGCAGCACGGGGCGGTCCGCGACCACCGCGCCGACCGCGGCCAGCGCGAGCCCGAGAACGAGCCCGAGGACCAGCCCGATCGCGGCATCGGTGGCCACGGCCCTCGGCAAGGAGTGCCGCACCGCGTGCGGGGCGTCCACGATCTTCGTGCCGGCGACCACCTCGGGCGTGCCGGTGAGCGCCTCCGCGGCCCGCTGGTCGAACTCGGCGATCCGCGAGTCGAGTTCGGCCCGGCGGGCGAAGAGCGACTCGATGCTCGCCGACGCCTTCGGCTCGTCGTCCGGCGAGCGGTCCCCGATCGACCTGTTGACCTCGGCCAGCTCCTTGCGCATGCGGTCACGCTGGTCCAGCAGGGACTCCGACTCGGCCTCGGCGCCCTCCCGCATCCGCCGTACGTGGTCCGCGACGAACGTCTCGGCCAGCGCCTTGGCCCGGGCCACCGCGTCCGCGTCGCTGTCACCCGTCACGTCGATCCGCAGCAGGTTGTTGGTCAGCCCGGTGCCCCGGTAGTCCTGCATGAAGTCTTCCGGGTCCTCCCGGGAGCCGAGGGACCGCAGGGCCTCGGCGGCGATCCGTGTGGTGTCCAGCAGTTCGACATCGGTGCGGATCAGCGTTCCGGTGTCGTTCGGCTGGTCGTCCTTGTGCGCGACCAGCACCTTGGCCACCGCGGCCGGCCTGGGCGGCAGCAGGACCGCCACGGCCGCGCCGGCCAGCAGGCCCAGCAGGGCCAGCGAGGCCCACAGGCGCCGCCGCCTGCGCACCGCCACGACCAGTGCCTGCAGGTCCAGCAGCGGAGCGGAGGCGGACGACTGCGAAGCCGTACTCGTCGTCACGCGGCACCTCCCGTCGCGTTCTCGTGCACCGGAGCCACCGCGGTGGCGTTCTCCGGAGGGCGGCCGGCCGGTCCCGCCGGACGGGCCCGGACCGCGCCGGCGACGACGACGCCGACGACCGCGTGCCCGCCGTCCGCGCACGCCTCGGCGAGGCCGGCGAGTTCCTCCGCGGTGCGGCTGCCCGCGCCCAGCACGAGCAGGACACCGGACTCGGTGTCACGGTCCGGCACCATCGGCCGGGCGACCGGGACCTCCACCAGCCGCAGCAGCGGTTCGCCCTCGGCCTCGGCGGCGAGCCGCTCCGCGGCCCGTCGGGCGACCTCGTCGTCGTCCGTTACGACGACCAGCAGCCGCCGGGCGTCCGGCAGCCGTTCCCGCAGGCGCGCGCACACCCGCCGGTAGCGGAGCCGCCGCCCGGCCTCGTCGCCGGAGGACTGCGGGACCGGCAGGTCCCACCGGACGTCGGTGCCCAGCAGCCACCGGAGCCGGGCCCGCGCGCCGCGCGCCTTCGGCCGGTGGGCGCGCCGGTCACGGGGTACGTCGACGGTGCCCAGCAGCGCCGAGCGCAGCGCGGCAGCGATCTCGCGTTCGGAGCGCAGCCGCCGGTTCACCCGCGCCGCGGCGAGATGACCGACGATCGCGAGTACGAAGAACAGCAGCGCGCCGCCGCCGATGAGCTGCGCCCTCGTCGGCGGAGCCTCGCCGGTCGGCCGGGCCGCCGGCCCCATGACGACCAGGCCGGCCCTGTTGTTGGCCGGGTCGGCCTCCTCGAGCTTCTGCATGGCCTCCTGCAGCGTGGTGCGCAGCTTCTCCAGCTCGGTGCGGGCCTGCACGCTCTCCACGGTCTGCCCCGGATCTGCCGCGTTGGCCAGGTCGGTGATGCGCTGGTTGGTCCGCTTGACCTGCTCCCGCAGTGCCTCCGGCCCCGCCGCCTCGTCGGGATCGGTGCTGCCGCTCGCGATCCGCGCCGCGAACGTCACGAACTGCTTGGCCACTTCGTCCGAGAGCCGCTGCGCACGCTCCGGGCTCTCGGCCGTGCCGGAGATCTTGACGACGTTCCCGTCGGCGGTCTCGGCGCTCACCCGGTCACGCAGCTCGCTGTCGCTCACCCCGCTCCAGCCGAGCTCCTCGCCCGCCCGGTCGACCACCGACGAACTGGTCGCGATCTCGACCTGGGTGACCAGCTCGCGCTCCTCCCACGGTCCCGGCAGCAGGACCGAGGCGGACGCCGTGTAGCGCGGCGGGAACAGCACCGAGACGCCGTAGCCGACGAGTGCGCCCACCACGACGAGGACGGCGAGCAGCCGCCGGCGCCGACGGAGAATTCGCCCGACCGTGACCAGGCGTATCGTGTCATCGCTCAACGGCGCGACCTTCCCCCTGCTTTGATCCTTGCCCTGATCCCCGCTCTGATCCCGGCCGTGATCCCCGCTCCGACCGGGACGCCCGCCGGCACCGGAATGTGGTTGCGGCAGGCGGCGGCGTACGCGGCGAGCAGCGCCGTCTGCGAGTTGCGCCAGGAGAGCTGCCCGTTGACGCGTTCCTGGCCGATCTTGCCCATCCGGGCGCGCTCGTCCGGGTCGTCAAGCAACCGCGCGACCAGCCCGGCGAACTCCGCCTCGTCGTTGGCGGCCGCGTACAGGGCGGCGTCACCGGCGGAGACGCGCGCCTCCCGGAGGTCGAACGAGACGATCGGCCGGCCCATCGCCATGTACTCCAGGACCTTGTTCATGGTCGACACGTCGTTGAGCGGATTGCGCGGGTCGGGGGAGAGGCACACGTCCGCCGTGGACAGGTAACGCACCAGGTCGGCGTCCGGAATGCGCCCGGTGAACTGCACCTGCTCACCGAGCCCCAGTGACCGGGACAGCTCCACCATGGCGTCGAAGGCGTCACCGGAGCCGACGAACACCGCGTGCCAGTCGGTCCGTCCGACCTCGTCGCGCAGTTTCGCCAGGGCCCGCAGGGCGTAGTCGACGCCGTCCTGAGGACCCATGACGCCCAGGTAGCACAGCAGATGAGGCTTGCCGCGCTTCAACTCGGGGTCGGGCGGGACCGGTTGAAAGCGGTCGGTCGCGGGCGCGCTGCGCACCACGAAGACGTCGTCCGGGCGCCGGCCGCCCCGGTGCACCGCGACGTCCTTGTAGCTCTCGTTCGTGGCGAGCACGATGTCCGCGGCCCGGTAGGTCATCCGCTCCAGGGCGCACACGGCGCGGTAGAGGAAGTCCTTGCCGCGGCCGAACCGGGAGAGGTACAGCTCGGGTATCAGGTCGTGCTGGTCGAAGACGAACCGCGCGCCGCGCCGCTTGAGCCACAGGGCCGGAAGGAACAGCAGGTCGGGCGGGTTGCAGGCGTGGACCACGTCGACCGGGCCGACCCTGCGGGCCAGCCGGGCGGTGTGCCAGAGCGCCGCGCCGTACTCCCGCAGGTAGCCGGCCGGTCCTCCGGTGGCCGCGCGCAACGGGTAGCGGTGGATGCGCACCCCCTCGACGACCGCTTCGGCCTCCGTGTCCCGCTTGGTGCCCCGGGGGCAGATGACGTGCACCTCCCAGCCCGCGTCGCGCAGGGTCGTGCACTCCTGCCACACCCGCCGGTCGAAGGGCACCGACAGGTTCTCCACCAGGATCAGCGCGCGCCGCCCCGGCCGGTCGCCGGTGCTGCCGCCGAGCGGCGTGTCACCGGACGTCGAGTCACCAAGCAAGGCCCACGTACCCCGGTTCGGTCCGGCGCGTGTCGGCGTCCGGAAGGTGGACGAGGTCGATCAGCAGCGGTCCGCCGCCATGGGGCAGCGCCGCCAGCACGGCCGGGTCCCTGGTGCCGACCAGGCACACCTCGGCGTGTTCCAGGACCTCGTCGACCGAGTCCGCGAGCAGCTGGGCGAGGTGCGGCAGCCGGGTCTCGACGTACTCGCGGTTCGCGCCGAGCAGTCGGGACAGGCTCACGTTGGCGTCGTGGATCTTCAGGGCGTAGCCCTTGCCGAAGAGCCGCTCCGCCAGTTCGACGAGCGGGCTCTCCCGGAGGTCGTCGGTGCCGGGCTTGAAGGACAGCCCGAACAGCCCGACCCGGCGCTTCCCGGTGCGCTCCACCAGCTCCACCGCGCGCTCCAGGTGCGCGGAGTTGGAGGGCAGCACATGGGACAGGATGGGCACCGACACGTCGGCCCGCTGCGCGGCGTGGACCAGGCTGCGCAGGTCCTTGGGCAGGCAGGAGCCGCCGAAGGCGAAGCCGGGCCGCAGATAGGCGGGGCTGATGTTCAGCTTGCGGTCGGCCAGGAAGACGTCCATGACCTGGTGCGAGTCCACCCCGAGCGCCTGGCACACCGCGCCCAGTTCGTTCGCGAAGCCGATCTTGAGGCCGTGGAAGGCGTTGTCCGCGTACTTGATCGCCTCGGCCGTCGCGACCGGCACGCGGAACACCTCGCCGGGAAGGCTCTCGTACAGGGCCAGCACCGCGTCACCGCTGGCCGGGTCGAGTTCACCGATGACGGTCTTGGGCGGGTCGAAGAAGTCCCGCACGCTCGTGCCCTCGCGCAGGAACTCCGGGTTGACCGCGACCCCGAAGTCCACCCCGGCGGTGCCGCCGACGTACTTCTCCAGGATCGGCACCAGCAGGTTCACACAGGTGCCCGGGAGCATGGTGCTGCGGAACACCACGGTGTGCCGCCCGCCGCGTCCACCACGGTCCGCCAGCGCGGCGCCGATCTCCTCGGTGACCCGTTCCAGGTACGTGGTGCACAGGCTGCCGTTGGGCTCCGACGGCGTGCCCACGCAGACGAGGGATATCTCGCTGTCCATGATCGCCTCGCGGACGTCACGGGTGGCCCGCAACGCTCCGCTGCCCACGACCTCGGCGATCAGTTCGCCGATCCGTTCCTCCACCACCGGGGCCTTGCCGTCGTTGACCAGGTCGACCTTCACCTGGTTCACATCCACCCCGATGACCTCGTGCCCCATGCCGGCCAGGCACGCGGCCGACACACAGCCCACATAACCGAGGCCGAAAACGCTGACCCTCATGACACGTTCCTCCCCCCAGGCAGACCCCGACGGTCTGCGATCCACGCGTCGGCCCGGCGGCCCTCGCGCATCAGTACGCCCCGTGCCCATGGACCACCGCGCGCAGCGTCTTCCACAAGATCACTGTGTCCAGCGCGAGCGACCAGTCCTCCACGTACCGCAGGTCCAGCCGGACCGCCTCGTCCCACGGCAGGTCGCTGCGTCCGCTGATCTGCCACAGGCCGGTGAGTCCGGGCTTGACCAGCAGCCGTCTTCGGATGTCCGGCCCGTACGCCGCGGACTCCTCGGGCAGCGGAGGCCGCGGACCCACGAGCGACATCGATCCGGTGAGTACGTTGAACAGCTGCGGCAGCTCGTCGATCGAGTAACGGCGCAGTACGGCTCCCACCCGGGTCACCCGGGGGTCCCGGCGGAGCTTGAACAGCAGGCCCGCGCCCTCGTTGCGGTCGGCCAGCGCGGCACGTGCCCGGTCGGCGCCGGCGACCATGGTGCGGAACTTGAGTATGGTGAACTCGCGACCGTTCTTGCCGACCCTGCGCTGGCGGTAGAACGCCCCGCCCCGGCTGTCCGCCAGGACGAGCAGTGCGACGAACACCATCAGCGGTGCGAAGAGCGCCAGCAGGACCGCCGCGCCCAGCCGGTCGACCACCGCCTTGACGACCCGGCGGCCCCCGGTGAAAGTCGGCATGCTGACCCGCAGCAGCGGTATCCCGAGCACCGCGTCGACGTGCAGCCGCGGACCGGCCACCTCCATCAGCACGGGGGCCACGACCATCTCGGCGTCGCTGCCCTCCAGGTTCCAGGCCAGCCGCTGCAGCCGGTGCGGTGACCAGTGCGGGTCCGGGGTGACCGCGACCACCCGGTAGCCGTCGCGGCGGACGTGATGCGCGACGTGCTCCAGCGGGCCGACGACCGGCACTCCGTCCAGTTCGTCACGCTCGACCCCGGCGCCGAGCGTCGTGCAGACCGCGTCCACGCGCCAGCCGAGGTGCGGGAACCTCCGGGTCCGGGCGATCAGATCGCGCACGGTGGCCGGGCTGCCCGCGGCGAGCACCGGTCGCAGGCAGCGCCCCTCCTTGCGCTGCCGGTGCAGCCGGACGCGCAGCGCATAGCGCGAGATCATGGTGACGATCGCGATCGCGGGAACGGCGACGAAGATCCAGAGTTTGATGTTGCGCGAGGTGAGGGCGATTCCGCCGAGCGCCAGCACGACGGTCGCCACGAACAGCGAGCGTCCGAGCCGGCGGAATTCCTCGGCGCCCTGACCGAGTACGGCCGGTGCCCACGACCGGCTCACCGCGAGCGCGCCCAGAACCAGCAGCCAGGTGCCGAACGCGAGAATTCCCCATTTCTCGTGCCAGTTGGCCGCGTCCCGGACCCCGAAGAAATTGCCGATGCCCGCCACCACGAAAGCGGTGGTCACGGCATCGCTGGTGATCACGGTACGGCGATATCGCTGCTCCCAGTCGCTCGCGGGCCGGCTGGTTGCTCCGTCCGCCAGCTGCCCGCTCGCAGACGGAAACGGGCTGACCAATCCCCCTTGCCGCACAGAACCCCCCAGGTTCCCAGTGGTTCGACGTATTCGCCTAGCACTGTTCCTCCCCCTCGGGAGACCCCCGCCTCCCGCGCCGCGCTGTTCCTCCCCACGGACGGCCCCCCGGCCTGCCCGCGCACAACGTTCCGGCTATGGCACAGCAATACGAGCAATGCGCACTGACAACAGCAGACCCCCCTGCTCCGGACCTAAAGATCATTACCGGTCGCCTCGTGCCTGAACAGCTGAAGCACGGTCAATCTAGACCATCGGGGCCACCGTGTAGAGGGGATGTGTGTAATTCGTGCTCAAGCTTTGAGAGTTGATCAACGGACCGGTGAAACCCCAGGGATCTCTTCCCGCCACCGCGTAATCCGATTCCCGCCATCCGCCTCGATCCCCCATCCCGCCAGCCCGCCATCGCGCAGTCCGGGCTGCCGGGCGTCACGTGATTCTCCCGTCGCCTGCGCACCCGCGCAGCGTTGGTTCAGGCCACGAGCAGTCGGAGGCCGAGCTCCGCCGCGTCGAGACCCAGGAGGTCGCGGTTGCGCTCGGTCCAGCGGCCCGAGGAGAGGTCGTCGCGGAGGGCGGCCACCGCCCGTCGCTCGTCCGCCGGCCCGACCCTGGTCCACACGGAGACCGCGCGGCGCACAGGCTCCTCCAGATACGCCTCCGGCCGGCGCCAGTAGGCTTCCAGGAAGCCGTCCGCGCAGTCCCAGGGGATGAGCACCGGCTCCAGGCGGGCCCCGATCGCGCGGGCCAGCCGGTCCACCGGGGGCCGGTCCGCGACCAGGTCCGCGACCTCGGGCAGGTAGTCACGGGTCAGCCAGAACCGGTGCCGCCAGCCGGTGTCACCGGCGTCGTGCGTGAACACCACCACGCGACGGGCGACCCGGCGCATCTCCCGCAGTCCGGCGATCGGGTCGTGCCAGTGGTGCACGGTGCTGAAGGCCATCGCGGCGTCGAAGGACCGGTCCTCGAACGGCAGGCTCTCCGCGGCGGCGGCCACGCACCGAGCCGCGCCCGCGGGGCGCTGCGCGCGCATGACCGCCGACGGCTCCACCGCGGTCACCTCCCGGTCCGGGGGCTCGTAGGAGCCGGTGCCGGCGCCCACGTTCAGCACCGTCCGCGCGTCGCCGAGCGCCTCCCACACCTGCGCGGCGATCCGCGGTTCGGTGCGCCGTGTCGCAGGGTAGGCGGCCCCGATGTTCTCGTACAACTGCGCGCCGAACGCCCTGAGTTGGTCCTCCGGTGTCGTCCTGATCCCCATCGCCCGCGCCCCCAGTTCCCGGTCGATCGCCGTCACCATGGAGGCGGCGCGGTCGCGCCGTTGCGCCAGCAGGCCGCGCAGCCGGCGCAGGTGGGCGACCGCGTCGGTGGCCGGGTCGTCGACGAGGTCCGCGATGTCGCGCAGTCCGAAACCGAGCCGCCGGTAGGCCAGGACCTTCCGCAGCCGCTCCACGTCGTCCGCCGAGTAGGCCCGGTAGCCGGCCGCGGTCCGCGCGGACGGCCGCACGAGGCCGATGTCGTCATAGTGATGCAGCGTGCGGACGCTCACTCCGGCCGACTCGGCCACGCGTCCCACGGTCAGGTGCTCCTCCACGCCACCGACAATGCGGCATCACGCCGCGTGAGGGTCAAGCACCCCGCTCCCGACACCGGGCGCGTCCGGGTTCCGGCTTGCGTGTGCGGGGCGGGCCCGGTGCGGAGGCGGGCGGTGCCGGGCGCCCGGCGGCGTCACCCGATCAGCTCGCGAGCAGGTGGGCGCGGCCGAACATCGCCGCTGCGGCTCGCGCGGTCGGTGTACCGGAGTCCAGGTCCGCACCCGCCCGGAGCAGTACGGCCACCACGTCGTCGGCTCCCTTGAACAGGGCACCGGCGACGGGGGACTGGTCCCTGTCGTTGCGGAGGTCCGGGTCGGCGCCGTACCGGATCAGGGTCTCCACGGTGTCGGCGTGACCGTGGTACGCGGCGAGCATGAGGAGGGTGTTGCCCGCCGGATCCCGCACGTCCACCGGCAGCCCGTGCGCCACGAACTCCACCAGCTGCTCGGTGCCGCCCTCCCGGGCCAGGTCCATGGCGATCGCCACGACGCGTTCCGTCTGCTCCGGAGTCAGACCACCGCTGTTGTTCATGTCCATGATGTCTCCATGGCGGTACGCCGTGCCGGCGCGGGCACCTCGGGTGCGCCCGCGCCGGCACGGCGCGTGTGTGTACCGCTTGTCCTTTGGACCGGCCGGATCAGAGGTTGCCGGCGGCCAGGGCCTCGATCGCCTTGCGGACGCCCTCGCCGTAGGCCGGGTCGGCCTTGGTGCAGTTGGCGATGTGCCGCGCGACGGTCTGCTCGGAGGCGCCGTCGATCGCGCGCGCCGTGTTCTCGAAGAGGACCTGCTGCTGCTCCGGGCTCATCTGCCGGAACAGGTTGCCGGGCTGCTCGAAGTAGTTGTCGTCGTCCTCGCGGTAGTTGAACCGGTCCGCGACGGCACCCACGGCCTGGGCGGGCTCGCGGTAGGCCGGCTGCTCCTGCCAGCGCCCGTAGGAGTTGGGCTCGATGCCCGGAGTGGCTCCCTGGTTGCCGTCGACGCGCATGCCGCCGTCGCGGTGGTAGGAGTTCACCGGGCTCTTCGGCGCGTTGACGGGGATCTGGTGGTGGTTGACACCGAGGCGGTAGCGCTGGGCGTCGCCGTAGGAGAACAGCCGGCCCTGCAGCATCCGGTCGGGGGAGAAGCTGATGCCCGGGACCACGTTGGCCGGGCTGAAGGCGGCCTGCTCGACGTCCGCGAAGTAGTTGTCGGGGTTGCGGTTGAGCTCCCACTCGCCGACCTCGATCAGCGGGTAGTCCTTCTTCGACCAGACCTTGGTGAGGTCGAAGGGGTGGAAGCGGTAGTTCTCCGCGTCGGCCTCCGGCATGACCTGGATGAACAGCTTCCACTTCGGGAAGTCGCCGTTCTCGATCGCGTCGAAGAGGTCGCGCTGGTGGGACTCGCGGTCCTTGCCGACCAGGGCCTCGGCCTCGGCGTCGGTGAGGTTCTTGATGCCCTGCTGGGTGCGGTGGTGGAACTTGACCCAGAACCGCTCGCCCTCGGCGTTGATCAGGCTGTAGGTGTGCGAGCCGAACCCGTGCATGTGCCGGTAGGAGGCCGGGATGCCGCGGTCCGACATCACGATGGTGACCTGGTGCAGGGCCTCGGGGAGGTTGGTCCAGAAGTCCCAGTTGTTCTCCGCGTTGCGGAGGTTGGTGCGCGGGTCGCGCTTCACCGCGTGGTTGAGGTCCGGGAACTTCAGCGGGTCACGGAAGAAGAAGACGGGGGTGTTGTTGCCGACCAGGTCCCAGTTGCCCTCCTCCGTGTAGAACTTCACGGCGAAGCCGCGGATGTCGCGCTCGGCGTCGGCGGCGCCGCGCTCACCGGCGACCGTGGAGAAGCGGGTGAACAGCTCGGTCTTCTTGCCGATCTCGGAGAAGATCTTGGCGCTCGTGTACCGCGTGATGTCGTGGGTCACCGTGAAGGTGCCGAACGCGCCCGAGCCCTTGGCGTGCATCCGGCGCTCCGGGATGACCTCGCGGTCGAAGTGGGCGAGCTTCTCCAGGAACCACACATCCTGCAGCAGCATCGGACCGCGCGGGCCGGACGTCAGGGAGTTCTGGTTGTCGGGAACCGGTGCACCGGCAACCGTGGTCAGCGGCTTCTGGTTGTTCTCAGGCAAGGCTTGCTCCTCGGTGTGGTTCTTCGCAGGCCCCACCCTACATTGGACAGGATCTAAGGCAAGGCGCCATCTAGAGCCATATCCGCTCTTGAATTGATGCCGCACCCTGCTAGGGTGCTGCGCATGAGTGATCTCCTGGGGCGGCTTCGCGAACGCGGCTGGCGCCTGACCGCGCAGCGGCGCGTGGTGGCCGAGGTCCTCGACGGGGACCACGTGCACCTGACCGCCGACGAGGTGCACACCCGTGCCGCGGAGCGACTGCCCGAGATCTCCCGGGCGACGGTCTACAACACGCTGCGTGAACTGGTGCACCGGGGCGAGGTCCTCGAGGTGTCGACCGACGGCCGCGCCAAGCGCTACGACCCGAACGCGCGTCACCCCCACCACCACCTGCTCTGCGATCGCTGCGGCTCGATCCGCGACGTGCACCCGACGGGCGACCCCCTCTCGGACCTCCCGGCCTCCCAGTCCTTCGGCTTCACCGTCCATGAGGCCGAAGTGACCTACCGCGGCATCTGCCCGGACTGCGCCGCCTGACGCCGTCGGCGGGCCGGTCCGACGGGCGACGGGGCTCGCTCTCATCCCTTCGGGGCATCCAGAGCGCCGTACTCCGCGCGCACCGACACAGTGGTTCCTGGACCACGTGGATCGGCAGGGAGCGAGGCGCGTCATGGAGATCGCGGTCATCGGCGGCACGGGACTGATCGGCTCCCGGGTCGTCGAGAACCTGAACGCGGCCGGGCACCGGGCGGTGCCCCACTCGCTGTCCACCGGAGTCGACGTCGTCAGCGGCGAGGGAGTGGACCGGGCGCTGGAGGGCACCGACGTCGTCGTCAACCTGACGAACTCGCCGACCTTCGACGACGCCTCGCCCGGCTTCTTCCGGGCCTCGATGGACAACCTCCTGACCGCGGCGCGGCGGGCCGGAACGGGTCACTTCGTGATTCTGTCGATCGTCGGCGTCGACCGGGTGCCGGAACTGGCCTACTATCGCGCCAAACTCCTCCAGGAGGAGCTCCTCAGGGGCGGCCCCGTGCCGTACTCGATCGTGCGCGCCACCCAGTTCATGGAGTTCATGGAGGCCGTCCTGTCCTGGACCGCGGACGGTGACCGCGTCCGGCTGCCCGCCACGCCCATCCAGCCGATCGCCGCGAAGGACGTGGCGACCGCGGTGGCGGAGGTTGCCGTGGGAACCCCGCTGAACGGCATCCGGAACGTCGGTGGACCGGATGTGTTCCCGCTGGACGACCTGGGCCGCCTGACCCTCTCCCGCAGGGGTGACGGGCGCACGGTCGTCACCGACCCGACCGCGGGCATGTTCGCGGCGGTCGAGGGGGACGTCCTCACCGACCTGGACGCCCGCCTGGCCCCCACCCGGTACACCGACTGGCTCTCCTGAATGTCCGAGCGCGCCGGCCACGGCACTGCCGGCGGTGTCACGTCGAGGGGAATCCTGCGGCGCCGGCCGGAGGGGTGGCTGTTCAAGGGAATCTACGGCCTGGTGCTGGCCAGCGCACTGGTGGCGGCGCTGGACGTTCCGGGCGGGGAGGCCAACCCCGGCCAGGACGCGCTGTGGGTTCTGCTCACGGCGCTGTCGTCGGGCGCCGCCCACGGATACGCGCATGTCATCGCCCGGCGTGCGTCCGGCGACGGAACGGCCTCGGCGAGCAGACTGCGCGCGGTGCTCGCCGAGTGGCCGCTGACCGCCGCCGTGCTGCCGACGGTGGCGATGCTGCTCGCCGCGACGGCCGGGTGGTGGGCGGAGGACACGGCCGCCGACACGGCCCTGGTGCTGAACACCGTCCTGCTCTTCACCCTGGGCACCTCCGCGGCCCGCACCGCCGGGCTCGGCCGGCTGTCCTCGTGCCGCGCGGGACTCCTGGACATGCTGATCGGCCTGGTGATCATCGCCGCGGACGCGCTGATCGAGTAGCGGGGCCCGCCCCGCTCGCGGGACGCTGTCGGATCGGGCTCCCTCAGCCGTGGAAGGTCGTGACCTCGTCGAGCGCGGCCCGCCCGGCCGTGACCCGGTTCACCGGAGCGGTCTCGTCGGCGTAGCCGAAGGAGACGCCCACGAGGAGCCGCCCCTCGTCGACGCCGAGTTCGGCGCGGACCGTGTCGGCGTAGAAGCTGAGCAGCCCCTGCGGGCAACTCGCCACGCCGTAGGCGGTCATCGCCAGCAGGAGGGTCTGCAGATAGGCGCCGACGTCCGCGGCGAGCCGCGGTCCGCCGTCCCCGGCGACGAACAGGAAGGCGGCGTGCGGCGCGCCGTAGAAGCGCAGGCTCTCCGTGTTGTAGGCCGCCCGCGACGCCTGGTCGTCCGCGGCGATGCCCAGCGCCCCGTACAGTCCGGCGCCGAACGCCGCCCGGCGCGCCTGCTGCGCCTCGCAGTACATCTCGTCGGAGTACGGGAAGTCGACCGAGGTGCGGTTCGCGGCGTGCGCCGCCCGCAGGGCGTCCGCCAGACGGTCGCGCGTGGCGCCGCTCACCACCTCCACGCGCCACGGCTGTGCGTTGGAGTTGGACGGTGCGGCGCCCGCCAGCGAGAAGATCGCACGCATCGTGTCCTCGGGCACGGCTTGCGGACGGAACGCGCGGGTCGCGTGCCGGCCGCGTATCAGCTTCTCCGCGGCACCGCTCAGCTCGGTGGGGACCAGCAGGGTCATGGAGTCCTCCTCGGTAGTTGCCCCAAGTAAACGCAACCGTTTACCTGGCGGACCCTATCAGGCGTTTCGGACGGAAGTAAACGCAGGCGTATACTCGTCGTATGAGTGCGACCACCACATCCCCGGCGCGTGGGCGCGGCGGGCGGGAACGCATCCTCGCGGCCGCCGCCCACCTCTTCGCGACCCAGGGGATCAACGCGACCGGTATGGAACAGGTCGCGGAAGCGGCGCCGGTGTCCAAGCGCACGCTCTACGCGCACTTCCGGACCAAGGGAGACCTGGTGATCGCGTACCTCCAGGACCTCGCCTCCTCGGGCGCCACGCTCGAAAGCGTGCTGTCCCGCGACGACGTTGCGCCGCGGGAGCGGATCCTCGGGCTGTTCGACCTGCCCGCGCCCGACGGAACACCCGTGCGCGGGTGCCCGTTCATCGACGCCGCGGCCGAGTTCCCCGACCCGGACAGCACGGTCCACTCCTACGCCCGAGACCAGAAACTGCGGATGGTGCGGCTGGTCACGGCACTGGTGACGGAGCTGGGCTGCGACCGGCCCGCCGTGCTCGCCGAGCAACTGGTCACCCTCGCGGACGGGGCGGCCAGCCGTGCCATGGTGCTGGGCGATGCCGACTACGGCCGGCACGCGCGCGCCGCGGCGGAGACCCTCCTCGCGCACGCCCTGCCTGCCGGGGCCTGACGCCCCTCACCGTCACCCGGCCATGTCCTGGGCGTCGCGGTCCAAGGTGCCCAGGATCTCGCAGGGTCCGCCCGCGGTGCCGATCGCGTGCGGCGTCAGGGTGGGGAACCCGGCGGCCCGTGACCACGGGCGAGTCAGCGGTCCTGGGAGAGTCTGAGGAGTTCGGCGAAGGTGCCACCGGCGTGGACGAGGTCGTCGTAGCGGCCCTGCTCGGTGATCCGGCCGTGCTCCATGACGACGATGTGATCCGCGATCTTCGTGTTCTCCAGGCGGTGGGTGACCACGATGGTGATGCGCTCGGCGGCGATCGTCTTGATCTGCTCGAAGATCTGGTGCTCACCGCGGGGGTCCATCTGGGACGTGGGTTCGTCCAGGATCAGCAGCCCGGGGCGGCGGTACAGGGCCCTGGAGCACGCCACGCGCTGCCACTGGCCGCCCGAGAGTTCGGTGCCTCCGAAGACGTCACGGGACAGCAGGGTGTCCAGGCCGGCCGGGAGGCCGTCGACCGTTTCGCGCAGGCCGACCGCCTCCAGGGCCTCCCACACCGGGGCGTCGTCGTGGCTGCGCGGCTGGCCGAGGGTGACGTTCTCGCGGACCGGCATCGGCCACTGGGCGAAGATCTGCGGCACCAGACCGATGTGCGCCCATACGGTCGCGGGGTCCATCTCGGCGAGGTCGGTGCCGTTCCAGGTGACCCGTCCCTTGTCCGGCAGGTAGATGCCGGTCAGCAGCCGGGTCAGGGTGGACTTGCCCGAGCCGTTCGCCCCGACGATCGCGAGGATCTGACCGCGCTCCAGGGTGAGGGAGACGCCGTCGACGGCGGGCTTGTCCTTGCCCGGGTACTGGTAGACGACTTCCTCGAGCCGGATCCGCTCGGTCGGCGCTCGGTGCCTGCCGGGTCCGCGTCGCGGGACACGGGCCGCGGCGTCGTCGAGGAACGCCTGCATGTCGCTCAGGTAGAGGCTGGTGTGGAAGACCGCGGCCCCGTTGACGACGACTTGGGAGAGTGCGGCGAGCGTGGTCTGCACGGCGATGACGGCCGTGGCCGCGACCGCGAGTTCGATCCGGCCCGAGACCGCCAGCCAGGCGAGGGCACCCCAGGTCGCGACGAGGAAGACGCCGCCGGCCGACGCGGACAGCACCGCGATCCGCAGGGTACGGGGCGCGGCGGCCAGGGTGCGCCGGTCGCACCGGTCGGACAGGGCCCGGTACCAGTGGACGAGGTAGTCGGTCATGGAGTTGGCGCGCACCTCGTCGCCGTACTTCGACGTGGTCGCCCACCAGCGCATCATGCCGCGTACGTTGCGGTCGGCGATGTTGGCGTAGTGGACCTCGTAGTCGACCCGGGCGGTGAGGACCGCACCCACACCGGCCGGCAGCACGGCGAGCAGGAGCAGCGGCAGCATCAGCGGGTTGAGCGCCGACAGCACGCCGCCGGCCGTGACCATCCGGATCAGCGCGGACAGGAACCGCTGGGCGTCGGTGACCATCACCTGGGTGCGGATCACCCCCATCTCGGCGGCCTCGTGCCGGTCCGAGAAACCCTCCTGCGCGTACGCGGACGCTTCCACCCGGCACACGGCCTCGACCAGCGCGCTGTCCGTCTCCGTCGTCAGCCGGGGGGTGATCCGCCGCTCGGCGTAGGTGGCCACCGCTGCCGCACCGCGGCCCAGGGCGGCGGCGAGCGCCACCACCAACAGCGCCGGCACCGCGCCGTGCAGCCGGTCGGCGGCGGAGCCGTCGCCGAGGACGGGCTTCATGGCGCGGGCGGTGGCGGTCAGCAGCACGGCGGCGGAGACACCGGTGACCACCTGGCAGCCGAGCAGCAGCTGCACGGCCCGCCGGTCGGTCCGCCACGACAGCCGTGCGATCCGGCTCAGGACGGCGGGGATCTGCGCGCACATCCGCCGGAAGGAGGCCTCGGCGAGTGGATTGACGGAGTACCGCCCGCTGTACGTGATCTCCGCCGGCGGCGGTGGAGGCGGCGTGGGGGTCTGCTGTCCGTTGGCGGCGGTCGAGGTCAATGGGTCCCCCTTGACGGTCGTCGAGCGTGGTCGGGAAGCTCAACGACCGGGCCGGGGTATCGAACACATGTGTTTCGGTCGCGGTCGGGAACCCGAACCGCGGCGCGTGTCGGTCCGTGCCGGATGCACGGACCCGTGCGGGACAACAGGGCGGAGAGTACGGAGGTTGGCCGAATCGCCGACACCGTGCCGCCCGTGTACGGAGAAGCGGGCGACGAGCGGGGGCGACTCCGCGCGCTGGCCGACTTCGCTCGTGCGCGCACGATGCCGAGCGGGCAGACCTCGCAGGGGGAGGGGAACGCCAGGAGGCCGTGGGCCCGAGGCCCGGCAGAACGGCGGCCCGATCGGTCACGCGCACCCGCCCCCCGGCCGGCCGTGGAGCTCCTGCGCTCCGGGCCCGGCCGTGCCTGCCCGCGCGGCGCCCGGTCACGGGGCCAGTGTGGCCGCCCACCGCGTGAAGATCTCGGCGTACCGTGCCGGCTCGGACTGGTGCATCATGTGTGACGCCTCCGGCACCGACTCGTAGTCGACCTTCACCCCCGCCGACTCCATCAACCGCCTGGCGTGCACGGCCTGTTCGTCGGAGAGGGCCCCGAGCAGATTCCCCGTCTCCGGGTCGGCGCCGCGCATGTGGTGCGTGAGGAGCACCGGCGTTCTGACCTGGCCCAGCATGCGCTCGTGCGGGCAGTTCAGCCCGACGGTCCCCTCGTAGAAGGCCCGGGCCCATTCCGGGTCGTACTCCTTGAGGTGCTGCGGGATCACGTCCGCCACGAAGGACCGCGCCATCGGCGACGACGAGGTGTCGGCCGCGCGGCAGAACCCCTCCCAGTCACCCACACTCCACTGGTCGCCGAGGTAGGTGCGGAAGAGCTCGAACACCGGACCCGCCGCTTGCCGGACCGAGTGACCGCGCGCGGGGACGAGTTCGGACGCGAAGAGTGGAGGGTCCTCGCACAGGACGCCCCGGAGCTGACCGGGCATGGAGTACGCCGACAGCCACGCCGCGAGGACGCCGCCGGAGGAATTGCCCGCGACGACGACGGGCCGCTTCACCACCAGGGCGATGAACCGGACCAGGTCGTTGCCGAAGTTGTCCAGGCTGTAGCGCTTCGGGGTCCAACTGCTGCGCCCCTGGCCCCGCAGGTCGACGGCGTAGACGTGGAAGTGCTCGGCGAGGAGGCCCATGGCCTCTTCGTACGACCACCAGGATCCCGTCTGCTCGGGGATCAGCAGCACGGCGGGCCGGTCCGGGTCACCGGCCTCGGCGTAGTTCATGGTGATCTCGCCGAGATCGACCTGCTGTTCGGGGTAGGCGTGCGGGACGTGGACGTCGCGCAGCGCGGGGCTGGTCACCATTGTGGTCTCCTCGGTCTGTGCTGCCCGTCGTTACGGGCGGACGGCGCTTCCCCCGGCCCGGCGCCGGTGATCAGAGCCGGCGGCCGCCCTCACCGGGTGGCACGTCACGAGCTATTATTCGAACCGTGGCCGACGACGCGCACCGCCGATTCCGATGAGTGGAACGCCGGTACAAGTCCCCCGCTCGGGCAGGCCGTTGCGCGGCGAGCCGGTCCTGGAGCGGGCCTTCCGGGTCCTGGGTGCCTTCTCCGAGGCCGGCGAGGGCCTGGCACTGCACACACTCGCGGCCCGGGCGGGCCTTCCGAAGAGCACCACGTCCCGGATTGCGGCCCAGCTGACGGACGTCGGAGCCCTCGAACGCCTCGACAACGGCGACTTCGTCGTCGGCCTGCAACTTCTCGAGATCGCCTCGCTGGCACCCCGCGGCCACGGACTGCGCGCCACCGCGCTGCCGTTCATGCAGGACCTGCACCGGGTCACCGGCCAGCACATCCTCCTCGCCGTGCGCGACGGCGACGAGGCTGTTCTGGTGGAGCGGCTGTCTGCAAGGGGCGCGGCGGCGGTCAAGTACCGGGTCGGTGGACGCCTCCCGCTCATCGGGACCGGCATCGGCATCGCCCTGCTGGCGCACGCCCCCGGGCGGATTCGGAAGGAAGCACTGGCCGACGCGGACGACGCGGCCTGCGTCCGCCGGCTCCTGGCCACCGTCCGCAGAGACGGCGTCTGCGCCGTGACGGTGCCCAACCCACTGCGCTCCGGGCCCACCGCCATGTCGACCGTCGCCGCCCCGATCCTGAACCGTCGCGGCGACGCACTGGGCGCTTTGTCGCTGGTCGCACCCGACGAGGGCGGACCCCGTACCGCGGCCGTGACGGCGCTGCGCAGGGCGAGTCTGGCGATCTCCCGGGCCGCGGGGCCGTGAATCACGCCTGCGCCGGGCAGCAGGCCTGGGCCGTCGGCAGGAACTCGTCGCCCCGGTGCCCGTCACCAGGAAGGCAGACCACGGCATCGCCGCCGTCGACGGCCGGGACGACGCACCGCCCTCCGCCCGGCTCGGCCGTGCAGCCGCCGGTGTCGCGGCGGTTCCGGAGGCGCGGCCCCCGGAGGGACGGGAGCTGCGTTTCGCGACGAATCACCCCGCTACTTCGAGTACTGCAACGAGGCCTTGCCGTTCGCCCCGGACAAGCCCACGCAGGGTGTCGCCGCACATGCCCTCGACCCCGAGGCGGCCGCCCGCCTGTGGCAGATCTCGCTCGACATGCTTGCCACAGCACGGCGGTGAGGACCCTCACCAAAGTTCCGTCGGACAACCGCATGCTCGAGTACGCCTTCAGCGAGGCCGGCGACGAGGACGGCGTGACGGGCCGAACTCGTCCGGCAGGTCCCGCCAGGGCGAGCAGGTGCGGTACTTCCACGCGATGGCCTGCAAGGTTCGGCGGTGATCTGCCCACCGCTGACCGCGGACCGGATCGACCGGCATCAGCGGCTCGATCCGGTCCCACATCGCATCGGTGATCACTCATCGGACGGACACATCCGATCAACTGACCAACCCATCAAAGAGACGCGCGCTGGCTCAGTCCTCGATCCAGCCGTGGCCCTCGCCGAACTTCAGGAGTGCGCCGCGGATGGTGAGGATCTGCTCCGCGGTCAACTGCGGACTCGCGGTCAGCAGCAGTTCCGTCACGTCACGCCGGTACTCGTCGGTGCTCAGCACATCGCACAGCGGCTGGCCGCTCTCGTCGGACGGCACGGCCCTGGGTGCGGCGTCCTGGTGGCGGCGCGCGGGCTTGTGCCGTTCGCCCTCGGGGAGCCGGATGTCCGAGGCCTTGAGACCTCGCTCACCGCTCTCCACCTCGAACTCCACGACCAGACCGGCGCGCACGTACTCCTCGGGCATGAGCAGATCGTTCACGTGCAGGAAGATGTCCTCGCCGCCGTCCTTGGGCGCGATGAACCCGTAGCCCCGCGTACTGTCGAAACGCACCACACGACCCGCGACCATGCGGACCCCCAACCTCTGAAGAACCACACCCCTCCGGGGCCCGTCCCCGGAGCCGTGTGCATGCTATCCGGTGTCGTCCGGCCGGGTTCCGGGTGAACGCGCCGCGCCGGTGAGGGGGTGCCGACGCCACGCCTGCGCGGAAGTTACCGGCGCGACATGTCTTGACCCCCATGATCGCCTCGGCTTACCGTTCCCGCGTTCACATGGGATTGAAACGATTCAATCCTTCTGATGCACGGAATCTCCTCCGAAACCCTGGGGCGCACTCATGCACGAACTCGTCTCGCAGCGTGGCGGGATGTCCCGGCGCGCGGTGCTGGCCGCCGCGGTGACCGCGGGGGTGACCGCCACCGCGGTCACCGCCTCTCCCGGCGCCGCCGCCCTCCCCGCCGGACCGGCCGCCGCCGACCGGGCGCCCGGCTCGGCCCGGTGGTTCACCGACCCCGCCCGGTCGGTGCGCCCGAAATTCCGCTGGTGGTGGCCGGACGGTCTGGTCGACCCGGACGAGGTGGCCCGCGAGATCGACCAGATCGCGGACGCCGGATTCGGCGGAGCCGAGATCGCCGCCGTCCACCACAGCATCCGGGACAAGTCGCTCCTGGACACCGCCCACCACGGCTGGGGCAGCAGCCCCTGGCGCGACGGCGTCGAGGCCGCCCTGCGCCGCGCCGTGCGACGCGGCCTCACCGTCGACCTCACCCTCGGCCCCAGCTGGCCCGTGGCCGTCCCCGGAGTCACCCCCGACGACGAGGCGGCCGCCAAGGAACTCGCCCACGGGCACACCTCGCTGGCCGCCGGGGCCACGTACCGAGGGCCCGTACCCGCGCCCGTCCACGAGGCGGCGTCCGGCGTCCGCGCCCAGCACCTCCTCGCCGTCCAGGCCGCCCGCGTCGACCCCGCCAACTCCACCCGCAAGGAGACCGGCCTCGACCCGGGCAGCGTCCGCGACCTCACGGACACCGTCGCCGACGGCGCTCTTACCTGGACGGCACCCGCGGACGGCGAGTGGATGCTGATCTCCTACTGGCAGCGGGGCTCGGGACAGCAGCCGGAATCCGGGCCGCACTCCACTCCCGCCGCCTTCGTCGTCGACCACCTGAGCGCCGCGGGCACCACCGCCGTCACCGACTACTGGGAGCGCCATGTCCTCACCGGCCCACTGCGACGCCTGCTGAAGGCCGCGGGCGGTGCCTTCTTCGAGGACTCGGTGGAACTGGAGTCCGAGGCACTGGTCTGGACGGCACGTCTGCCCGAGGCCTTCGAGCAGCGCACGGGCCGACCGCTGCTGCCCTGCCTGCCCGCCCTCGTCCTCGACGACAGCAACCAGGTGTTCGCCTTCGAGGCCCAGCTGACCCGGCAGATCCGGCACGACTTCTGGGCCACGGTCTCCGACCTGTTCAACCGGCACCACGTGGGCGCGCTCCGGGACTGGGCGCACTCCCTCGGCATGGCCCTGCGCGCCCAGCCGTACGGCCTGCAGACCGACGCCATCGCCACCGCGGCGATTCTCGACATCGCGGAGGGGGAGTCCCTCGGCTTCAAGAACCTGGACGACTACCGGTGCCTGGCCGGCGGCCGGGACATGGCGGGGCACACCGTTCTGTCCTGCGAGGCCGGTGCCTACAACGGCTCGGCCTACAGCACCACATGGGACCGCGTGCTGCGCACCATGGGCGGGGCCTACGCGGCGGGCGTCAACCAGACGGTGATGCACGGCTTCTCGTACGCGAGCGCTCCGGAGGCCCAGTGGCCCGGCTTCGCCGCGTTCAGCCCCTACAACGGCGCGCCGGGGTACGGCGAGTCGTGGGGGCCTCGGCAGCCGACCTGGCGGCACGCCGGGGACATCTCCGGCTACCTCGGCCGCGTCCACGCCGTGCTGCAGTCGGGCACGGCCCGCGCGGACGTCGCCGTCTTCCGGCAGACCGGCTACACGGCCACGGGCATCGGCGCATCCTGGTTCACCTCGACCGGCGTCCCGCTCGGGTGGACGCACCAGTTCCTCAGCGGTCCGCTCCTCGACCTGCCGAACGCCACCGTCTCCGGCGGGCGGCTCGCCCCGGACGGACCCGCCTACAAGGCGCTCTTCGTCGAGGGCGACTTCTTCCACGGCTCCACCCCGACCCTCGCCCTCGCCGACGCCCGAAGGATCCTCGGATTCGCGCGGGCCGGACTGCCCGTGGTGCTCCTGGGCGGCTTCGACCAGGCGCTTACCCCGGGCGTGCCGGCGGCCGGTGAGACCGAGCGCCTGCGCGACGTCCTCAGCCGCCTGCTCGCGCTGCCGGGCGTCGTCCGTGTCACCGACAAGACCGCGGTCGGCGACGCCCTCGCCGCGCTCGGCGTCACTCCGGACGTGCGGTACGCCGCCGCGTCGACGCTCCTGAACGCCCACCGCGTCACCGCGGAAGCGGACTACTACTACCTGGTCAACGGCAAGCACGCGGAGACCGTCAAGCCGCCCGTGGCCGCGATCGACCACGACGTCACCCTGCGCCGCACGCACGGCCGCGACGCGGTGCCCTACCTCCTCGACCCCTGGACGGGCAAGGCCGTACGGGTGGGCCGGTACACCCAGGACGGTCAGGACGTGACCTTCCGCGTCGCCCTGCGGCCGGGCCAGACGCTCGTCGTCGCGCTGGGGCGGCCGGGCCTGTTGGGCGACCGGCACGGCAACCGCCCGCACGCCCTCTCGTCGGACGCGGACGAGGTGCTGTTCACCGCACGCGGCCTCACCGTACGGGCCGGAGCCGCCGGCACCTACCGCACGCGGCTGTCCCAGGGCCGGACCGTCACCACCACCCTCCCCGCGGTTCCCGGCCCGATCGAACCGGACCGGTGGCACGTCGAGGTGGAGGACTGGCGCCCCGGTGACCGCCCGACCCGGACCGAACGGGTGCGCCGCACCCTGACGCTCGACACCCTCCTGCCCTGGTCGAGCATTCCGGAACTGGAGGACTGCGCGGGCATCGGCCGTTACCGCACCACGGTCACCCTCCCCGGCACCTGGAGTCCCGCCCATGGCGCTCTCCTGGAGCTGGGGCAGGTCAGCGACACGTTCCGGGTGAGCGTCAACGGTGCCGACGCGGAACCGGTCGACCGGCTCAACCCCGTCGTCGACGTGGGCCCGCTGCTGCGCCGGGGCACCAACACGATCGAGATCGAGGTCGCGACGCCCCTCGTCAACCGGCTCCGGGTGAGCCGCCCGGAGGTCTTCGGAGGGGTCGCGCGCCAGGAGTACGGGCTGGTGGGACCGGTGCGGCTGGTTTCGTACGCGCAGCAGTCGATCTGACATCCAGTTGAATTGAACGATTCAAAACAGCGCGGACGGTGCGCAGGCCCGTCCGCGCCGAGTCGTGCCCTTTCCACCTTCACCGGCTCGCGGTTCGAAGGGACTTCTGACGCGTCAACCGGTTCTTGTGGGAACCCTTGACGCCCCTGGTGGCGCCACTTAGCGTCTCCGTCGAATCGAGTAAAACGATTCAATCGAAGGGAGCTGAGCCCCGCCCCATGCCCGCACCGCACAGCAGACCCGCCCCCTCCCGACGCCAGGTCCTGTTCACCGCGTCGGCCGCCACGGCCACCGCCGCGATACCGGCCGTCCCCGCCGCGGCGGCACCCACCGCTCCCACCGCGACCCCGGCGGTCCCCGACGCGACGACACCCCGGCGGACGAACGGCGCGCACCGCCCACGCCCCGCGCTGGAGGCCTTCCCGCTCTCGGCCGTTCGCCTCCTCGACAGCCCCTTCCTCGCCAACATGCGGCGCACCTGCGCGTACCTCCTCTTCGTGGACGCCGACCGGCTGCTGCACACCTTCCGGCTCAACGTCGGCCTGCCCTCCTCCGCCGAGCCCTGCGGCGGCTGGGAGGCCCCGGACGTCCAACTGCGCGGCCACACCACCGGACACCTCCTCAGCGCCCTGGCCCAGGCCCACGCCGGCACCGGCGAGCGCGCCTACGCGGACAAGGGCCGGCTGCTCGTCTCGGCGCTGGCCGAGTGCCAGCGGGCGGCACCGGCGGCCGGGTTCCACCGCGGCTACCTCTCCGCGTTCCCGGAGTCGGTCTTCGACCAACTGGAAGCCGGGGGCAAGCCCTGGGCGCCCTACTACACACTGCACAAGATCATGGCAGGGCTCCTCGACCAGTACCGGCTCAGCGGGAACCGGGAGGCGTTCGACGTCCTGCTGGAGATGGCCGCCTGGACCGAGGCGCGTACGGCCCCGCTGTCGCGCGAGCGGATGCAGAGCGTGCTCAAGGTCGAGTTCGGCGGCATGAACGACGTCCTCGCCCGACTCCACCTGGAGACCGGCGACCCGGCGCATCTGCGCACCGCGCGCCGCTTCGACCACGACGAGCTCTACGCGCCGCTCGCCGCCGGCCGCGACGAACTCGCCGGGCGGCACGCCAACACGGAGATCGCCAAGGTGGTCGGAGCCGTACCGGCCTACGAGGCCACCGGCGACCCGCGCTACCTGGAGATCGCCGACACCTTCTGGACCACCGTCGTACGCCACCACTCCTATGCCATCGGCGGCAACTCCAACCAGGAACTCTTCGGCCCGCCGGACGAGATCGCGAGCCGCCTCTCGGAGGTCACCTGCGAGAACTGCAACAGCTACAACATGCTCAAGCTGGGCCGGGACCTCTTCCGCCACGATCCGGAGCGCACCGAGTACCTGGACCACTACGAGTGGACGCTGTACAACCAGATGCTCGCCGAGCAGGACCCCGACTCGGCGCACGGCTTCGTCACCTACTACACCGGCCTGTGGGCGGGCTCGCGGCGTGAACCGAAGGGCGGCCTCGGCTCGGCCCCCGGCAGCTACAGCGGGGACTACGACAACTTCTCCTGCGACCACGGCACGGGCCTGGAGACGCACACCAAATTCGCCGACACCGTCTACTTCCGCACGCCCGGCACCCGCCGACCCGCACTCCACGTCAACCTGTTCGTTCCGTCCGAAGTGCGCTGGGACGAGCTGGGTGTGGCACTCCGCCAGGAGACCGACATCCCCACCGGCGACCGCACCCGCGTGACCGTCACGGCGGGCGAGGCCCGGTTCTCGCTGCGGATCCGCGTGCCCGGCTGGCTGGCGTCGGGCGACACCCGCGCCGAGCTGAGGGTGAACGGCCGGCGCACCGGTGGCCGCCTCGAACCCGGCACCCGCACGACGGTGACACGTCACTGGCGGACCGGGGACCACGTCGAACTCGTCCTGCCCCGCGTCCCCGTCTGGCGCCCGGCGCCCGACAACCCGCAGGTGCGGGCGCTGTCGTACGGGCCGCTCGTCCTGGCCGGCGGCTACGGCGACACGCCGCTCGCGACGCCGCCGACCGTCCGCCCCGGCACGCTGCGCCGCACGCCCGGCGAGCCCACCCGGTTCACGGTCCTGGCGGACGGCCGGCAGGTCCCCCTGCGCCCCTTCCACGAGATCCACCACCAGCGCTACAACGTGTACTGGTCGGTCGAGCCCCGGCGCACGCCCCCCGGTGACGTGGCCCGCTACCCCCTCGACGAAGGACACGGCACCTCGGTGACCGACCGCACCGGGACGTTCGCCGACGGCTCCCTGGCCGCCGGCGCGACCTGGAGCACCGACGGCGACGCGACGGCGGTGGTACTCGACGGACGCGACGGCCACGTCGTACTCCCCGCCGGACTGCCCAGCGGACTGACGGAGTTGACCGTCTCAGCCCGCGTCCGCGTCGACACCCTCGCCCCCTCCGCCCGCGTCTTCGACCTGGGCTACAGCAAGGACACGTACCTCTTCCTCACGGCGACCACGGGCGCCGGCCGGGCCCGCGCAGCCCTGAAGATCGCGGGCATGGAGGCCGAGGACTTCGTCGACGCCACCGGACCGCTGCCCCTGGGCCGATGGACCCACGTGGCGCTCACCCTCGCCGGCGGCACCGGTGTGCTCTACGTCGACGGCGCCGAAGCCGGACGGAACACGGCCATGGTCGCAGGGCCGCTCCTGCTCGGCCGGACCAGCCGGAACTACCTCGGCCGGTCCCAGAACAGCACCCACCCCTTCCTGCACGGCGCCGTCCGCGACTTCCGGCTGCACAACCGCGCCCTCACCGCCGACCAGGTACGGCACCTCGCCCAGGGCTGATCACCACCACCGCGGCCCCCTCCGCACCCCACCACCACCCGGGAGCACAGCCATGCCCGAACACCCCCTGTCCAGGCGCCGCTTCGTGGCCGCGGCCGGAGCCACCGGCGCCCTGGTCGCCGTAGGCCTTCCCGACACCGCCCCCGCCGCGCACGCCGCCGGTCCACCGGCCGGAGCGGCCGGTCGGGAGCAGGACGCCTGGTCCGCCCGGCACTTCGCCGACCCGCGCCACGACAGCCGTCCCACCGTCTACTGGTACTGGAACGGCCCCGTCACGCCCGAACTCGTGGACCGCCAGCTCGCGGACCTGAGGTCCAAGGGCATGTACGAGGTGATCCTCTTCTCCTTCGACAACGCCGAGATGACGCCGGTGTTCTTCACCGAGGAGTGGTTCGACATCGTGGGCCACGTCCTGCGCACCGCCGAACGCACCGGTATGCGCGTCTGGCTGTTCAACGACGACCATTTCCCGAGCGGCCGCGCCGGCGAGTTCATCGTGAAGGGCGGACGGGTCGGCACCCGCACCTACGCCCCCCGGCCCGAGCTGCGTCTGAAGGCACTCGCCCGCTCGACCACCGTGGTGCGCGGGCCCGCGTCGATCGACCTCCGGCACAGCACCGGCGTCGGCGTGGACGCGGGGCGGCTGGTCGCGGACGCGGCGGTACTCGGCGGCGCCACCGTCCTGAGGGACAGCTCGGGGTGGGGCGAGGTCACCGTCACCGGCAGCGCGAAGGCCGAGCACGGCGCGGCCGGTCTCCTCGTACGGGGCTCCGCCGACGGGCGCACCGGATACGCCGTCGCCTTCGACCAGACCGGCGTGGTCACCGTGGAGCGGCTGAGCGACGGTGCCGAACCGGCCGAACTGCTGCGCAGCAGCCGCACCGACGGTTTCAACAAGACCAAGTTCCACACCCTCCGGATCGCCCTGAGCAGCGGCGGCCTCTCCGTCACCCTCGACGGCAAGGACAAGGGCACCCTGGAGGACCTGACCGAGCAGTCCGGCGGGGTCGGGGTGCGCGCCGTCGGCGACCAGCGCGCGGTGTGGCAGAGCCTCACCGTCGAGGCGGCCGACGGCACCACCCTGTACGCCGGCTCCTTCGACCGCTCCGCCGCCGCGGGCGACTTCCCCGAACGCGCGCTGCCGGCCGAGGGGTTCACCGTCGCGGCCGCCGCCGCCCGGCCCACGGCGGCCACCGCCGCCACCGACGTCGTGGACCTGACCGACCGGCTCACCGGCGACCACGCCTGGCAGGTCCCGGCGGGGGAGTGGCAGGTCGATCTCTTCGGCGGCGTGCTCCTCGCCGACGACACCCAGGGCTACAGCCGCAGCTACGTCGACCTGCTCGACGACGAACCCGTCGAGCTGTTCCTGGACATCGTGCCCGGCGAGTACCACCGGCGGTTCGGGCGCTACTTCGGCACGGTCGTCCCCGGCTTCTGGGACGACGAGCCGTTCTTCGCCTCGGCCGAGGCCCACTTCAAGCGCCTGCCGTGGTCCCCGGCCCTCGACCGCGCCCTGCGCGCCGTCGGCGTCGCACCCGGCACCGCCTACGCCGCCGCCTTCGACGACCTCGGCCGCTCCGGCCGCATCGCCCGCGGAAACTACTGGAAGGCCGTGTCCGACCGCTTCGCCACCGCCTTCCGCAAGCAGGCCCAGTGGTACGAGAAGCGCGGCGTCGCGCTGATCACCAACCCGCTCTACGACGAGACCGCCCCCGCCAAGCGCATCGCCTCCACCGGCGACCTGCACAAGGTCCACCAGTGGGCCCAGGTGCCCGGCGGCGACATCATCACCGCCGAGTACGTCGCCGGTGAGCCCACCATGATCCCGCGCAACCCGGTGTCCGTGGCCCACCAGATGGGCCGCGAGCGGGCCCTGCTGGAGATGTTCGGCAACATGGGCTGGCAGGTCACCCCCGGCTTCGTGCACGCCACCGTCGGCGCGCAGGCCGCCCGCGGCATCAACCTGACCGCGCTGCACGCCCTGTGGACCGACGAGAGCCGCGTCTACTTCCCGCCCCCCTTCGGCCCGCGCGCCCCCTGGTGGTGGGCCATGCGGCCGCTCGCCGAGTGGATCGGCCGGGTCATGGAGGCCGGCCGCGGGACCTCCGCCGCCCGCACCGCGCTGCTCCAGCCGCAGCGCGCCGCCGAACAGTGGGCCGGCACGGACCGGCAGCAGGACGTGGACGCACCGCTCAGCGAGGCGGCCTACGCCCTGGAGCGCGCCCAGGTGGACTTCGACCTGCTGCACGAGGGCGCCCTGACCCGGGACCCCGCGCTGCTGGCCCACGCCGAAGTCCGCAAGGGACGCCTGGTCGTCGGCGCGGCCGCCTACGACCTCGTCGTGATCCCTCGGACACCGGTCCTGGACGCCGACGGCGTACGCGTGCTGCGCGAGTTCGTCCGGACGGGCGGCACCGTCGTCGCCGTGGGCGCGCTGGACACCGAGGAGGCCGACGGCGGCGACCGCACCCTCGCCCACGGTCTCTCCGACCTGTTCGGCGACCGGGTGCCCGCCCGCAGGTCCCTGGGCCGCGGACACGCCGTGCGGGTCGCGGACACCGGTGCGCTCTCAACCGCCGCCGTGGACGCCGGCACGGCGGCCGCCGTCTTGGACCCGGCACAGGACGCCGTCCGGGTGCTGCGGGTGCGCCGGGGCCCCGACACCGTCTTCCTGATCAACAACGAGAGCGACGCCCACGTGCGCACCGTCGCCGCCCTCCCGGCCACCGGCCTGCCCGAGACCTGGCACCCCGCGACCGGCACCGGCGGCCCCGCCCCCCTCTACCGGGCCACCAAGGACGGCGTTCGGGTGCCGCTGGACCTGGAGCCCTACCGGACCGCCGTCGTCGTGGTCCGCGGTGGCCACGGCGACCGGCCCCACCTCACCGAATCGACCGTGCCCGTGCTGTCCGTGGAACGCCACGGACACGTACTCCGCGCCACGGTGGAGGCCGCGGCACCGGGAACCCACCGGCTCGTCGGCGCCGACGGCGGCCACCGCTACCACGGCACCGTACGCGTCGACGACCCGCTCGCCCCGCTCCCGGTGCACGGCGACTGGACCCTCACCTTCGAACGCGAGGGCGCCGAACCCGTCACCGCGCCCCTGGGCAGCTGGACGGAGCACGACGAGCTGTTCTCCGGCAGCGGCACGTACACCACCGACATCGATGTCGACGCCGCCCGGCTGCACGGCCGCCGTGTCCTGCTGGACCTCGGGGACGTCCGCGACGTCGCGGAGGTGTCCGTCAACGGCACCGCGCTGCCGCCGCTGCTGTGGGCCCCGTTCGTGGCCGACGTCACCGGTCACCTCGCCGCCGGGCGCAACACGCTGCGGGTCCGGGTCGCCAACACGCTGTCCAACGAGCGCAAGAAGCCGCTCCCGTCCGGCCTGCTCGGCCCCGTGACCCTGCGCTTCCGGCGCCGGACCACCGTCGAACTGCGCCGCGCCTGAAGCCCCCGCCCCGTCCGCACCAGCCCGCCCGGCAAGGAGCCGCCATGCCCAGAACGAACCCGCTCGGCAGACACCGAACCGCCGCCGCCCTCGCCGGCGTCACCGCCTTCGTCACCCTGCTGGCCGGCGCGGTCACCGCCGACGCCGCGACCACCGGCACCATCGCCCCGACCGCGCCGCGCACCCAGCACCTGAGCGAGGCCCTCGGCATCGACGACACCACTCCCGAACTCAGCTGGCAGACCACCGCCGACGCCCCGAACACGCGCCAGGCCGCCTACCGCGTCCAGGCCGCGACCTCCCTCCAGCGGCTCCGTGCCTCCCGCCCCGACCTGTGGGACTCCGGCAAGGTGGAGTCGTCCGTGCCCGGGACGACGTACGCGGGGAAGGACCCGGGTTCCCGGGCGAAGGTCTACTGGCGCGTCATGCTCTGGTCCGGGACCGGGAACCGGCACAGCGGCTGGAGCACCACCGCCGTGTTCGAGACCGGCCTGACCCGGCAGTCGGACTGGGACGCGCAGTGGATCACCCACCCTGACTGGCGGCTGAGCGACCGGACGATCGAACCGGTCGTCGTCCGCCTGCCCCGCACCACCGCCCGCTACGTACGGCTGGACGTCACCCGGCTCGGCCTGCCGCTCGCCGAGTCCTTCCCCGAGCGCACCTGGCGCCTCCAGCTCGGCGAGATCGACGTCCGCGACTCCGGTACCTCCACCACCGGACTCGCCCGGGGCGCCGCGGTCACCGCGTCCGAGAGCAACACCGTGCGCAAGACCTGGGAACCGGCCCTCGCCGTCGACGGCCTGCCCAACAGCGCCCTGCAGACCGCGGCCGGCTACGCGAGCGCGGCGCACACCGGACCGGACGTCTCCGCCGCCCCGATCACCCTCACCCTCGACCTCAAGTCCGCGAAGACCTTCGACGAGGTGGCGCTCTACCCACGCGCCGACGTCCTCACCGACGACGGCCGGATCCCCGGCCTCCCCGTCGACTACACCGTCTCCGCCGCCGACAGCGCCGAAGGACCCGCCACACGGCTCGCCCACGTCACCGGCCAACGGCAGCCCACCCCCTACCTGCCCGCCGGGCTGCCCCTGCTCGCCGATGACTTCACCCTGCCGAAGCGGGTCCGCAGCGCCCGCCTCTACATCGCGGGGCTGGGCGTCTACGAGGCGACCGTCAACGGCAAACCCGTGGGTGACGCGGTTCTCGAACCGGCCAACACGGACTACGCCGAACGTGTCCAGTACGCCACGTACGACGTCACCGACCGGCTGCGCACCGGCGCCAACACGCTCGGCGTCGCCCTCGGCAACGGCATGTCCAACGTCGTCAGCACCGCCGACCGCTACCGCAAGCTCTACGGCAACCTCAGCGACCCCAAACTGATCGCCCGGCTGGAGGTGACGCTGGCCGACGGCCGGGTGCGCACGATCACCAGCGGCGACGACTGGCGCACCACCCTGGGCCCGACCACCGCATCGAACTGGTACGGCGGTGAGGACTACGACGCCCGGCGCGAGATCCCCCGGTGGGACGAGCCCTCGGGCGACCGGCGCGGCTGGCGGCACGCGGTCGCGGTGGCGGGCCCCGGCACCGCCGACCGGCCCGCCCTGCTCAGCGCCCGGGAGACCGAGCCCGTCCGCGTCGTCGAGACACTGAACGGGCGCGAGGTCGACGGAGCCGAGGGCAGCCGCGTCTTCGACCTGGGCCGCAACATCGCGGGCTGGCCCGAGATCACCGTCCGCGCGCCGAAGGGCACCGCCATCCGCGTCTACCCGGCGGAGAGCCTGAAGGACGGCCACGCCTTCCAGTCCATCAGCAACGTCGGCGCCCCCCTGTGGGACAGCTACACCAGCGCGGGCGGCGGGGACGCCAAGACCTGGCACCCCCGGTTCGGCTATCACGGCTTCCGCTACCTGGAACTGCGCGGTGTGCCCGAGAACGCCACGGTGAGCGTCCGCGGACACGTCCTGCGCGCCGACAACGCCTCGGCCGGCGACTTCACCAGCTCCGACCCGCTGATCAACGGCATCCACTCGCTGATCCGCCGCTCCATCGAGGGCAACATGATGAGCGTGCTCACCGACTGCCCGAGCCGCGAGAAGCTCGGCTGGCTGGAACAGAACCAGCTCGTCTTCCCCGCCCTCGCGGGCAACTACGACATGCGCGCCTACCTCCGCAAGATCGTCCGGGACATGGCCGACGCGCAGACCACCGACGGGCTGATCCCCAGCACCGTCCCCGAGTACACCAGCCTCCCGGGCGCCTACCGCAACGACTCCAACTGGGGCGGCGCCTTCGTCCTCGTCCCCTGGCAGCTCTACCGCACCTACGGAGACCGGCAGACCCTGGAGACGTACTACCCGGACATGCGGCGCTACGCCGCGTTCCTGGAGACCCAGGTCGCCGACGGCATCCTCGACTACGGCCTGGGCGACTGGTTCACCCCCGACCGGACCTTCCCGCGCGCGGTGGCGGGCACCTACGGGTACTGGCGGGTGGCCGACACACTCGGCCGCATCGCCGCGCTCCTCGGCGACACCGCCGCGGCCGACGAGTACCGCCACAAGGCCGCCGTGAGCGTCGAGGCGCTGACCGCGAAGTACTACGACGCCACCACCGGCACCTTCGGCGGCGGTGGACACGGCGCGGAGGCACTCGCCCTCGACATGGGCGCCTACCCGGACGGGGAGCGGGGGCGCCTGCTCGCCCACTTCACCGGTGCCGTCCAGGACGCCGGAAACCACCTGCTCCTGGGCGAGATCTCGCTGCCCGCCGCCTTCCGCGTGCTCGGCGCGGCGGACCGCGACGACCTGGTGCACGCCATCGCCACGCAGACGACCAGCCCCAGCTATGGCCACCAGGTGCTCGCGGGCAACACCACCCTGGGCGAGTCCTGGGACGGCGGTCCCGGCCAGTCCCAGAACCACTTCATGCTCGGCGCCATCGACTCCTGGTTCACCACCCGCGTCGTCGGCCTCGCCCAGACCGAGGACTCCGTCGGCTACGCGAGGCTCCTCGTCGACCCGGCGGTGGAGGGCGACATGACCTCCGCGGCGGGCTCCTACCGCACCCCGTACGGCGTCGCACGCACCGAATGGGAGCGTTCGGACGACCGCTTCCGCCTCACCGTGGACGTCCCCGCGGGCAGCACCGCCGAGGTGCACGTGCCGGTCTCCACCCGGCACGCCGAGGCGCCCGAGGGGGCACGGCTGCTGCGTCCGACCGGAGGAGAGGCCGTGTACGAGGTCGGTTCGGGCCACTGGACCTTCCGGTCGACCCTGGCACGCGGCCGCTAGACCGCGCAGCCGGGCGGGCGGGGCGGGACGGCCGACCGGGCCGTCGCGGACTGCCCGCCCGGCATGTCGCGGCGCGTGCCACCAGGGCGGTCGGCGAGGATCTCGTCCGGGGCCCGGACGAGGCGAGGAGAGGACCACGGAGGACGATCGGCACCGGGACCACCCGCCGGGGTCACGGCAGCACGCGGGCACGTGGGCCGCGCGGCTGCTGACCTTCTCCGCGGGCGCCGTCAACGCCTGGGGTTTCCTCTCCCTCGGCGGCGTCTTCACCAGCGTGGTCACCGCCAACTCGGCGCTGATCGGGGTCGGTCTGGGCGGTGCGGACCCAAGGCTCGGCGGTCTGGCCGCCGTGGCGGTGCTCTGCTACGTCCTCGGCGCGGCGGCGGCAGCCCGGTCGGCCGGCCGCGCCCCACGGAGCGGACGCCCGCGCCCGGCCGGCTTCCTGCTGCTCGAACTCCTCGTGCTGTGGGCCGTCGTGGCGTGGTGGCTCGTCGTGGACGCGGCTCCGTCGGGCGGGGAGCGCACGGTGATGCTGGGCGCCCTGGCGGCCGCGATGGGCTGTCAGAACGCAGGCATCCGTGTCGCGATGGGCGCGCAGGCGCCGACCGCGTACCTGACGGGCCTGCTGACCGGGGCCGTCACCGAAGCGGTGACGGCCCGGCGCGTCCAGTGGCGCGCCCTGCTCACGACGACCCTGCTGATCCTCGGCGCGGCCGCCGCCACGCTGCTGGAGCGCCTGCTGCCCGGCGCCGCACCGCTGCTCCCCGCGCTGCTGGTGACGGCGGCGTGGCTGACCGCGCACGCGCGGCCGGGGGCGCGGCACGGGCCGTGACGTGCCGCGCGCCCCTCCTGCCCGCCCCGGCGGTGGATCCGGTGGTCAGTCCAGGTGTCCCACGCGGAACGTGGTCGTGTACTCCCGTTCCTCGCCGGGGGCGAGGAACGTCATGGTCCCGTCCTCCCGGGCGGCGGCCTCGCCCTGCACATGGTGCGTGGACGGTTCGAACCCGACCGCGTAGGCGCCCTCGCGCAGGTGCAGCCACTGGAAGAAGGACGGGAAGCAGGCCGTGTCGAACTCCAACTCGAAGTAGACACCGAGGCGCTCGTTGACCAGGCGCGGCCGGACCAGGCCCGCCGCGTCGGGCTCCAGCGCGTGCTCGTAGACCTGCTCGACGAAGCCCGGCAGCGGGGCGGGCATCTCGGTGTGGGACACGCCCTGCTCGGCGACGCTGTCGCTGCGCCACAGGGTGCGGTGCGGCGGCAACTCGTAGCGGGCCCCCTCGTCCAGGAAGGGCCAGCCTACGTTCACGTGGTAGAGGTACATGTGCGGTGTCGGGTCGAAGCCGGCGTTGCGCACCCGGTCGGTCAGGCGGATCTCGCTGCCGCCGAGATCCGCCTCGATGCGGCGGGTGAGCCGCAGGTGCTCGCCGAAGATCGCGGCCTGGCGCACCTCGCCCTGGGCCCAGAGCACGCAGCGGCCGTCGTCCTGCCACCGCTCGCCGTACCCGGTGAGCCGGGCCGGGATGTTGGCGACCCGCCCGTGCAGCGCGTGCACGGCCGTGCGCCGCGGCGGATAACGGTACTGCGAGGCGTCCACCTCGGCGCCGAAGAGCGTGTGGTCCAGGCCGGCGGTGAGCAGCAGCCCCGAGAAGCTGCGCATCATGGACAGGCCGTCGTCGTCGCGGTACTCGTGCAGTCCCGGATGCCTGAAGCCCGTCGCCGAGCGCCAGCCGAAGCCCCGGCCCTCGAACTCGGCCCCGCCCAGGTCCATCGCCCGGTCCACGAGCACGTCGAAGGAGAGTCCGGCGCCGGTCCGGAACTCCAGCGTGCGGATGCCGCGTTCGGAGCCGTCGTCCAGGACGACGGACCGCACCCCGCCCGCCGCGCTCAGGTCGCCCGTGTGCCGGGCCAGGGACTGCCGGTCGTGGGAACGTCCGTACAGCTTCACGCCATCACCCACCCTCCGTTGACCTCGACGCACTGGCCCGTGACGAACGAGGCGTCGGGTCCGGTGAGGAAGGACACCACCGAGGCCAGTTCCTCGGGCCGCCCGCGCCGCTTGAGGGCCTGGTGGTCGAGCACGTGCCGCCGGTAGGCCCCGGGGTCCTCGTGGATGTCCTCGGCCGCGGTGGGAAATGCACCGGGGGACACGCAGTTGACGCGGATCTCGGCGGGGCCCAGCTCCCGGGCGAGCGCGCGGGTCAGCGCGACGGCGGCCCCCTTGGTGGAGACGTAGGCGGCCAGCGAGTCCCAGCCGCCGTGCAGGGTGATCGACGCGACGTTGACGATCGCCCCGCCGCCCGTCCCCGTCATGTGCCGGGCAGCGGCCTGCGCGGCGACCCAGTACGCACGCTGGTTCACCGCCACGACCTCCTCGTACTCGGCGAGCGGCACGTCGAGGAAGGCCCGGCTCGGGTACACGGCCGCGTTGTTGACCAGCACGCGCAGCGCGCCCAGTTCGGTCACGGTCCGCTCGACGGACGCCTCGACCGCCTCGGCGTCGCGCAGGTCGGTGGTGAGGGCGAGTACACGCGCGCCGGCCTTCTCGACCAGCGCCGCGGTGCTCCGCAGGGACTCGGCGTCCCGGTCGAGCACGGCGACGTCGTGCCCGTCGGCGGCCAGCCGGACGGCGGTGGCCCGGCCGAGGGCGCCACCGGCACCGGTGACCAGGGCGGCTCGGGGTTGCTTCATGACGTTCCTCTCAGCGCTTGCGGAAGACGGGGGTGCGCTTCTCGGCGAAGGCACGGCGGCCCTCGGCGGCGTCCTCGGTGGCGAAGCAGACGGTCTGCAGGTCACGCTCGTAGGCGAGCGCCTGGTCCTCGGGCAGGTTCCCGGCGGCCCGCAGGTTGATCTTCGCGGTCTCGGCCGCCACGGGAGCGCGGGAGGCGATCACGGTGGCGAGAGCGCGGGCCCGGTCGAGCAGCCCGGCGCGGGGCACCACCTCGCTCACCAGGTGCCAGTCCAACGCCCGCCTCGCGTCGATGCGTTCGCCGGTGAGCAGCATCAGCGCCGCGTTGCCCGGCCCGGCCGCGCGGCTGAGGAAGGCGGCCATGCCGCCGCCGCCGATCCAGCCCAGCGCGATCTCCGGCGCCCCGAAGGACGCGGTGTCCGCGGCGAGGCGGATGTCGCAGGACAGGGCGGTCTCCAGTCCACCGCCCAGGGCGTAGCCGCCGACCGCGGCGACGGTCGGGGTACGGGCGGCGCGGATGGCGTCGCAGTAGTCGACGCGGTTGCGGAAGTCCCACGGGGTGGCGTACCGGTCGAGGGCGCCGATGTCCGAGCCGACGCTGAAGGAGCGCTCGCCTGCCCCGGTGACGACAACGGCCCGGACGTCGTCGGTCGTGTCGCACCACTCGATCGCCCGGACCAGGGCGCGGGACATGTCGGGGGTGACGGCGTTGAGTTTGGCGGGGCGGTTCAGGGTGAGGGTGGCGACGCGGTCCGCGACGTCCAGCAGGACGTGGTCGGTGCCGAGGCCGGGGGGCGGGAGGGCGCCCGGGTCGGTGCCTGGGCCGGTGTCGGTGGCGCTCATGTCTGTCGCTCCTTCGGTGTCCGGCTCGTCCGGTACAGGGCGCGCATCCGGTCGAGTGCCGCACGGTGGGTGATCTCTCCGGCGAGCGCGGCGCGTACGGTGGCCGACGCGGCGGTCTGGAAGCCGATGTAACCGGCGTGCCGGGGGCGGACCCAGGCCTGCTCGCAGGTGGCGGTGGTGCGTCGGTAGAAGTCGGCGGCGACGGTTCCGGGGCACGTCCAGGCGGTGCGGGCGCTGGGCTGTCCACCGTGCCGGGGCAGGAAGTCGCCCTGGGCCCCGGGTGACATCAGCCAGCGCACGTGGGCGAGGAGTTCGGCGGACGGCGCGCAGCGGGTGCTGAACGCGATTCCGGTGCCGCCGAGCGTGGAGCCCGGACGTCCGCCCGCCGTCACGGTGGGGGCGTCGGTGAAGGTCACGCGGTCGGCGTAGGTGACATAGCCGTACACCAGCGGGCAGTGGGCCGGCCGGTCCGTGCCGGCCATGAGTTCCAGCAGCCCGATCGGGTTGAGGGTGCGGGTCTCGGGCGGGGCGAGGGCGTCGAGGTCGGCCATCAGATCGAGCACCGCGAGTCCCGTGTCGTCGCCGATCAGTTCGTCCGGCTGGGCGGCCGGTTCATCGCCGAAGGCGACCGCGACGGAGGCGAAGGTGAGGAAGGCGTGCGGTCCGGCGAGGGACAGCGCCACGGGGGCCCGGCGGGCCAGGCGGCGTACCTCGTCCCAGGTGCGGGGCGGCTCGCCGGCGAGGTCGGTCCGGGTGGCCGCGACCTGGGTGGCGGCGTCCAGCGGGAGCGCCCACTGACGGCCGTCCATGGCGTACGACCGCATGGTGGTGCCGATGGATTCGGCGTCCCAACGGGCCAGTTCCTCCGGGGTGAACAGGTCGTCGAGCGGCCGCAGGCACCCCGTGTCCAGGGCCTCGCCGAGGTGCGGGTGATCGAGGACGACGAGGTCGTAGCGGGCGCACAACGCGTCGATCGGGTGGGACTCGAAGCCCTCCAGCGGCTGGACGTCCCAGTGGACGAGGCCGCCCGCGGAGGCGGCGAGGGCGTCGTGACCGCGGGGGTGGTCCCACGTCAGTCCGCGGTAGGGCGGCCCGGTGTGCGTCGGCCGGCTCCGCTTCATGAGGTGGTCTCCGTCACGGCGCCGGCGGCGAACAGTTCCTCGATCTCCGCTTCCGCGAGGCCCGCCTCGGTCAGCACCTCGCGGGTGTGCTCCCCGACGAGCGGGGCGCCGCGGTCGATGCGGGGCGGGGTCGCGGAGAACCTGTAGGGGAAGCCGGGCACCGTCACACGGCCCTCGGTGGGGTGGTCGTAGGTGACGAAGGTGCCGTTGTGGCGGATCTGGGGGTCCTCGACCAGGTCGGCGTAGCCGTAGACGGGGCCCGCCCAGATGCCGGCGGCGGCGAAGGCGTCGAGCCAGTGCCGCGAGGGCCGGGTGAGCAGCCGGGCGGCGGTGCGGGCGAAGATCTCGTCCCGGTGGGTCCAGCCGTGCTCCTCGTCCTCCATGGACAGGAAGCCGTCCTCCCCGAGGATCTCGCCCAGCTTCTTCAACGGCGGGAAGGCGAGGACGAGATAGCCGTCGGCGGTCTGGAAGGCGCCGTACGGCGAGCGAATGTACACGTGGGCGTGCGGTTCGGCGGAGCGGGTCTGGGGCAGGCCGCCCACGGTGTGGACCGAGAGCTCCTGCATCTGGAGGGTGGTGACGGCGTCCAGCATGTTCACCGTCACGAGTTGGCCCTCACCGGTGCGTTCGCGGTGCAGCAGCGCGGCGAGCACACCTTCGAAGGCGGTGGAGGCGGTGACGGCGTCCACGAGGTACTGCCCCGCCGCCCGCGGTGCCTCGCCCGACCGGCCGCTCGACAGCATCGCCCCCGACATCGCCTGGAGCAGCAGGTCCTGGCCGGGGCGCTGGGCGTAGGGGCCGTCCTCGCCGTACCCGGAGATGGAGACGTAGACGAGGGAGGGGTTGATCGCGGCGAGGGAGGCGTAGTCGACGCCGAGGCGGTCGGCGACGCCGGGCCGGTAGTTCTGGAGGAAGACGTCGGCGCCCGCGACGAGGCGGCGCAGGACCTGCTTGCCCGCCGAGTCCTTGAGGTCGACGGCGAGGGAGCGCTTGTTGCGGTTGAGGGAGAGGAAGGAGACGTTGATCCGGTGGCCGGCCGCCCCGCCGGCCGCGGCGTGGCGCTGCCACTCCCCGGTGACCGGTTCGACCTTGACGACGTCGGCGCCGAGGTCGCCGAGGCGCTGGGCGGCGAACGGGCCGGCCATGGCGATGGAACAGTCGAGGACCCGGTATCCGGCGAGGACGCCGGGTTTGTCGCGCGAGGTCATGGGACTCCTTGGAGGCGGCGGGCGGCGGGCGGCGGCACCGGCACGGACGGCGGGCGTCGGACGGGCGGGAGGGACCGGGCGGAGGACGGGCCGACAGGTGGACCCACCGTTTCCGTCGGCGGTGCGCGGCGATCGCGGTGCGATCGTCATCCAGACACTGTTGTTAGCGCTAGCGATAGCGCTAACATGCACGCTAAGCGGGCGCCGCTCGCAGTGTCAACGCCCTTGTCCCGACCGCGTCGCACCCTTCCGGAAGGGGCCGGGGCAACCACGAGAGGATTCCGATGAACCAGTGGCCCGACGCCGCGACCACCCTGCCCGCCGACGGCACCGGGGGCGCGCTCGTCGGCCGGGTCTGGCGTCCCGGTCTCGGGCCGTCCGTGGTGGCCGTCCGCGAGGACGGCCTGCACGACATCACCGCGGCCTTCCCGACCGTGCGCGACCTGTGCGAGACGCCGGACCCCGCCGCACGTCTGCGTACCGCCCGCGGCCAGCGGATCGCCGGGCTCGACGAGGTGCTGGCCAACACGCCGGTGGACGCCCGGGACCCGCGCAGGCCGTGGCTGCTCGCGCCGGTGGACCTGCAGGCCGTCAAGGCCGCCGGGGTCACCTTCGTGGTCTCGATGCTGGAGCGGGTGATCGAGGAACGCGTCCGCGGGGACGCCGCCGGCGCCGCCGAGGCCCGGGAGCGGATCCGCCGACTGGTCGGCGACGACGTCGCCTCCCTGCGGCCCGGCTCCGAGGAGGCCGCCGCGCTCAAGGACATCCTGGTCGCGCAGGGGGCGTGGAGCCAGTACCTGGAGGTCGGCATCGGCCCCGACGCCGAGATCTTCACCAAGGCGCCCGTGCTGGCCGCCGTGGGCAGCGGCGCCGACGCCGGGGTGCACCCCGCCTCGCGCTGGAACAACCCGGAGCCGGAGGTGGTGCTGGCCGTCTCCTCCACCGGGGCGGTGGTCGGCGCGACACTCGGCAACGACGTCAACCTCCGTGACGTGGAGGGCCGTTCCGCTCTGCTGCTGCCCCAGGCCAAGGACAACAACGCCTCGGCCGCCCTCGGACCGTTCCTGCGGCTGTTCGAACCGGGCTTCCGCATGGACGACGTACGGCGGGCCACGCTCACCCTGACCGTCGAGGGCGCCGACGGGTACCGGCTCGACGCCGAGTCCTCGATGGCCGCCATCAGCCGCGACCCCCTGGACCTCGTGGCCCAACTGCTGGGGCCGCACCACCAGTACCCGGACGGCGCGGTGCTCTACCTCGGCACGATGTTCGCGCCCGTCGAGGACCGCGACGCGCCGGGGCAGGGCTTCACCCATCACGACGGCGACCTCGTCGCCATCGCCACGCCGACGCTCGGCACGCTGGTGAACCGGGTCCGGCCGAGCGACGTGTGCCTGCCGTGGACGTTCGGCATCGCGGACCTGATGCGGGCGCTGGTGGCACGGGGAGCCCTGTGACGCCCGATATCGTTTCCGGCGTGACCCAGCCGCCGCCCCGCCGTCCCCGCAAGCGATCCGCGACCCGTTCGGTGACCCTGACGGACGTCGCGGCGGCCGCCGGGGTGTCGGCCCAGACGGTCTCCCGGGTCGTCCGCGACCCCCTGTCGGTGTCCGACGAGACCCGCGCCCGGGTCCAGGCTGCTCTCACCGCCACCGGCTACGTGCCCAACCTGGCCGCCAGCAACCTGGCCTCGAACCGCAGCCGCACCGTCGCCGCCCTGGTGCCGCAGATCAACGCGTCGGTCTTCGCCGACACCGTGCACGCCTTCTCCACGGCACTGGCGGCCCACGGCTACCAGATCTTCGTCGGGACCACCGACTACCGGCCCGAGCACGAGGAGGAGGTGATGCGCAGCTTCCTGGGCCGGCGTCCCGACGGACTGCTCATGGTGGGGACCCGTCACACCCCGGGCACCCTGGCACTGCTCGGGACGGCCGGGGTGCCGGTCGTCGAGACCTGGGGCTGGTCCGAGGACCCGGTGGACCTGCTGGTCGGCTTCTCCAACGCGGCGGCAGCGGCGGCGATGGTGGCCCACCTCGTCGAGCGCGGCCGGCGGCGGATCACCTTCGCCGGCAGGCACACCTCGGGCGACCCGCGGGCCGCGGAACGCCTCGACGGCTACACCGGCGCCGTCCGCGGCCTGCTGGGCAGCGCGCCGCGCACCGTGGACGCCGGTCCGGTGCCGGTCACCATGGACACCGGCGTGGCCCTGCTGGACCTGGCGCTGGAGAGGTATCCGGACTCCGACGCCGTGATGTTCTCCAGCGACGTCTTCGCCGCCGGTGCCCTCCAGGCGTGCGTACGGCGCGGCGTCGACGTGCCGGGCACGCTCGCCCTGGCCGGTTTCGGCGACTTCGAACTGGCCCGGCACCTGGTCCCCGCGCTGACCACGGTGGCCGTACCCAGCGCGCGGATCGGGGAGTTGAGCGCCGAGCTGCTGCTGACCCGGATGCGCGGCGCCCCGGTCGAGGTGCCGCACCGGGACGTCGGGTACCGGGTCGTCGCACGCGAGAGCACCTGACACCGGTGGGGTAGCGGGCCGCCGGAGGCGAAAGCACCCGAGGATCCGGGCACCCCCGTGCGTCACGCCCGCGCCGCCCACACGAGCCCGCGGCCCACGATCGCCGCCGTCTGCGGCACCTGCAGGTCCGCGGCACGGTGCCCGAGGGTGCAGACGAAGACCCGCCCCGCTCCCCAGCGGCGGGTCCACACCACCGGGAACTCCACGGGCCCCTCCCAGGGGTCGGCCGTGCCCGGGGTGAGCACCGACGTGGCCAGGACGGTGTTGAGGGAGTCCGTGAGCACCCAGTAGTGCTCGGTCTCCACGTCGTAGTCCGTGACGCCCTCGACGATCTCGCCGTCCCGGTCCGGTGCGGCGATCCGCACGGTGAACTCCTGGAAGCCGTCCGGATGCCACAGGAAGCGGCCCCCGGCCATCCGCAGGTAGCGCGGGTTGGCGACGTTCGTGGCGACCACGCCTCCGTGCCAGCCGGCGAAGCCGGTGCCCGCCTCCACCGCGTCGACGAGGTTCGCCTCCTGAGCCGCCGTCAGGGCGCCCGCCGACCAGCAGTGCACGACGAGGTCGGTGGCGGCGAGCAGCCCCGTGTCCTCGTACACCGACAGGTCCTCGGCGACCTCCACCTCGAACCCGGAGCGCTCCAGCGCGGGCATGACCGACTCGGTGCAGCCGACCGGGTCGTGGCCCTCCCACCCACCGCGGACCATCAGGGCCCTTCGCGTCCTCATGTCCAGCTCCCTCCTCGCAGGGCGGGGAAGACCTGCCGAGGCCCGTGAGTCATAACTTGTGATACGAGTGATGACCTTAGCATGTTCGGCTAACCTGGGGTCATTGGACAGCGGGGGCCGGGCGAACCTGCACGAACATTGGGAGTCTCTGACCAGATGATCAAGCCATCCGCGGACACCACCGCCGTGTCCCGACCTCAGCGGCGTCGGCCGCCGCTCGCTGCGGCCGTCGTCCAGAGCCTCGCCACGGCCATCGTGCTCGGTGAGTACCCGCCGGGCACGGCGCTGCCCTCGGCGGGTGAGCTCTGCGAGGAGTACGAGGTGAGCCGGACCGTGATCCGGGAGGCGACGACGACGCTCGCCGAGAAGGGGCTGGTGGCGACCCGTCAGGGCTGGGGGACCGTCGTCCTGGGCCAGGACCAGTGGAGCCTGCTCGACCCGCTGGTCCTCGACGCGCTGTTCCAGCGCAAGGACCGCCTCGTCTACCTGGACAACCTGATCGAGATCAGGACCACCCTGGAGTGCGCGATGGCCGCCCGTGCCGCCGGTCGGATCGACGAGGAACAGTCGGCGGCCCTGGCCGCCAAGCTCGACGAACTCGCGGGCCTGATCGACGATCCCGAGGCCTACTCGCGCGCCGACATCGAGTTCCACGAGATCATCCACCAGGCATCCCGGGACGCCTTCGGACGGGCCATCGTCTCCAGCATCCAGGGCAAGGCCGTGCGCTCGCCGCAGTACAGCGGGGACCCGACGCGCGAGGACATCGAGCTCACCCACGAGGCGCACGCCCGGGTCGCCGCCGCGGTGCTCGCCGGGGACGGCGACGCGGCCGCGGAGGCGATGCGCGAGCACATCACGTCGTCGTGGGCCCGCCGCCGCCCGGCCGACCTGCCGGACGCGTAGGGGAGGGCACGACGAAGCGGCCGGGGGCGTCGTCCGACGGGTCCCCGGCCGGGCGGCCGACGGCACGCAGCCGGTCACGGCCGTCCGGTCCCCTCCGCGCCGAGGTGCCGCGTCAGCGACAGGGCGACCGCGGCCGGCAGGGTCCGGGCCGTGGAGGGTGCGGTGTGGGGGTCCCGGTCAGTCGCCCTCGGGGCGCAGCCGCAGACCCTGCATGCCACCGTCCACGGCGAGGGCCGTGCCGGTGACGGACGCCGCCGCCGGGGACGCCAGGTAGACGACGGCCGCGGCGACCTCCTCGGCGCTCACCAGGCGCCCGGTCGGCTGGCGGGCGTTGAGCGCGGTGCGCTCGGCCGCCGGGTCGTCGGCGCGCGACAGCAGCCGGTCTATCCACGGGGTGTCCGCCGTACCGGGGTTGACGCAGTTCACCCGGATCCCCTCGCGGATGTGGTCGGCGGCCATGGCGAGGGTCAGGGACTGCACGGCGCCCTTGCTCGCGCTGTACAGCGCCCGCTGGGGCAGCCCCGCGGTCGCCGCCACCGAGCAGGTGTTGACCACCGCTGCGTGCCGGGAGGCGCGCAGGTGGGGCAGGGCGGCCCGGGTGGTCCGCACGATGCCGAGGACGTTGACGTCCAGGACGTGCCGCCACTCGGCGTCGTCGTTGTCCGCCACCGTCCCCTGGGCGCCGATGCCCGCGTTGTTCACCAGGATGTCCAGGCCGCCCAGCCGGTCCACCGCCCGGGCGACAGCGGCCACGACCGAAGCGTCGTCGGTGACGTCGCAGCGGATGGGGAACAGGCCCTCGCGGCCGGCGGCCGGCAGGGCGTCCGGGTCGAGGTCGAGGACGGCGACCCGGGCGCCGCGGCGCGCCAGGAGCAGGGCGGTGGCGAGCCCGATCCCCGAGGCGCCGCCCGTGACGACGGCCGCGAGACCGCCGAGTTCGGGGGACGGGGGAGAGGGGGTGTGCGGCATGACGGTGTCCTTCGCATGGGGTGGTGGTCAGTCCAGGTGGAAGAGTTCCTCACCGGTCACCCATCGCTCTCCTGGCTGCGCCGAGTCCAGGGGTCGCTGGCAGGGGTCGGTGAGGGTCCACCAGTGCTGGGTCCGCGGGTCGGCGGCGATGGCGGCCATGTCGGCGTCGTAGTCGTCGCCGGTGTACTCGTAGTAGGCGAAGAGCGTGTCCTCGCGCAGGAAGACGGAGTAGTTGGTGACATGGGCGCGCGAGAGCGTGTCCAGCACCGGCCGCGGCACGGCACGGTGCAACTCCCGGTACCTCTGGGCATGTTCGGGGCGCAGCCGGATCACGGACGCGACCCGGCGTGGTGCGCGGGGTGCGGGCATGGCTGGTCACTCCTTCGAGAGCCGGTCACTTCTGGTTGCGGTGGGCCCCGGCGCGGGGCAGGGGACTAGCCCTTGACCGCCCCCGCCGCGAGTCCGCTCATGATGTGCCGCTGCATCACGATGAAGGTCACCAGGATCGGGATCACCGCGAGCAGCAGGGTCGGGAACACCTTGGTGTAGTCCGTGGAGTACTGGCCGACCGCCGCGTACACACCCGTGGTGACGGTGTAGACGCCGCTGCCGGGACCGAGGATCATCTGCGGGCTGGCGAAGTCGTTCCAGACGCTGAGCGAGTTGAGGATGAACACCGTGGCGATGATCGGCCGCATCAGCGGCAGGATGATCCGCCACAGCGTGCGGTACCGGCCGGCCCCGTCGATCGCCGCGGCCTCGTCCAGCGACCTGGGCAGCACCCGGATGTAGCCGAAGAACACGAACAGCGTGAACGGGATGGTGGTCGCCGTCATGAACAGGATGAGCCCCGGCAGAGTCCCCATCAGCCCGATCGCGCGCAGCACGAAGATGACCGGCACCAGGATCACCTGCGTGGGGATGAACATGCCCGCGATGAAGAAGAACAGCAGCAGCCGCGCGACCGGCTTCGGCGTGCGGGCCAGCACGTACGCCGCGGGCGCGCACACCGCCATGGCGAGCGCGTTCACGCACAGCACCAGCGCGATGGTGACTCCGTAGCCCTTCGGGATGCTGAAGTCGGGATTGTTCCAGGCGTCCGCGAGGTACCGGAAGGTCGCCGAGCCGAAGCCGGGCGAGAACGGGTTGGCAAGGATCTCCTGCTGGCTCTTGAAGGCGTTGACCACCAGGAGGTACATCGGCACGAGCATGCCGAGGGACACCAGGGAGACGAACGCGACCCGGACGGTCGCGGCCGAGGTGAGTGATTTCTTCATCCGATGGACTCCGCGTCGTCCTCGGCGCGCCTGCGCAGGACGAGGACTGTGATGGCCAGGACCGCGGCGGCGACGATCAGCAGCACGGCCTGGGCCGAGGCGACGCCGATGTCCCGCTGCGGGAAGGAGACCGCGAGGATCGAGTAGGCGAGGGTCTTGGTGGATCCCGCCGGGCCGCCTCCGGTCAGTGACACGACCACGTCGTACGTCTTCAGCAGCGAGATGCCCGAGGTGATGACGGCGACCGTCACGGTGGACGCCAGCGAGGGCCAGGTGACGGCACGGAAGGTCTGCCACCTGTTCGCGCCGTCGATCCGCGCCGCCTCCAGCAGATCCGCCGGCACCGCCTGCAGTCCCGCCAGGTAGAGGATCAGCTGGACGCCGAAGAGCGACCAGACGATGACGAGGATCATCGACCACAGGGCCCAGTCCGGGTCGCTGAGGAAGGGCAGGCTGTCGGTGCCGACCTTCTCCAGCATGGTGTTGACCACGCCCTGCGGGCCGAGGATGGCCTGCCACAGGAAGCCCACGACCAGCGCGCTGAGCACATGCGGGTAGAACATGACGACCCGGCCGAAGGTGTTGAACCGGTTGGTGCGCTGCAACAGCAGCGCGAGACCCAGCGCGGCCAGATTGACCGCGACCGCGCCCACCACGGCCACCACGGCGGTGACCACCATGGTGCCGGTCATGTCGTCGGACTCGAAGATGGACCTGTAGTTGTCCAGCCCGACGAACTCGGGGACGCGGTGGGGGAATCCGTTGTACTCGGTGAAGCTGTAGTAGAACGCGTAGATCACCGGTACGACCAGCAGCGCGGCGTAGATGAGCACCGCGGGGACGACCATGCTGACGCGGGCGCCCAGGTCGCGCCATCCCCGCGGCTTCGAGCCCGATGTCCGTTCCATGGGTCAGCGGTTCTCGTCGACCCACTGGTCGATGCTCTTGGCCGCGTCTGCCGGGCTCGCCCCGGTGTACAGGCTCTGCGCGACCTCGGTGAACTTGGGGTTGAACCCGGTGACGGGCAGCCGGACGTTGCCCTGGCCCTCGCCCACGGCGACCAGTGCGGGGGCGTCGTCGAGGATGCCCTGGATCTGCGCGTCGACCGCCGACTGCTTCACCTGCGAGCCCTTGCGGAACACCCCGTCGGAGCCCAGCTGCGCCTCGATGGCCTTGGCGTCGGTGACCAGGTACTCCACCAGTTGCTTGGCCCCGTCCTCGTCGCCGATGCCCTTGCGGATCATGTACGGGTTGGCCATGGTGGCGCCCTGCGGACCCGGGTACTGCTTGCCGTCCGCGGCCGGCGGGGAGAACACCCCCACCTCGAAGGGCAGGTCCCCTGCCTTGTTCAGCGTGGCGGCGAACCAGCTGCCGTTGGTGTACAGGCCCACCTTCCCCGCGGTGAAGTTGCCGTCCGCCTGGGAGGGGCTGAGCCCGACATCGCTCTTGGCGAGGTAACCGGCCTTGATCCAGTCCGCGTACAACTGGAACGCGGGCTTGTACGCGTCACCGACGGAGAGCTTCTCGTCGGAGACCGCGGTCTGCCACTCGGGGTGGAGCTGGTTCAGCGTGGGGTGGTAGATCTGCTGGAGCTGGAGACCGGTCTGGAAGTCCCCGGCCGTCTGCATCGGCGTGTACCCGGCCTTCTTCAGGTCGCCGAGATCCTTGGTCAGCTCCTCCCACGTGGTGGGCGGCTCGCTGATCCCGGCCTTCTCGAAGGCACTCTTGTTGTAGTAGACCAGCGACTGGGTCTGGGTGCCGACACCGACCGCGTAGTGCGCGTCGCCCATGGCGTACTCGTCGAACATCGGCGTGTCCTTGGCCCAGGCCTCGCCGCCGAGGTCGATCAGTTCCGGCGCCGTGTCGTCGTCCGGGAAGATCGACTGGATGACGTCGGGCGCGGTGCCGGCCGCCAGTTGCTGCGGGAAGGACTCGGCGACGGACTTGCCGGTCGGGCCCTCTATCTTCACCTTCAGACCGGTCTCGTCCTCGAACGGCCCGACCAGCTTCTCCCAGTAGGCCTGGTCGAGGTTGTCCGTCAGGTTCACCATCATCCGTATCTCGCCGTCCTCGCCCCCCGCCGAGCCGGAGCCCGACGAGCAGGCCGCGACGAGGAGCAGGGGAACCACGGCGGCGAGCGCGGCGCCGCGCGCCTTGCTCCCTCTTCTGGCTGACGTCATTGTCATCTCTCTTTTCCTCGGTGGGGAAAGCCGGCGGTGTCGTTCGCTGGTCACAGCCGCCCCCGGTAGGGCAGGGGCCCGACGGCCGTGATGTCGGTGGGGGCCACGCCGCGGTCGACGCGGTAGATGCCGTCGTCGGCGACGAAGAACTCGGGGACGTCCGGGTAGCGCAGTTCCTCGGGCAGCGGCTCACGGTCCGTCCAGGCGAAGAACTCCCGGGCGAAGACGGCCCGGTCCTTGCGGCCGTACAGATGCAGGTCGCCCGCGGTCAGCGGGCTGCGCACCGACCAGTGGACACCCGACTCGGCCCAGTGGGCGCGATCGCTGACCAGCACCGACTGCCGTTCGCGGGGCGCGGTCACCCGGTCCCAGAAGTCCTCGTCCGGACCGTAACGGGCCATCAGGAACAGCAGGTCGTGCGCGTGCCAGGCGGTGCTGGGCGCGATGTCGGCCTCGTTGTGCCAGCCGCTCGCGGACGCGAAGTACCCGGCCGGAGTCTGGTAGCGGGCGTAGGTGGCCAGGCAGGCGCCGGTGAACGCCTCCAGCTCCGCGTCCGGGCCTTCCGCCAGCACCTCGTGGATGCCGTACAGGGTCAGTCCCATGCCCGCGATCAGCATCGGCGTGTCCGTCTTCAGGGCCCGGTCGCCCCGCACGTACCAGTAGCGGTGGTAGCGGGTGGCGCCGGTCTCGTCCGTCCAGGCGGAACGGGCCACGTGCCGGCACAACCGCCGTGCCTCGGCGAGCAGTTCCGGATCGCCCTGGGCGCGGTACCCCAGCACCAGCGGCACGATCATGAGCCCGTAGTACTCGGCGGGCTCCAGGATGCCGCCCTCGGTGCGGTCGCGCACGGTGCGGAACGTCCCGGCGCTGTCCGAGTCGGGCACTCCCCGGTGGTGGAAGAGCCGGACCAGCTCGGCCAGGTCCGCCGGGATCTCGTCGGCGTAGGTCTTGTCGTCGCTCAGCTCCGTGTAGAGCTGCTTGACCCAGACCCGGGCGTACTCCTGGTTGCAGGTGCCGTCCGCGCCGGGGCGCCCGCCGCCGTAGATCTCGCAGGCGTCCAGGTTGCGCCGTACGGCGGACAGTACGGCGGCCACCTCGTCGGCCGGCAGCAGGTGGCCGGCGTGGCGCACGGCAAGCAGCATGCCGAGGCTGCCGACGGCGTTGTGGATGAGGCCGCTGGTCGCCGACTCGCCGACCTGGAAGCCGATGTGCGCGTACTGCCCGTCGGGCTGCACCTCGGCGCACTGGTAGCGCAGCAGCCGGCGCAGGAGGGCGGTACCCCGCTCGTCGGGCCGTGCGGCCAGGGCCTGGGCAAAGGCGCCGACGGCCGGTCCCGCGAACGTGGTGTGCCCGCTGGTGAAGTCCAGGAAGGTGGCCGGGTTGGTGCCCCACACGCTGTGGTTGTGGAAGCCGTTGACCGCCCCTTCGTCCGTCACCCAGCTGTGCAGCCAGCCGGCCAGCGCGGCCGTGTCCGGCGTCGTGGTCTTGTGTTCCATGGCGTTGGCGTTCCTTCCGGAGCGGATCACACGGCCGCGTCGCGCGCGGCGTCCAGCAGGGCGGGGTCGAGGCGGTAGCAGCGGGCGGCGGTGCCGCCGAGCACGGCGGCGCGGTCGCCGGGGGCCAGCGGCGCCAGGAGTTCGCACACGGACTCCCAGGTGCGGGCGTAGCCCCCGGCCAGCAGGGAGATCGGCCAGTCCCCGCCGTACATCAGCCGCTCGGGTCCGAACAGCTCCAGCGCGTCCTCGACGAACGGCCGGACCTCGTCGGTGGTCCACGCGTCGAGTGGGCCCGAGGGCGAGTAGAGCCCGGAGACCTTGGCGTGGACGCCCGGGTGCTTCGCGGCGGCGGCGATCAGGCGGCGCCACTCGGCCCGGTCCTCGCGGCCGCCGCCGACCGGCGGCTTGCCGAGGTGGTCGACGACCAGGCGCAGGGTGGGGTGCCGGACCGCCAGCTCGGGCAGGTGGCGCAGCTCGGCGGGGGAGGAGGTCGCGTAGTCGAAGCAGAGGCCGCTCTCGGCGAGCAGCGCGAGGCCCGCGCCCACCGCGGGACCGAGGATCCAGTCCCGGTCGGGCCGTTCGTGGAGCAGGGTGCGTACACCCACCACGTGCGGGTCTCGGCGCAGCGCGGTCAGACGGGCCCGGGCCCGGCCGGGGTCGTCCAGCGGAAGCCAGGCGACCACACCGGCGACCTCGGGGTGCGCGGCGGCGGTCGCCAGCATGTGGTCGGTGTCCGCGTCGTGGTCGGCGGCCTGGACCAGGACGGCCGCGGTGACCCCGGCCCGGCGCAGCGCCGGACGGGCCTCGCGGAACCGCATGGCGCGGTCGACGGGCGACATCGCGGGGCCCAGCCAGTCGTAGGCGGCCCGGCCGGGGTCCCAGACGTGCAGATGGGCGTCGACGACGGTCACGACCGCTCCCTCCTGTCGGACGACGTGCCAGGGACGTCCGGAAGCAGTCCGAGGCCGGCCAGCTCGGCCCAGAGCGCGTCGGGCACCCGGGTCGCGAGCCGCTGCGCGTTCGTGCGGGACTGCCGCGCGTCGCGGGCGCCCAGCACCACCGACACCACCGCCGGGTGCCGCAGCGGGTAGGCGATCGCGGCCTCGGGCAGCGTGACGCCGTGGCGCTCGCAGACGTCCGCGAGTGCGCCGGCCCGGGTGATCAGCTCGCGGGGCGCGGGCCGGTAGTCGTAGGTCGCGTCGGACGGAGGGCGGTCGGCCGCGAGCAGGCCGGAGTTGTAGACGGCGGCCGCGACGACGCCGACCCCGCGCTCCCGGGCGAGCGGCAGCAGTTCGTCCCGCGCCGACTGGTCGAGCAGGGTGTGGCGGCCGGCCACCATGACCAGGTCGACGTCCGAGCGGCGGACGAACTCGGTCAGCATCGCGGCCTGGTTCATGCCCACGCCCACCGCCTTCACCACCCCCTGGTCGCGCAGGTCGACGAGGGTGTCGACGCCGGTGGTGGAGGCCTGCTGCCAGTGGTCGTCGGGGTCGTGCAGGTAGACGATGTCGACGTGGTCGAGCCCGAGCCGGGTCAGGCTGCCCTCCAGGGAGCGCAGGATGCCGTCCCGGGAGAAGTCCCAGTCGCGCCGGAAGGCGGCGGGCACCGCGAAGCCGCCGTCGTCCCGCCGGTGCGCGGTCTTCGGGCTGGGCACCAGAAGCCGGCCCACCTTGGTGGACACGGTGTACTCGGCCCGCGGGCGGCGGGCGAGGGCGGCACCGAGGCGCCGTTCCGACAGCCCGAGCCCGTAGTGCGGAGCGGTGTCGAAGTAGCGCACGCCACTGTCCCAGGCCGCGTCGACGGCACCCCGGGCGTCGGTGTCGCTGGTCTCCCTGGCCAGATTGCCCAACTGAGCGGCACCCAGACCGAGTTCGGTCAGTCGCGGCCCGCGTGCGAGGGTACGGGAACGCATTCGCCTCACCACACCCTCGTACGCGCGCAGGCCGCGAGGTCCTCCGGATGGGCGAAGGGGCGACCCGCGGCGAACCGCTCCACCTCGTCGGCGACCGCGTCACCGATGCGGTGCAGCTCCCCGCCGAGCGAACCCGCCAGATGCGGGGTGAGCACGACGTTGTCCAGCGTCCACAGCTCGCTGTCGGGGTCCGGAGGTTCGGGGTCGGTGACGTCGAGCACGGTGTCGATGCGGCCGGTGCGCACCTCGGCGAGCAGGGCGTCCTGGTCGACCACGGCGCCCCGGGCGGTGTTGACGAGCGTCGCGCCGTCCGGCATCAGGGCCAGCAGCCCCGCGTCGATCTGACCGCGGGTCGCGGGAGTCAGGGGCTGGTGCAGCGACACCACCCGGCTGCCCGCCATCAGTTCGTCGAGCGGCACCAGGCGCGCACCGAGCGCCAGCGCCTGTTCCGCCGTGAGCGTCGGGTCGTAAAGCAGGACGTCCAGGTCGAATGGGCGCAACAGGCCGAGTACCGCGCGGCCCACGGTGGAGGCGCCGACGATGCCGACCGTCTGCCGGTAGTTGCCGCGCCCGGCGTACGCGCCGAAGTGGTCGGGCGGGGTCCGCGTGGCGCGGTAGCGGCGCTCCTCGGCGAGGACGCGCTTGTTGGCGAGCAGGATCATGGCGAGGGTGTACTCGGCCACGGGTCCCGAGTTGGCGGCGCGGGCGTTGGCGGCGACCACGCCGCGCGCGGCGAAGGCGGCCGGGTCCTCCAGACAGGTCGCGGCGACCCCGCCCGCGTAGACCACGGCCCGCAGGCGCTTGGTACGGGGCAGGTGCTCGGCCCGGACGACGGGCGCGTCCCAGCCCGCGACGAGGATCTCGGCACCGGCCAGCGCGTCGCGGGAGCGGGCGGAGTCCAGTTCGCCGAGGACCAGTTCGGTGTCGATGTCGGCCGCGCGGCGCAGCCGGGCCAGGGCGTCCTCGTCGAAGACGGCGCGGACCAGCCGGGGGTTCATGGCGAGGACGGCACGGGGTCGCGTCACGGCGTGTTCTCCCTCTCGGTGTGCTCTCTGCGCGCGGGATGGTGGACGGGGCCGGGCACGGCGGGGGAGGCGGTTCCCGCGGAGGCGCGGCCGGCCCGGCCCGGGGGACCGGACTCGGGCACCAGCCGCAGTCCGGCGTCGCGGGGGCGTACGTGCGGGCCGTCGGGGCGGGCCCAGCCGGTGTTCTCCTGCGGGCCGGTGAGCGCGGCCTCGTCGACCGTGATGCCGAGCCCAGGCGTGTCGCCGAGGACGATGCCGCCGTCCTCGATCGTCTGGTCCACGGTCAGTCCGGCCGGCGTGCCGGTGTCCTGCACCTCGGTGACCAGGTGGTTGGGCGTGGCGGCGGCCGCGTGCGCCAGCGGGTTGGCGTGGTAGCCGACCGGGCTGACCGGGAGGTCGTGGCCGTGGGCGAGGGTCGCGACCCGCAGGAAGTGGGTGATGCCCCAGACACAGGCGGCCTGCACGACCTGGAGCGCGTCGGCCGCCAGCAGGGGACGGAACTGCTCCAGGCCCGTCAGGTTCTCGCCGCTGGCGACGGCCGTGCGGGCCGCCCGGCCCACGGCCCGGTGTCCCCGCGCGTCCCAGCGACGCACCGGCTCCTCGATCCAGGCGAGTTCGACGCGGTCCTCGATCCGGGCGAGCAGCCGTACGGCCTGGTGCCTGCCCCAGGACTCGTTGACGTCGAGCATCAGGGCGGGGGAGGCGGTGTTGGCGCGCAGCACCTCGGCGACCGCGAGCAGCCTGCCGATGTCGTGTTCGGTGTCGAGGCCGCCCTTGAGCTTGGCGCCGGTGAAGCCGCGTGCGGCCCAGCCGGCGTACAGCTCGACCAACTCCTCCTCGTCCAGCGCGATGTCGAGGCCGGACGCGTAACCGGGCACGAATCGGTCGGCGGCGCCGAGGGTGCGCCACAGCGGCTCGCCGGCCATCTTCGCCTTGAGGTCCCACAGCGCCATGTCGAAGGCGCCGATGGTGCCGAAGGCGGTGCCGGCGTGACCGCTCTTGAAGGTGTGGGCCAGCATCCGGTCGTAGAGCGTGGTGACGGCGCGTGGGTCCTGCCCGTCGAGGGCGGGGAAGACCCGCCGGGCCTCGCCGTGTGCGCCGAGGCCCACTCCGGTGAGGCCGCCGTCGGTCTCGACCAGCAGGACCGGGACCTCGGTGACGCCTTGGGCGACGAAGCCGTTCGCGTCCCCGACGGGACGCCCCCAGTGGTGCGCCGTAGTCAGGCTCCGGAATCCGGTGATCTTCAACTGCTCCCCCTCTTCGAGCTCTCCTCGCCGTCCCGCCCGCCGTCCGGCCAGTCCCGCGCCAGGGAAGGACCGAGGGGCGCGGGAGGTGGGGGAGCGTGCCGTCGGGCCAGGGGAACGGGCGTCGTGCGGCCGTCGGGATCAGTCCCGTAACCGTGCCCTCATTGAGTCGTAACGTATCATACAAGTGATGACTGAGAAGAGGTCTGCGCCATCGTTTCAAGGGAGTTCCTCGAGGGCCCGGACGGCGGTCAGGCGGCGCCGAGTGTCTGGCGCTGGCGCTGGCGCCCCAGGCCCTCGATCTCGATCTCCATCACCTCACCGGGCCGCAGATAGGGGAAGCGGCCGGACAGGGCGACGCCCTCCGGAGTGCCGGTGTTGAGCGGCTCGCTGCCGGACTCCGCCGCGTGGGCCGCGTAGTTCTGCCCGATGCAGACCACGGCGCCGGGCCGGGCGACGGGCGGCCCGAAGCGCAGCCCCTCGGCCTCCAGCACGGGCAGCGTGCCCTCGGTCAGCGCCCGGCGGGTGCGGGTGATGCCGTCCGCGGCGAGGAAGGCGCCGTCGATGTCGGGGGTGAGGGGGGAGAGGTCCCGGGTGACGCCCCGGTCGTCGATGACGGCGGGGCGTTCCCGCCCGGGGTCTCCGAGCCGTACGAGTTTCATGTGCCGCTTTCCTTGGTCGAGGGCCGGGTCCGGTCCGGTCCGGCCGTGGCGTCCGCCGCGCCGAACAGGTCTGTCCCGGCGGCCGGGTGCGGGGATGGCGGAGGTGGTCGTCACCAGGGCGGGACGGGTGCCGGTTCCCGGGCGTGCGCGGGTGTCCGCGATGACCGGCGCCGTCGTGGCGCCGCCGCTCCGGGGCTTGCGGGCCCAGTATCGGTGTGCGACACCACTTGTTGTCAATGGACTGGTTTACTGTCAACAGGCTGACAACTAGGGTGTGTCGGCATGAGTACTCGGGACGGATCCGTATGGCCCAGTGCCGCACCGGCACCGGCCGTGCTGCGGGCGGGCGCGATCCTCGACGCGCTGGCGGACGCCCGCGGCCGTGCGCTGTCGCCCGCCCAACTGGCCGCCGCCGCGGGCGGCATACCGCGCGCTTCCGTCGTCAACATCTGCGCGGCCCTGCACGAAAGGGAACTGGTCCGGGCCGTGGACGGCGGCTTCGCCCAGGGCCCGGGCCTGCTGCGGCTCTCGCCCAGTCCTACCTGGACGCCCTCGATCCGGTACACGCCTTCCGGGAGCAGGTGCGCCGTCTGGGCGACCGGGAGGAGACGCTGCAACTGGC